>NZ_JBLYPL010000072.1:0-309 GCF_051851855.1 Rahnella sp. ATs2 | reverse complement strand
CTGATGTTAAGGTTTGTTTAAACAGGATGTTAGCCCTTAAAACCCCCTCCCGTCCTCCCCCTTCGCAGGGGGAGGAGCAAGGCAAAACCCGCTCGCGGTGCAAAGTGAAACACTGTCAACTCCCTCCCCTGCGAAGGGGAGGGTTAGGGTGGGGTATTAAGGTCAAAAACTGATGTTAAGGTTTGTTTAAACAGGATGTTAGCCCTTAAAACCCCCTCCCGTCCTCCCCCTTCGCAGGGGGAGGAGCAGGGCAAAACCCGCTCGCGGTGCAAAGTGAAACACTGTCAACTCCCTCCCCTGCGAAGGGGA
>NZ_JBLYPL010000071.1:0-379 GCF_051851855.1 Rahnella sp. ATs2 | reverse complement strand
AATACTTCGCAGCATACTGTTTCCAATACACTCTGAAGTATTATTTAGGGGCTGTACGGTAATGGTGGAGCTAAGCGGGATCGAACCGCTGACCTCCTGCGTGCAAGGCAGGCGCTCTCCCAGCTGAGCTATAGCCCCATACAGTCACTTACAGATACCTTAATCACTAACACACCAGCAAGATGAGTTAGCCAATTTGTTCTCAGGCAAGGCGGAGTTCATACGACGTTTGCAAGTGCAAACGAGTGTGACGACAACGCAGCATGAGGACGAATTGGTAGGCCTGAGTGGACTTGAACCACCGACCTCACCCTTATCAGGGGTGCGCTCTAACCACCTGAGCTACAAGCCTATTAAGGTATTTCTGCTCGTTACTTTC
>NZ_JBLYPL010000070.1:0-423 GCF_051851855.1 Rahnella sp. ATs2 | reverse complement strand
GGTCAGGCGATCAGCAACCGTTTCACTTCTAACATCAACGGTCTGACGCAGGCTTCCCGTAACGCCAACGACGGTATCTCCATTGCGCAGACCACCGAAGGCGCACTGAACGAAGTCAACGACAACCTGCAGAACATCCGTCGTCTGGCTGTGCAGTCTCAGAACGGCACCAACTCAGAATCTGACCGCAAGTCCATCCAGGACGAAATCGACGCGCGTCTGGCTGAAATCAACCGTATCTCTGAACAGACTGAGTTCAACGGCGTGAAAGTCCTGAGCTCAGACCAGACCCTGAACATTCAGGTCGGTTCTAACGACGGTCAGACCATCGAAATCAACCTGAGCAAAATGAACTCCACCACCTTAGGCATGGACGGTTTCGACGCCACTAAAGTCGCCACCAAACTGAGCGTCGGTTCTAAA
>NZ_JBLYPL010000069.1:0-443 GCF_051851855.1 Rahnella sp. ATs2 | reverse complement strand
TGCGGCATCGTCTTTCGCGCTGTTAATACGCACGCCGGAAGATAAACGCTGGATAGCGGTACCCAGTGAAGACTGAGATTTATTCAGGTTGTTCTGTGCTACCAGGCTCAGGGAGTTGGTATTAATAACTTGTGCCATTGAGATTTCCTCGGGTATTTATAATGTAACACTGCAACTGTATTTAAATTGAGTGATGCGTCATTCCGTTCGCATATAATAAATATCGGTGGAAGGAAAAATGACTAAACAGGTTTTTGTGTTATTTTTATTTCGGTAGCGTATTTGATGAAATACGTGCAATTGTGGCGTTAGTTCAGCGGATGACGTGAGTCTTTCTTATTACAAAAAACTCCTTTATTAAAAAATCTCTTTTATTAAAAAAATACCCCCGCCTGTGAGGGCGGGGGTATTAAGGATCACGTCTTGTAGCGTATTACACGCTA
>NZ_JBLYPL010000068.1:0-505 GCF_051851855.1 Rahnella sp. ATs2 | reverse complement strand
GGCAAATGTAGTCAGCACGCTGACCGACGGTTCCTACACCATCAGCGCAAGCGTCAAAGATGCCGCAGGTAACGACGGTTCAATTACACACGACGTCACGGTTGATACCATTGCGCCGGTTCTGACTATCAATACCGTTGCAGCCGACGACGTCATTAACGCTATCGAAAAAGGCGAAGCGCTGACCGTCAGCGGCACCAGCAATGGTACCGACGGCAGCGTGATTACGCTGAACCTCAACGGCCAGAACTACACTGCGACCGTCAGCAACGGCGCGTGGACGCTGAACGTTCCGGCTTCCGACGTCGCGAAACTCGGCGAAGCGGATTACACCCTGACCGCCAGCAGTACCGACGCGGCGGGCAACACCGGCAACGCGACGCACGACATTCTGGTCGACAGTTCATTGCCGTCCGTGAGCATCAGCCCGGTGGCGACAGACAACATCGTTAACGCGACTGAAATTAACGCCGATCAGACCATCAGCGGCAAGGTCACTAATGCC
>NZ_JBLYPL010000067.1:0-554 GCF_051851855.1 Rahnella sp. ATs2 | reverse complement strand
GAGAGCAGGTATTTGTTCTATTTCATATTCGGTCATCCATCCATTCCAAAAGTCCACAATACCTTTTTGAATATATCCCATTGCATTGCCCATTCTAAATGCTTCTGGGTTATTATGACTACGTTGGATATATCGTTTACTGAAGTGCTCCCTTAAATCACGAATATTTGGCATTACACGAGTTTCCCATACGACATCAGCCTGTTGCCATTGAGGGAGTTTGCGGGCATTGAGAGGCATCTCCCGTTTATATCTTGCCAGGGCTTCTTCATGGGCATCGATATAGGCAATGATGGCGTCACGGGTTTCGGCATAATGTTCTGCTGAGATAAATTTTTCTAAAAAGTAACATTCCTGCGGATGTAAAATACCCATTATTCTTTTCCTTTTGGATTTATCCGTCACGTCCTTGTTAATCACAGTAACCGGTTTAAATCAAAACCGGCTACATGCACAAAAGTCATTCAGCTGTTTATAAAAACGCTGCCCTTATCATCCCGCTCCAGCAGTGACCAAAGCGTACGATGAAGCTTGCCTTTTTTATCTTCATATTC
>NZ_JBLYPL010000066.1:0-554 GCF_051851855.1 Rahnella sp. ATs2 | reverse complement strand
AAATATGAAGATAAAGAAAGCAAGCTTCACCGTACGCTTTGGTCACTGCTGGAGCGGGATGATAAGGGCAGCGTTTTTATAAACAGCTGAATGACTTTTGTGCATGTAACCGGTTTTGATTGTAACCGGTTACTATTATTGGCAAGGAAGTGACGGATAAATAAAAAAGGAAAAGAATAATGGGTATTTTACATCCGCAGGAATGTTACTTTTTAGAAAAATTCATCTCAGCAGAACATTATGCCGAAACCCGTGATGCCATCATTGCCTATATCGATGCCCATGAAGAAGCCCTGGCAAGATATAAACGTGAACTGCCGCTTAATGCCCGAAAAACCCCTCAATGGCAGCAGGCCGATATGGTATGGGAAAATCGCGTGATGCCTAATATCAGACCCATGAAAGAACGTTATATGAAAGCTTATATTCTACGAACTCATAGCGACATCAAAGCATTCGATATCGGTCATGCTATGAGCAATATTAGCAAAGGTATTGTTGAGTTTTGGAATGGATGGATGACTGGAGGTGAAATAGAAAAAATTTCTGCTCTT
>NZ_JBLYPL010000065.1:0-616 GCF_051851855.1 Rahnella sp. ATs2 | reverse complement strand
ACTCGCGCTGTTGCCCGCTACATTGGTAACGCTGGCGGTTGCGGTCACGTCGCCGTCTTTCAGGCTGGTCATATCGCCTGCCGGAACCTTCACGCTCCAGCTGCCGTTGTCCTGCACAGTCGCGGTGTACGTATGACCCGCAAAGTTTACGGTCACGGTCTGACCGGCTTCGACATTTTGCGTCGACCCCGTCAGCGTCAGGTCTGCCGCTTTTTCTGCTGCGTTAATGATGTCGTCCACCGCGATGGTATCCACGGTGATCGCCACGCTGCTCAGATCCACGGTGACGTTGTTCGAGATGGTTACGCTGTTGCCCGAAGCATCGGTGCCGGTCACGCTAATCGCAAGCTGACCCGCTGGCCAGTTCGCCACGTCCGCTGCCGGAACCGCCGCAGACCACGCGCCATTCGCACCAACGGTCGCCTGATAATCGACGCCGTTGATGGTCACGGTAACACTGCTGCCCGCTGCGATATCGGTACTGGTGCCGCTGACGATCTGGTTCTGCTGGATCTCGATGCTGTTGACCACATCGTCGCCCGCCACGGTGTTGATACGCAGACCCGGCAGACCGGCGTCGATGTTGATCTCGCGATCTGCACTGCCTGTGTTGCCA
>NZ_JBLYPL010000064.1:0-622 GCF_051851855.1 Rahnella sp. ATs2 | reverse complement strand
TGTAAGTCCCATTTGATAATGTCACTTTTTAGCTAGTTTATAATGTCACCCAGATACGGCGCATTTTCCACCTTTCTGGGAGATCTCTTCTGATGCTGGTAACCATGTCCAATAAAGAACTTCACCGCTTGCCGGTGATCCAGGCCGTTGTTGAAAAGCGTCTGCGTCGCCGTGATGCCGCCTCTCAGCTGGATCTCACTGAACGTCAGGTACAGCGTCTGATGAACCGCTTCCGGGAGTCCGGTGCTGCCGGGCTGACGAACACTCGTCGCGGTATGCCCGGAACTCATCGCGTTGATGTTGCACTGCGCCATCGGATACTGACGCTGCTACGTGAAAATTACGTCGGTTTTGGCCCCACACTTGCCGCAGAAAAGCTTCAGGAGCGCCATGGGATTTCCGTTTCTGTCGAGACGTTGCGCTGCTGGATGACTGCCGACGGTCTCTGGGTGCCGCATGCCCATCGACGACCGCGAGTTTATCAGCCCCGTTATCGACGCGACTGTTTGGGTGAACTCATTCAAATCGACGGTTCACACCACGACTGGTTTGAAGGACGTGCCTCCAAGTGCTGCCTGTTGGTTTACATCGATGATGCCACCGGTCGCCTGATGCATCTGCG
>NZ_JBLYPL010000063.1:0-741 GCF_051851855.1 Rahnella sp. ATs2 | reverse complement strand
ATGAACGTGCAAATCATTCTCACCCCATTTGCGTTCAGGGAGAGGAATCATTACTTTATGGATTTCAGTACGTACTCCTGCCTGATATTGCGCAAGGGTGTAATCAACTGTCCAGATAACTTCCGCCGTCTTTCCGCTGACACTGCCACAACAGGTCGCGCCCCCACCGCCGTGTGCAAATGCATTCGATCCAGCCACGCCATTCACACTAAATCCCCGGATAGGCCGGTCAATTTCGCTGTGAATAATTAATGTCACCGGCCCGGTCGGTGGACCCCAGATGGATGCCCAGACTACCCAGCCTCCCCATCCCAGTATGAACAATAATAATCCTGCGCCCAGCCATTTACCCCAGCGCGCATAGCCGCGATTAACGGCTCCGTCTATTTTTTCCAGTCTTCTAAAAAAATCCATTTTATGCCCCGCTATAACTTTTATTTACCATTTACTGCATCTGGGAGTTCTTCAGCCTTCGGATGAATAAATCCGGTTCCCCACCACAAACGGACGTTATCTGCAGGAAGAAAATAAACGTGCAGATAATTTTCTTCCCATTTGCGTTCGGGGATAGGCATAACCACACGTCGTTTTTCGAGACGCATACCCTTAAGATATTGTTCATGCGTTATATCAAGAGTCCAGACAACTTCCGCCGTCTTCCCGCTGATACTGCCACAACAGGTTGCCCCCCCACCGCCATGTGCAAACGCATTGGGTCCAGCCACACCATTCACACTAAAC
>NZ_JBLYPL010000062.1:0-831 GCF_051851855.1 Rahnella sp. ATs2 | reverse complement strand
TGGATTGGCAGAACGCGAGTGGTCAGCCAGCCTATCTCCGGTATTTATTTTTCCTTTGACACGGATGGTTTGGGATTCGATCAGGGTGTTTGGCAAGGCCCCTATGACCCTGACGCTGGATTTACGAACTTGAGCGATGAAACTTACAGAATCATCCTCAAAGCAAAAATTGCAATTAATCACTGGAATGGAACAAACGAAACATTGCCGACGATCCTCGACACGGCGTTGGCCGGTTCTGGCTTGACGATGCAGATCGTTGATAACCAGGACATGACTATTTCAGTGTGGGTATTTCCGGAAACCGATATTTCTAATGTTTCGCTCGAACTTATTGCGGCGATCAGGCAGGGATATTTGACAGTCAAAGCTGCCGGCGTGTGGGCAGGCGATATACAAACACCATCTGTTGAAACCCCATCTGTCGGAAATAAATTTTTTGGGTTTGATATGGATAATGACTACATAGCCGGATTTGACGATGGCGCATGGGAGAAAAAATTATAATGGCTACAAATAACTTTAAACCATTTGGTATTGGCGCTGGCGCGAATGTCACGGCGCAGGCTGACTATGAAGCCCTTGCAGCTCTGTTGAGCGGCTTCCAATCTGGCAAAGCAAGTTCTGCGCAAATAAATAAAGCCATCCGTCAAGCTACGGTTATGAGCTATGTGTTAGCTCAATTCATCGCGAACTCGAGCGGAAATGATGTTTTAGATAATGGCGATACCGCCACGATAATCACCAACTTAATCACTGCCCTAAAAGCGAATAGCGCAAATGATTTCCTTCAAACACTAAACAATCTTGTCGAAATTAAAAATGCTGGAA
>NZ_JBLYPL010000061.1:0-838 GCF_051851855.1 Rahnella sp. ATs2 | reverse complement strand
GTGAACGTGCAAATCATTCTCACCCCATTTGCGTTCGGGAAGAGGCATGATTACTTTATGGATTTCAGTACGAATTCCTGCCTGATATTGCGCAAGAGTGTAATCAACTGTCCAGACAACTTCCGCCGTCTTCCCGCTGATACTGCCACAACACGTTGTTTTACCCCCACCATGAGCAAATGCATTGGGCCCCGCTACACCATTCACACTAAATCCCCGTATAGGCCGGTCAATTTCGCTGTGAATAATTAATGTCACCGGTCCGGTCGGTGGCCCCCAGATGGATGCCCAGACTAACCAGCCTCCCCATCCCAGTATGAACAATAATAATCCTGCGCCCAGCCATTTACCCCAGCGCGCGTAGCCGCGGTTAACAGCTCCGTCTATTTTTTCCAGTCTTTTAAAAAAATCCATTTTATTCCCCGCCATAACTTTTATTTACCGTTTACTGCATCTGGGAGTTCTTCAGCCTTCGGATGAATAAATCCTGTACCCCACCACAAACGGACCTTATCTGCAGGAAGGAAATAAACATGCAGATAATTTTCTTCCCATTTGCGTTCGGGAAGAGGCATGATTATTTTATGGATTTCAGTACGAGTTCCTGCCTGATATTGCGCAAGGGTGTAATCAACTGTCCAGACAACTTCCGCCGTCTTTCCGCTGATACTGCCACAACAGGTCGCGCCCCCACCGCCATGTGCAAATGCATTCGATCCCGCCACGCCATTCACACTAAATCCCCGTATAGGCCGGTCAATTTCACTGTGAATAATTAATGTCACCGGCCCGGTCGGTGGTCCCCAGATGGATGCCCAGATTAACCAGCCTCCCCATG
>NZ_JBLYPL010000060.1:0-892 GCF_051851855.1 Rahnella sp. ATs2 | reverse complement strand
CGCTTTGGTGACCTTGCCGCTTATGGTCTGATCGGCGTTGATTTCCGTCGCGTTAACGATGTTGTCTGTCGCCACCGGGCTGATGCTGACGGACGGCAGCGAACTGTCGACCAGAATGTCGTGCGTCGCGCTGCCGGTGTTACCTGCCGCGTCGGTGCTGCTGGCGGTCAGGGTGTAATCCGCTTCGCCGAGTTTCGCGACGTCGGATGCCGGAACGTTCAGCGTCCACACGCCGTTAGTAACCGTTGCGGTGTAGTTCTGCCCGTTGAGGTTCAGCGTAATCACGCTGCCGTCGGTACCGTTGCTGGTGCCGCTGACGGTCAGCGCTTCGCCTTTTTCGATGGCGTTAATCACGTCGTCAGCCGCAACGGTATTAATAGTCAGAACCGGCGCAACGGTGTCGACAGTGACGTCGCGGGTCACGGAACCGTCGTTGCCTGCGGCATCTTTCACAGAAGCCGTTACGGTATAGCTTCCGTCGGTCAGGGTGCTGACCACGTTAGCAGGAACCCCGACGCTCCAGTTGCCATTGGCATCAACGGCTGCCGTGTAGCTGTAGCCGTCGATGTCAACGGTCACCAGCCCGCCCGCCGGAACGCCTGTGGAACCGCCGGAGATCATCAGGTTCTGCTGATGCTCCGCCGCGTTGATCACATCGTCGCCCGCCACCGTATTCACGCTGACGACCGGCGCGGTGATATCCACCAGCACCGAACCGCTGACGCTGCTGCTGTTACCGGCGACATCTTTCACCGTGGCGTTCACAGAGTACGTGCCGTCAGTCAGCGCCGAGGCGTCTGCCGCCGGAACTGAAGTGCTCCAGGTGCCGTCGGTGCCGACGGTCGCGGTGTAATCTTTGCCGTTCAGGGTGATGGTTACCACCTGACCGGCT
>NZ_JBLYPL010000059.1:0-1009 GCF_051851855.1 Rahnella sp. ATs2 | reverse complement strand
TGGACTGACCCCATAAAGTTGGACAGTTCATGTTAAGCGGCTTTCAGGGCCTGGGTTCGGTATTCTACCGGACTCAGGCCTTTTAATTTCAGGCTTATTCTTTCGTTGTTGTAGTAATGGATATACCCCTCTATCGCCTCCCTCAGTTCCCTGAGACTCCCGAACTGGCTCAGGTAAAAACACTCCGATTTCAGCGTACCGAAGAAGTTCTCCATTACAGCATTATCCAGGCAGTTTCCTTTACGCGACATACTTTGCGTTATGCCCTCTGCCTTTAATTTTGCCTGATAGGCTGCCATTCGATACTGCCAACCCTGATCCGAGTGCAACAACGGGGCATCTTCTGGACTGAGCTTTGCGAACGCATCACGCAGCATGGTATTCACCATTTCCATCACCGGTCTTTCCGACAGGCTGTATGAGATGATTTCCCGGTTAAAAAGATCGAGAACCGGTGACAGGTACAACTTTTTACCCTGTATCGAGAACTCTGTAACATCCGTAACCCACTTTTCGTTGGCTTTTGATGCACTGAAGTCCCGACTCAGGATGTTGGAGGCTGCCTTGCCCGCTTCCCCTTTCCAGGCGCGATATTTCTTCACCCTGATAAGCGACCGGAGCGACACCTCTGCCATCAGCCGCTGTACTGTTTTATGGTTCACCAGCAGCCCCTGCTTTCTCAGTGAGAGCGTGATCCTGCGGTAACCATAACGTCCTTTATGATGGTGGTATATCTCTCTGATTTTGTCTTTCAGTCCGGCATGCCTGTCCACTCGCTTCAGCGCGTTCATATTGTGATACCACGTACTGCGGGACATCCCCGCTGCACGCAGAAGGTCACTAAGCGCATAATTACGCCTTAGCTCACTGATTATTGCGGCTTTTTGCCGTTTTTCTCGCTTTGAACTAAGGCCTTTAGCTTTTTTAGGTAGGCATTCTCTGCACGCAGGTAACGGAGCTCAGCCCGCAGCTCTTCGGGAGATAACTTTTCCAGCGCCTCATCGGTAAG
>NZ_JBLYPL010000058.1:0-1034 GCF_051851855.1 Rahnella sp. ATs2 | reverse complement strand
AACGTTGGTACTATCGGCCACGTCGACCACGGTAAAACTACCCTGACTGCAGCAATCACTACCGTTCTGGCTAAAACCTACGGCGGTTCTGCACGCGCATTCGACCAGATCGATAACGCACCAGAAGAAAAAGCTCGTGGTATCACCATCAACACTTCCCACGTTGAATATGACACCCCGACTCGTCACTACGCGCACGTTGACTGCCCAGGGCACGCCGACTACGTGAAAAACATGATCACCGGTGCTGCTCAGATGGACGGCGCTATCCTGGTTGTTGCTGCAACTGACGGCCCTATGCCTCAGACTCGTGAGCACATCCTGCTGGGTCGCCAGGTTGGCGTTCCATACATGATCGTGTTCATGAACAAATGCGACATGGTTGATGATGAAGAGCTGCTGGAACTGGTAGAAATGGAAGTTCGTGAACTTCTGTCTGCTTACGAATTCCCAGGCGACGACATCCCGGTCATCAAAGGTTCAGCGCTGAAAGCACTGGAAGGCGATGCAACTTGGGAAGCGAAAATCATCGAACTGGCAGAAGCACTGGACAGCTACATTCCATTGCCAGAGCGTGCTATCGATAAGCCATTCCTGCTGCCAATCGAAGACGTATTCTCCATCTCCGGTCGTGGTACAGTTGTTACCGGTCGTGTAGAGCGCGGTATCGTTAAAGTTGGCGAAGAAGTTGAAATCGTAGGTATCAAGGACACTGTTAAGTCTACTTGTACTGGCGTTGAAATGTTCCGCAAACTGCTGGACGAAGGCCGTGCTGGTGAGAACGTTGGTGTTCTGCTGCGTGGTATCAAACGTGAAGACATCGAACGTGGTCAGGTTCTGGCTAAACCAGGTTCAATCAAACCACACACCAAGTTTGATTCTGAAGTGTACATCCTGAGCAAAGATGAAGGTGGTCGTCATACTCCATTCTTCAAAGGCTACCGTCCACAGTTCTACTTCCGTACAACTGACGTGACCGGTACTATCGAACTGCCAGAAGGCGTTGAGATGGTAATGCCTGGTGACAACGTGAA
>NZ_JBLYPL010000057.1:0-1108 GCF_051851855.1 Rahnella sp. ATs2 | reverse complement strand
CATGCTGGTCCAGAATGAAGCCGTGCTCTTAAGGGTTTTTATTGCCTGCGTCACTGTGCGTAAATCAGAATTAACCTCCGCAATAAACGTGGCCGCAGATTTTGATGCCAGCGCCAGCCAGGAGGTCTGTACCGTAGAAGCCGCCGACTCAGCCCCCGTGACAGCGAAAACCCGCAATCCGGACTCAATGACCGTGAGAGAAAATTCAAAAACCCGTTCGGAATCTTTGCTTTCCCGCAACTTAAGGCCGCCGTCTGGAATGCTGACGGTTAACTCCCCCAACGTTGGATGTACCAGTGTGCCCGCCCCCTGGCTTTCACACGCCGCTATCAAGTTATCCCGCTGAGTCATGACATCTGCAGCGCTGTAGATAAGGCTGGACTGAATGATGAAACCATTTAAGGTCAGGCGACGCGTAGAGCGCCCTAAATCTTCAACCCAGGCTGTGTCCCGGTATGGGTATTCATGGATGGCCTGCCGGCGACCGAAGTTACCGTCAGCATCAATGATGGCGAAGGGGACGCCCCGAAATGACGCCGGGTGAATGTGATCCTGCCAGTTCCAGCTGTCACCAGAAAAACCCAGCAGCGAAGACAGCGCGTTTTGTAACAGTGGCATCGGGTCCTCCAGAAAAAGAAAACCCGCCGAAGCGGGTCAGGTTGATATGTCAGGGCATCGGCATAGCCGTGGTCACTTTGCCCCCGGTGCCGGATAATTTTTTACGTTCACCGGTCCGGCCATCAATCAGTGTCAGTTCAATCTCATTTTTATTGTCTTTTAGTACTTTAGATAAAACGTCGGCAACTTGTTGTGCGCTGATCCCACCACCAGGTGACCCTGATGAGCCGGGGCTTGGTACATTGATATTGGGTTCTTTTCCACCTGCTGTGGTCCCTGCTAAAGCCGGTGCCGGTGTATTAATGTTGGTTTCAGTCCCGCCGTCCGGCTGATTAATCTCATAGCTGGTTATTACACCTTGCCGCACCTTCCATCGCGGATCGGTCATTGAGGTATTAATGCCGCTGTCAATATCATTTTCGCTGTAAGGCTGACTGCCATTTTCATGACGGATCATGGCGGTCATCATGCGTTTGAGAACTGCAGGATC
>NZ_JBLYPL010000056.1:0-1135 GCF_051851855.1 Rahnella sp. ATs2 | reverse complement strand
TAGTTAAACACCTCCGACTTCAGCGTTTCGCGGTCGGTAAACCGTTCTCCGTGTATCAATTCGACCTTCAGACTGTGGAAGAAACTTTCTGCACACGCGTTATCGTAACAATTGCCCGTGCTGCTCATGCTGCATTTTAACTGACTGATTTTAATCATATTCTGGTAGTCATCTGAGCAGTACTGTCCGCCACCATCCGAGTGAACCACCACACCAGACGGATTATCCCGTCGGCCCAGCGCCATCTGCAACGCATCACAGACCAGACCTGATTTCATCCGTGCTGACATTGCCCAGCCTACTACGGCGCGGGAAAAAAGGTCTATCATCACAGCCAGATACACCCAGCCTGCGTCTGTCCACAAATAGGTGATATCGCCCACCCATTTCTGGTTTGGGGCCGTGGCGGTAAAGTCTTGCTTCAACAGGTTGGGGGCCACTGGACGTTTGTGACTCGAATCTGTTGTGACCTTGAACTTCCTGGCCGCCTTCGCCTTCAGCCCTTGTCGCCGCAGGCTGGCGGCTATCGTTTTACGGTTGTAACCCCAGCCCTCTGCCCGCAATTCATGGTATAAGCGGCGGGCACCATACCGGCTTTTATACTCGACAAAAGCGCTGGCGACGCGGCTGTCACAGAGTTCCCGCCGTAACGGTGAAGGTGTTTTTTGCCCGGCTCGCTGACGCCAGGCATAGAATCCGCTGCGGCTGACAGCCAGGACCCGGGCCATACAGGTAATACGAAAATCAGCCTGATGCTGTTGCATAAAGACGTACCTCATTTCAGGCGTTTGGCAAAGTACGTCGCGGCCTTTTGGAGAATGGCTAACTCCTCGGCCTGTTCAGCCAACTGGCGTTTGAGTTTTGCAATTTCAATGAGTTGCTGTTGTTCCCGCTCGGAGTTTGTCAATGCTTGCTGCTGTTTTTTACGCCAGGCGTAGAGCTGAGACTCATGCAAACTCAGCTCCCTGGCGGCTTTGGCAACGCCGATCCGCAGTGCCAGTGCCAGGGCATGCTCACGGAATGCATCAGGGTAACGATTTCTGGCGGTTTTATGGTCTGTAGATTGAGTCATAGTGCACCTCTGTTAGCAATTTTACTCGCTTAACAGCGTGTCCACGATCTCTGGGCCAGATCA
>NZ_JBLYPL010000055.1:0-1234 GCF_051851855.1 Rahnella sp. ATs2 | reverse complement strand
TGAATAGACCCGGGTTTCGTAGACACTTTTTTGCCTCATAATGGAGGCCTAATGAAGGAGTGTTTATGTCAGTCAAAACGTTCACAGAAGAATTCAAAATTGAAGCCGTAAAACAGATCACTGAGCAGGGGTACCCTGTGTCTGAGGTCTCCTCTCGACTTGGTGTATCCACTAATAGTCTTTACGCCTGGGTTAAGCGCTACCAGAAGCCCGAGCCGCAGCGTAAGCAGGACGATGCACTTCAGCATGAAGTAAAGCGCCTCAGGCAAGAACTTAAGCGAGTAACTGAAGAGCGGGATATCTTAAAAAAGGCCGCCGCGTACTTTGCAAGAACGTCAGGCTGAAGTACGCCTTCATTAAAAAAATGTCGTCCTTTTATGCTGTACGCAGGTTATGCCTGGTTCTTGGCCTCCATCACAGCGGTTATTACCAGTGGCTAAAGCGGCCTAAATCTTTGCGTACCCGGCAAGATGAACGGCAAACAGGCTTGATTAAACAACTGTGGCTTGAAAGCGGTACGGTTTACGGCTATCGAAAAATCTGGCTCGATATGAAAGATCTGGGTGAATGCGTCGGACGTAACAGGATCGCGCGCCTGATGAGGCTCGCTGAACTAGCATCTCAGACTGGATACCGAAAACGACGCTATTACGATGGCGGAAAGCCTTCTTTTGCCAGTCCAAATTACCTTGAACGCCAGTTCGTTGTCCCAACCCCAAATACGCATTGGGTGAGTGACATGACTTATATAAGGACGCATGAGGGTTGGCTGTATCTGGCTGTTGTTCTTGATCTCTTCTCACGCAGGGTTATCGGCTGGAGCATGGGCGGACGAATGACCGCTGAGTTAGTAATGGATGCATTATTGATGGCGGTATGGCGACGTAAACCAACGGCAGAAGTATTAATCCATTCAGATCAGGGCTCTCAATATACGAGCGAAAGATGTCAGCATTTTATGACAGCTCACAATTTAAAAAGCAGTATGAGTCGTCGGGGTAATTGCCATGACAACGCAGTGGCAGAAAGCTTTTTTCAGTTGCTAAAACGGGAACGCATAAAGAAACGGATCTATAAAAATAGGGAAGAAGCGAAGGCGGATATCTTCGATTATGTCGAGATGTTTTATAATGCTAAACGCCGCCACAGTGCCTGTGAGGATCAACCCCCTGCAGCTTATGAAAGTGCCTGGTTCATGAGGCACGGAACAGTCTAGGAAACTAGGGTCTATTCA
>NZ_JBLYPL010000053.1:0-1663 GCF_051851855.1 Rahnella sp. ATs2 | reverse complement strand
GCTGGCGCTGTTGCCCGCCACGTTGGTGACGCTGGCGGTTGCGGTCACGTCGCCGTCTTTCAGGCTGGTCATATCGCCTGCCGGAACCTTCACGCTCCAGCTGCCGTTGTCCTGCACAGTCGCGGTATAGGTGTGGCCCGCGAAGTTCACGGTCACGGTCTGACCGGCTTCGACATTTTGCGTCGACCCCGTCAGCGTCAGGTCTGCCGCTTTTTCGGCGGCATTGATCATGTCGTCCACCGCGATGGTATCTACGGTGATCGCCACGCTGCTCAGATCGACGGTGACGTTATTCGAGATGGTCACTGAGTTACCCGAAGCGTCGGTGCCGGTCACGCTGATATTCAACGCACCCGCTGGCCAGTTCGCCACATCAGAAGAAGGAACCGCAGCAGACCACGCGCCGTTCGCGCCAACGGTCGCCTGATAATCGACGCCGTTGATGGTCACGGTGACTGAACTTCCTGCCGCGATGTCGGTGCTGGTACCGCTGACGATCTGGTTCTGCTGGATCTCGATGCTGTTGACCACATCGTCGCCAGCCACGGTGTTGATACGCAGACCCGGCAGACCGGCGTCGATGTTGATCTCGCGATCGGCGCTGCCGGTGTTGCCGTGCTGATTGGTCACGCTGGCGGAAATCGTCAGGTCGCCGTCGCCAAATCCTTTCAGATCGGCAGAAGGTACGCTGACGCTCCAGCTCAGATCGTCCTGAACGGTCGTGGTGTAAGTCTTCCCGCCCAGCGTAAGGGTGACGGTATCGCCCGCTGCGGCGTTGGTGACCTTGCCGCTGATCAGCTGATCAGCGTTGATTTCAGTGGCGTTAACGATGTTGTCTGTCGCCACCGGGCTGATGCTGACGGACGGCAGCGAACTGTCGACTAAAACATCGTGCGTCGCGCTGCCGGTGTTACCTGCCGCGTCGGTGCTGCTGGCGGTCAGGGTGTAATCCGCTTCGCCGAGTTTCGCGACGTCGGACGCCGGAACGTTCAGCGTCCACGCGCCGTTGCTGACGGTCGCAGTATAGTTCTGGCCGTTGAGGTTCAGCGTAATCACGCTGCCGTCGGTACCGTTGCTGGTGCCGCTGACGGTCAGGGCTTCGCCTTTCTCGATGGCGTTAATCACGTCGTCAGCCGCAACGGTATTGATGGTCAGAACCGGCGCAATGGTATCAACCGTGACGTCGTGTGTAATTGAACCGTCGTTACCTGCGGCATCTTTGACGCTTGCGCTGACGGTGTAGGAACCGTCGGTCAGCGTGCTGACCACGTTTGCCGGTACGCCAACGCTCCAGTTGCCATTGGCATCCACGGCAGCGGTGTAGCTGTGGCCGTCGATTTCAACGGTGACTAATCCGCCAGCCGGAACGCCCGTGCTGCCACCGGAGATCATCAGGTTCTGCTGATGCTCCTGCGCGTTGATCACGTCGTCGGTGGAAACGGTGTTAATAGTCAGAGCTGGCGCAGTGATATCCACCAGCACCGAACCGCTGACAGAAGAGCTGTTGCCCGCGACATCTTTCACCGTCGCGCTCACAGCGTAGGTACCGTCGGTCAGCGCCGAGGCGTCCGCCGCCGGAACCGACGTGCTCCAGCTGCCGTCGGTGCCGACGGTCGCGGTGTATTCATTGCCGTTCAAAGTAACAGTAACGATCTGACCGGCC
>NZ_JBLYPL010000052.1:0-1735 GCF_051851855.1 Rahnella sp. ATs2 | reverse complement strand
TCATTAAGGAACCGCCCTTTGGGGCGGTTTTCTTAACTCAGTCTTTACGCCCTAATCCCCAGCACACCAGTCCTGCCACCAGAAGCGACGGGATCGTCGCGCCGACGTCAGGCAGCAGATTTGCCATCAGATGATAGACCGCGATACCGATAAACCAGGCCGCGACAGAGCAAATGTTCAGGTCCTTTTGTGTCTGCCGGCGCAGAATAAAATGATGCGTCAGTACCACACCGAACAGCGGCGCAAATACCGAACCAATCAGCAGCAGGAAGTTTTCGTATTGCGTCAGCGGCACTGACCAGGCAATCAGCGTACACAGCAGGCCGATACCCAGCGTCAGTTTACCGACACTGACCGGCAGAGAAGTGCCCGCCGATACCGCCGCAGAGTGAATATCCGCAAAGGCATTTTCATGTTCATCCACCAGAATCAGCAACAGCGGAATACCCAGCGCAACGCCAGAAAGCGCCAGCAGCAGCGCATTGGCATCGGCCGATGTGCTGACAAACGCCAGCGTATAAGCGACGCCGAGTGACATCATCCACACGCTGCCGAGGAAATATCCGCAGGCGGTGCCCCAGAAATTTTGTCGCGCAGATTTGCCGAAACGGGTGTAATCCGACACCAGCGGCAGCCATGAAAATGCCATCGATACCACGATATCGCAGGCCAGCGCGAACGGCATCGAACCGTCTCCGGCTTTATGCCACAGCGTCGATAAATCCGCGTGCAGGAACAGATAACCGGTCAGCCATGCGCAGCTCGCCAGCAGCAACCAGATACCCCAGCGGCGCAGCACCACGCGGATAAACGCCAGTGGCCCGCTGGCCGCCAGCAAGGTGGCGACGATGCCGAAAATAAACGTCCAGAGGGTCGGATCCGCCCAAAAACTGCCGTCGCCCCAGGCCCGTTTTGCCAGCAGACTGGCGGCATCGCGCATCACCACAATTTCAAACGCGCCCCAGCCGACCAGCTGGATCAGATTGAACAAGACCGGCAACGCCACGCCACGTTTTCCGAGGCTCAGCTTTAGCGACGCCATTGAAGACAAACCGGTTTGCCCGCCGGTCACCCCGACCAGCGCCAGCAGCGCAACCCCGACGGCTGATCCCAACACAATCGCCGCCAGAGAACCCGCCAGCCCGAGGCCCGGAGCCAGAATCGCCCCGGCCTGCAACACCATCAGGCCCATACCGAGTGAGAACCACAACGAGAATAAATCAGACCAACCCAGCACCCGTGATTTTTCCGGCACGGACGCCTGAGGGGAGTAAATACTATTATCTTTCATGAGGTTAATTTCGTGGCTAATGCGAATGCCTGTTATAGCATATTGCGATGTGATCCTGATGAAAGGGCGGGGGAGAAGCGCACTTTTCGATTTTGACAGCGGAATTTCAGGTACAAAAAAACCGCTTCAGAGAGCGGTTATTTTGTTGGGAGATTCAGTTAGCGCTAAATCAACCCAGTTTCACGCTTTAATAATAAGCGGGATCAGGCAACCCAAACGCCACTAACTTACACCAGGGGTGGGAAGGCAGCAAGTTTAAATTCTGTACACATATCCTTATTGTTTTTATGGTCTTGGTGGTAGCATCTGCGCGGGGCTAGTTTGCCCGTTTAGCGACGGGTCACCGGGCTTGAAATTAGCACTTGAGTACCGCGCGGACAGGCAACCCAAACACTGCTTGTCCTTCTCCAGTCGGTCCCGGTGCTTATTGGTGGAACGCGGTTT
>NZ_JBLYPL010000051.1:0-1835 GCF_051851855.1 Rahnella sp. ATs2 | reverse complement strand
GGCACCCACCCAGCACGCCCTGTGCATTACCGGCCGCCCTTGTCTATGTGTGTGAGTAGTTAACCAACTGAGAAGGAAATGAACATGTTTGGAATCTTTAAGAAAAAAGCCCGTAAAGCTGTAGCTGAAGTGAAGAAAATGGAAAACCGCGACGCGGTTGAAGCGACTGTTTGGGGCGCGTACGCCATCGCTTATGCCGACGGCACCTGCGACGCGAAAGAAATTGCTGTTCTGGAAAAAACCATCAGTGCTTTACCGGCATTCTCACCATTCGCTGGCGAAATTGCCCAGATGAGCAGCAACATCCGCGCACGTTACGAAGCATCACCACGCAGCGCAAACGCACAGGCTTATCGTGAACTGTCTGATGTAGCTGGCACTTCTGACGCTGTTGATGTCCTGTGCCTGTGTCTGGACATCGCCGATCAGGACGGCATCGGAGAGGAAGAAGAAGCCACTCTGAAGAAAATCGCTCAGTCACTGCAACTGTCTTTAGACCAGTACTTATGATCGGCAAACTTCGTCTGGCCGGTGCTGGCCTGATCTTGTTTCTGGTCGTCGCTGTGGACTTCACCAGCCGCATTATGTCAACCGTCGCCGATGGTTTTCTGGTTGTGGCTCTACTGGTGGTTATCTGGCCGGTGATTAGTAAGAAGTCCTGAGTTTTATAGTGCGGGTTTCGGCCCGCATCAATGGTTCACAAAGTGCATTGTGAAACTGAGGAAATGCAAATGGCTGAAAGTCGTATGACCAACGTCCCGGAGTTTCTCTCCGAGCTGGACGCCGGTATTTTCGAAAACAAAATTGCCGCCGCGCTGAATACTGCCGCTCTGGGTGTTCTGAATAACGGCGGTAAAGGCAAAGTGACCATCGAGATTGATGTTTCCCGGATCAGTAATTCGATGGAAGAAAAACGCGTGATGCTGGCTCACAAGTTGAAGTTCTCAGCACCTACGCCTCGCGGGAAAACCTCCGAGGAAGACACCACCGAAACCCCAATGTACGTGGGCAAAGGCGGCAAGCTGACCATCATGCAGGAAGACCAAGGCCAGCTATTTACCATTGCCGGTGATCCTGACGGCAAGCTCCGCGACGCGCGATAAGCATCGTTTAACCATCCGATAAAAGGAAATTTTTATGTCTCAAGTTTTAGACGCATCAGCAATCAAAGAAGTTCGGGATATGTCCCTTTCTAATCTGCTGGAAGAACGCCTGTCTTCAGCTGACTGCCCTGCTGTTGCTTTGCCTGAATCTGTCCGTATTCATTCGCTGGAAAGCCTGCAAGATGGCCGGTTCCGCTTCCGCGGGAAAATGGAAACCGCCAGCATTCAGGATTTCTCGCGCTACTGCAAAGATTACGCAGGCGAAGGCGTCCGCAGCTTCATTAATGCTGACAACATGGCAGCGGTGACTGTGTTTAACCTTGGCACTCTGACTGCACCAGGTCACGCAGATAACATCGCAGTTTTGAAACTGAAACGCACTGCGCCATTCCAAGCTTTGCTGAACATCAATGGCGATAAAAACTCACAGAAGGATCTGGCCGAGTGGCTCGAAGACTGGTCAGAATTCCTGATGGCTTTCACCGGTGACGGAGAAGTGCTGGACATCAAGAAAGCGATCGGCGGCGTCCGTAAAATTACCATCGAAGCATCCAGTTCTGCGGATCATGAAGACAGTGATTTCGGCGCCAAGCGCTCAGTAATGGAAAGTGTAGAGGCAAAAAGCAAAGAAGCTATGCCTGCGGCTTTCGAATTTAAGTGCGTGCCATATGAAGGCCTGGGCGAACGCCGATTCCGTCTGCGCTACAGCGTGCTGACCGGCGGCAATGCTCC
>NZ_JBLYPL010000050.1:0-2776 GCF_051851855.1 Rahnella sp. ATs2 | reverse complement strand
ATCGGTGGAAACGGTGTTGATGGTCAGAGCTGGTGGGATGATATCCACCAGCACCGAACCGCTGACGCTGCTGCTGTTACCGGCGACATCTTTCACCGTCGCGTTCACAGCGTAGGTACCGTCGGTCAGCGCCGAGGCGTCCGCCGCCGGAACTGAAGTGCTCCAGGTGCCGTCGGTGCCGACGGTCGCGGTGTAATCTTTGCCGTTCAGGGTGATGGTTACCACCTGACCGGCTTCGGCGGTAGATGTCCCGCTCAGCACCACATCTGCACCGGCTTCCGCGCTGTTCAGCACATTGTCACCGGCGATGGTGTTGATGGTGATAGCCGGAGCAACGGTATCAACCGTCACATCCTGCGCCGCACTGGCGCTGTTACCGGCAGTGTTGGTTACCGACACCTGAATTGAGGCATCGCCATCTTTCAGCAGGGTCATATCCGCAGCCGGAACGGTCAGGCTCCATGTCCCACCGGTTTGCACCTGAGTGGTGTAGCTGTGACCCGCAAAAATAACGGTCACCGTCTGACCAGCTTCAACGTTTAACGTAGTACCGCTCAGGGTTAAATCTGCCGCTTTCTCTGCGGCATTCAGCATGCTGTCAGTGGAAACCGTATCGATGGCGATACTGACGCTGCTGAGATCAACGGTGATGTCATTGCTGATGGTGACGCTGTTACCCGCAGCACTGGTGCCGCTCACAGACACCGTTAACGCACCGGCAGGCCAGTTCGCCACGTCAGCCGCAGGAACTGCCGCTGACCACTTGCCGCCTGCGCCGACGGTCGCCGCATAATCGACGCCGTTGATGGTCACGGTGACGCTGCTGCCCGCGGCCAGACCGGTGCTGGTACCGCTGACAATCTGGTTCTGATTAATTTCGATGCTGTTGACGATATCGTCGCCGGCAATGGTGTCGATGCGCAGACCCGGGATTGCCGCATCAATGACGATATCGCGTTCACCGGAACCGCTGTTGCCGCTGGTGTTGGTCACGCTGGCGGAAATGTTCAGGCTGCCGTCGCCCATGGCGGCCAGATCGGCTGCCGGAACGGTCAGGCTCCAGGAGAGATCGTTCTGCACCTCTGCGGTGTAGGTTTTACCGCCCACGGTCACGGTGACGGTTTGTCCCGCTTCCGCGTGTGTAACGGTGCCGCTGATCACCTGATCCTGCGTGATTTCAGTGGCGTTGATCACGTCATCACCGGCGACCGTATTAATGGTCACTGCCGGGCTGTCGGACGAGGTTTGCAGCGTTTTAGCAGAAGAACCGCTGTTGCCATAAATGTCGGTGCCGCTGACGCTGACCTGATAAAGCGCCTGCCCCAGATTCGCCAGATCGCTGGCCGGAATATCTGCACTCCAGACGCCGCCGTTGACGGTGCCCTGATAGTTCAGGCCGTTAAGCGTCACAATAACCGTCGCGCCATCAGCCAGCCCTGTCACGGTACCGGTGACGGTGAGCGTGGTCAGTGCTTCGGTGGCGTTAAGAATGTTATCGCCACCCGCCATGTCATTGATAACAAATACCGGCGCAGTGGTTTCCACCGTCACGTCGCGGCTGGCAGAACCGGTATTTCCGGCAGTGTCCGTGACCTTCGCGGTGATGGTGTAGCTGCCGTCATTCAGGCCGCTGACCACATTCGCCGGAACCCCGACGCTCCAGTTACCCGAGCCATCACTGACCGCACGGTAATCGACGTTGTTGATGGTCACAGTGACCACAGAACCCGCGTCCACCCCGCTTACGGTGCCGCTGATCACCTGCGCCTGTCCGTGTTCGGTACTGTTGATGACGTTATCGCCCGCCACGGTATTAATCGTGACTTCCGGCGCGGTCAGATCAACCTGCGCGGTGCCGGTGGCGGTCGCCGGATTACCTGCGATATCGCTGACGCTGGCGGTCAGGGTATAAGAACCGTCGCCCAGACCGGAGAACACGCTGTTCGGCACGCCGGTTGTCCAGGTGCCGTCTGCGGCTACCGTCGCGGTGTAAGTTTCACTGCCCAGCGTGATGGTGACGGTCTGCCCGGCCTGCGCCGTACTGGTGCCGCTGAGTGTGACCTCGGTACCCGCATTGATGGCGGTCAGCACATCACTGGCGCTGATGGTTTGAATGGTTACCGTCGGTGCCGATGCATCCACTTCCGCCGTATTCGCTGCGCTGGCGCTGTTGCCCGCTACGTTGGTAACGCTGGCGGTTGCGGTCACGTCGCCGTCTTTCAGGCTGGTCATGTCGCCTGCCGGAACTTTCACGCTCCAGCTGCCGTTGTCCTGCACAGTCGCGGTGTACGTATGACCCGCAAAGTTTACGGTCACGGTCTGACCGGCTTCGACGTTTTGCGTCGACCCCGTCAGCGTCAGGTCTGCCGCTTTTTCTGCTGCGTTAATGATGTCATCAGCCGCGATGGTATCCACGGTGATCGCCACGCTGCTCAGATCGACGGTGACGTTATTCGAAATCGTCACTGAGTTACCCGAAGCATCGGTGCCGGTCACGCTGATATTCAACGCACCCGCTGGCCAGTTCGCCACGTCCGCTGCCGGAACCGCCGCAGACCACGCGCCATTCGCGCCAACGGTCGCCTGATAATCCACGCCGTTGATGGTCACGGTGACCGAACTTCCCGCTGCGATATCGGTGCTGGTACCGCTGACAATCTGGTTCTGCTGGATCTCGATGCTGTTGACCACATCGTCGCCAGCAACGGTATCAATACGCAGCCCCGGCAGACCGGCGTCGATGTTGATCTCGCGATCCGCACTGCCGGTGTTGCCG
>NZ_JBLYPL010000049.1:0-3133 GCF_051851855.1 Rahnella sp. ATs2 | reverse complement strand
ACTCCGCCATACGAACCAATCTCGGAACATTCAGCTGAAAATCTACTTCAAGTCTCTAAAAACACCTTTGGTGTTGTAAGGTTAAGCCTCTCGGGTCATTAGTACTGGTTAGCTCAATGCATCGCTGCACTTACACACCCAGCCTATCAACGTCTTAGTCTTAAACGTCCCTTCAGGTGGCTTAAAGCCACAGGGAAGACTCATCTCGAGGCAAGTTTCGCGCTTAGATGCTTTCAGCGCTTATCTTTTCCGCATTTAGCTACCGGGCAATGCCATTGGCATGACAACCCGAACACCAGTGATGCGTCCACTCCGGTCCTCTCGTACTAGGAGCAGCCCCTCTCAATCTTCCAACGCCCACGGCAGATAGGGACCGAACTGTCTCACGACGTTCTAAACCCAGCTCGCGTACCACTTTAAATGGCGAACAGCCATACCCTTGGGACCTACTTCAGCCCCAGGATGTGATGAGCCGACATCGAGGTGCCAAACACCGCCGTCGATATGAACTCTTGGGCGGTATCAGCCTGTTATCCCCGGAGTACCTTTTATCCGTTGAGCGATGGCCCTTCCATTCAGAACCACCGGATCACTATGACCTACTTTCGTACCTGCTCGAGCCGTCACTCTCGCAGTCAAGCTAGCTTATGCCATTGCACTAACCTCACGATGTCCGACCGTGATTAGCTAACCTTCGTGCTCCTCCGTTACTCTTTAGGAGGAGACCGCCCCAGTCAAACTACCCACCAGACACTGTCCTCACCCCGGATTACGGGGCCGAGTTAGAACATCAAACATTAAAGGGTGGTATTTCAAGGTTGGCTCCACGCAGACTGGCGTCCACGCTTCAAAGCCTCCCACCTATCCTACACATCAAGGCTCAATGTTCAGTGTCAAGCTATAGTAAAGGTTCACGGGGTCTTTCCGTCTTGCCGCGGGTACACTGCATCTTCACAGCGAGTTCAATTTCACTGAGTCTCGGGTGGAGACAGCCTGGCCATCATTACGCCATTCGTGCAGGTCGGAACTTACCCGACAAGGAATTTCGCTACCTTAGGACCGTTATAGTTACGGCCGCCGTTTACCGGGGCTTCGATCAAGAGCTTCTCCTTGCGGATAACCCCATCAATTAACCTTCCGGCACCGGGCAGGCGTCACACCGTATACGTCCACTTTCGTGTTTGCACAGTGCTGTGTTTTTATTAAACAGTTGCAGCCAGCTGGTATCTTCGACTGGCTTCAGCTCCGGGAGCAAGTCCCTTCACCTACGCGCCAGCGTGCCTTCTCCCGAAGTTACGGCACCATTTTGCCTAGTTCCTTCACCCGAGTTCTCTCAAGCGCCTGAGTATTCTCTACCTGACCACCTGTGTCGGTTTGGGGTACGATTTCGTGTTACCTGGAGCTTAGAGGCTTTTCCTGGAAGCTTGGCATCAACTACTTCACCACCGTAGTGGCTCGTTATCACGCCTCAGGGTTGATATGCGACCGGATTTACCAAATCACACCCCCTACACGCTTGAACCGGGACAACCGTCGCCCGGCTAGCCTAGCCTTCTCCGTCCCCCCTTCGCAGTAACACCAAGTGCTGGAATATTAACCAGCTTCCCATCGACTACGCTTTTCAGCCTCGCCTTAGGGGTCGACTCACCCTGCCCCGATTAACGTTGGACAGGAACCCTTGGTCTTCCGGCGTGCGGGTTTTTCACCCGCATTATCGTTACTTATGTCAGCATTCGCACTTCTGATACCTCCAGCAAACCTCACAGTTCACCTTCGACGGCTTACAGAACGCTCCCCTACCCAACAACGCATAAGCGTCGCTGCCGCAGCTTCGGTGCATGGTTTAGCCCCGTTACATCTTCCGCGCAGGCCGACTCGACCAGTGAGCTATTACGCTTTCTTTAAATGATGGCTGCTTCTAAGCCAACATCCTGGCTGTCTATGCCTTCCCACATCGTTTCCCACTTAACCATGACTTTGGGACCTTAGCTGGCGGTCTGGGTTGTTTCCCTCTTCACGACGGACGTTAGCACCCGCCGTGTGTCTCCCGTGATAACATTCTTCGGTATTCGTAGTTTGCATCGAGTTGGTAAGCCGGGATGGCCCCCTAGTCGAAACAGTGCTCTACCCCCGAAGATGAGTTCACGAGGCGCTACCTAAATAGCTTTCGGGGAGAACCAGCTATCTCCCGGTTTGATTGGCCTTTCACCCCCAGCCACAAGTCATCCGCTAATTTTTCAACATTAGTCGGTTCGGTCCTCCAGTTAGTGTTACCCAACCTTCAACCTGCCCATGGCTAGATCACCGGGTTTCGGGTCTATACCTTGCAACTTGACGCCCAGTTAAGACTCGGTTTCCCTACGGCTCCCCTATTCGGTTAACCTTGCTACAAAATATAAGTCGCTGACCCATTATACAAAAGGTACGCAGTCACCCAACAAAGTAGGCTCCCACTGCTTGTACGTACACGGTTTCAGGTTCTATTTCACTCCCCTCGCCGGGGTTCTTTTCGCCTTTCCCTCACGGTACTGGTTCACTATCGGTCAGTCAGGAGTATTTAGCCTTGGAGGATGGTCCCCCCATATTCAGACAGGATGTCACGTGTCCCGCCCTACTCATCGAACTCACAACATATGCATTTTTGTGTACGGGACTATCACCCTATACTGTGCGACTTTCCAGACGCTTCCACTAACACATACGCTGATTCTGGTTCTGGGCTCTTCCCCGTTCGCTCGCCGCTACTGGGGGAATCTCGGTTGATTTCTTTTCCTCGGGGTACTTAGATGTTTCAGTTCCCCCGGTTCGCCTCATTACACTATGTATTCATGTAATGATAATGTGTCGAAACACACTGGGTTTCCCCATTCGGGTATCGTCGGGTATAACGGTTCATATCACCTTACCGACGCTTTTCGCAGATTAGCACGCCCTTCATCGCCTCTGACTGCCTAGGCATCCACCGTGTACGCTTAGTCGCTTAACCTCACAACCCGAAGGTGTTTCCACCGTCGCGCTGCGATTATTTGAGAGACTCTGTTACAGACTAATCCACCACTCAGTACTTCTACGGAGAGTGATGTTCAGCTGTAAACTTTCAATTTTCAGCTTGTTCCAGATTGTTAAAGAGCAA
>NZ_JBLYPL010000048.1:0-3614 GCF_051851855.1 Rahnella sp. ATs2 | reverse complement strand
GCTCCTCCAAGCCAGTTACCTCGGTTCAAAAGAGCGTCAACTCTTGCGAACCTTCGAAAAAACCACCTTGCCGGGTGGTTTTTTCGTTTCTGAGACTACATCTCGTCGCATGTTGCTGTCAACGCAACGATTTTATCTATCCGTGCATAGCAACTGCCAGTTACAGCACATTTAGCTAAAAACTACCAATACTCCACAGGTATGATTAGGTTGTCGATACTGACCGGAACCGAGTCATCGGGGTATTGTTACCGGGGATTGATTTATCAGTCTCACCCAGCCTGAGAGCGGGATAACCAAAGGTATAGGCCGGAAACTTTTGAGAGTAAAAATCGATATTACTTTCGCAAAAAAAGCGCTGATTTATCAGCGCTTTTTTTGTTTCTTATCAATGAGATAAGTTTCACCATTAAGCCGTAAATGCCCAATATAGCCGAATTTCACAGCAGTACCTTTCGGTACAGTCCCCTTCCCCCACTGATCAAGTTCATACGCACTAGTAACGAACATGGTTAACCCTCCCGGGTTGTTTGTATCTGGGCGCAGGTCAAAAAATATCGCATAGTCAAAAACATGAGCGTAATAGTAAACTTCGTTACTGTTGCGGTCGAAGTGCGGCACGATATGCCCGTTAATTAAATGCTCTTTCAGGATCCGCGGTAGGTCAAGACTGCATTGATAGCGCGCTTCACAGAAATAACGATTGCTCATCAATGGATTTCCTTCACCCTTCTTATCCGTAAAGCAATGGTTAGAGAACGCTACAGAAATTTTCACCGCTGCATTATCAATTGTTATATCGAAACTGAACGGGTGAAGGTGCTTCAGGTCGTATGTTTTCCCTTTGTAATTTACATCCCGCCAGTTCTTTCCTTGCACTATCTAATCCTCAGTTTTGTTGATGCCACACATGCTAAAATAGGCCAGATTACCGCAGTAAATCCAATGTATAAATTTACCATAACATCTCTATCACGCCTCGGATGCGATGAGCAGGAACCGTAAGTACCGTGGCTGATATTTACCGGTTTCCTCATCCCAATTATTTGGTGTAGGTTTATTGTTGGGAATACCGATAAAACTTCATAAAAATAAAGGGATAATGATGATTAAGCTGACTGGTCGTTTAGTGTGCAAAAGTGCAGAAGAAGCGGATCTTGTTCGCGAGTACCTTCCTGACCACAAGGAACTGACACGGGAAGAAACCGGATGCGTGTCATTTGAAGTCACGGAAACGGCAGATCCTCTGATCTGGAAGGTCGAAGAGCTTTTTACAAACCAAGCTACTTTTGACGCCCATCAGAAAAGAACCAGGGCTTCTGCCTGGGGAAGAGAAACCAGTGCGATCGCCAGAGAGTACGAAATATCAGAAGTTGAATAACTGTACTGCCTTACGATACGTCCAGAAAAGCCGCTACCCAGTGGCTTTTTCACATTTGAAGGTACGGACGAATTTAACATAAGACTACTTGGGCGCACCGCCGCAGGCGCCCTCAGCGCCATTCTGAGGCGAGACAGCCGTTTCCGGCACCTTTCCCTGTCCATATCATGAAAAAACGCGCCTGATGATTTCTGTGCCGGTGAATAGCTATGCATACACACCGGCACAGCTCCGTTTCATGACAAAAGCAGGCCAAACGTCTCAAAAAAGAAGTTGTTCTGCTGCAGCCAGTCCCACAGCTCCGCAGCGGCCTTGAGACACCTGAGTATCCG
This sequence comes from Rahnella sp. ATs2, assembly GCF_051851855.1. NCBI lineage: Bacteria > Pseudomonadati > Pseudomonadota > Gammaproteobacteria > Enterobacterales > Yersiniaceae > Rahnella > Rahnella sp. ATs2. Next base: position 1,901 of record NZ_JBLYPL010000048.1, on the reverse strand, counting down.
TTCTAGAAGTTGTAAATATTTCATATCTCGCCTCTGATTAGTACGTGATGAAATCATCACGACACTAATTAGCGAAAACTTTTGAACCCCTTAAAAACGATGAACGGGTGCACTGTTTACTGTGCAGACGTGAGGCGTTGGGCAAGCCGCAGGCGCGGCAGAATATCGTCAGGGTGATGGGATTTAATATGAATTGTGGTCGCGTCCACAGATGGGTGTCGGGCGTAGCCTGACCAAGAGGATTTGGCGTGCCGGCGGTACTCCAAAAACACATCTTGTCCCGCCGTTTTGTCGCCGGCACTCAGTGACGGTAATGACAAAACATTTCCTGTCCTTTCACTAACGACACAGAGCAGAAGAACGGACACCGGCGCGGGGTTGAGACTTTGCGATACCCGTTCAGGGGATCGTGCCGTTGGGGGAGCCGCAAGCAAAGGAACGCCCCAGCGTTCCGAGTCCGCCCACGGACGATTTGCGCAGCGGGGGCAGCGCCCCCCCGTCGGTGCCGGAGGCGCCTGACCACCCTCTTAAAGGTGACGAGCCAGGCGAGTAACCGTCTTAAGGGGGTGGTCAGGCGTCGGAGACGTCGGACGGGGCCGGGTGAATCTGGCGACGGAGCGGCGTCCAGCCGCGGAGGAGTCAGAGAGGGTGAAGCCGCACGGCGCAACCCTTGGGGCGTGATTTTCGTTCAGAAAATCATGTCCCTTTCTGGCGCATGCAATGCGTCAGACTCCCTATTTTCACTTCTATTTTACTCCCTATGCATCCCAATAGATAAAAATAGGGATGAAAATAGGGAGTAAAATAGGAAGCAACAGCCGTAAAGTTTACGCTGAGTAAATGTCAGGACAGACGCAGACTGAGTCGTTCCCGCAGCGGAACAGACACACGCATTCGATCGGAAAAGCGGCCAAAATAGTAGGCAAAATCGAGGTGCCGGGGCAGCACTTTCAGACCTTCACGCACCGCAAGATCAAACTCATTTTTATCACGTGCATCAAACATAAGCCGGACAGCCTGACACTGTTCCGTAGTTCCATGTTCCACAACCCACTCCGTCATTTCGGTGAAAGAGAAAACGGATTCCGGACGCTGACGGACGGCGGACACAGCCGACTTAAATTTTTCACGGGCGGCGTTGTACTGAGCGGCACCTTCTTCGGGAGAAGAGGAGCGCGTTCCCGCTACAGGACGCTGATCGAATGAAAGCTCCCACAATCCGGTATCAGGGTTATGAACGTAATCTTCGGGAAGGGCTGCTCGATAGAGACGGGACAAAGGAAACTCCTCAACATCAGTGTGTAAGCGAAAACCTTAGCATCAGTGATATTCCGCTTCCTCGGTTTAACAGACTTCGCCAGTTAAACACTGCGGCGAGCGTTACCGGTTAACAGAAAAAGGGATGACCGGTTCCCTGGCAAACGTCAACAGCGCCCCCCTTTCCCCCCGAGCCAGAACCCCGGCACCCCGGTTTTCCATAGGCTTCGCCCTCCTGACGAGCTTCACAGAAATCCGGTGATTTCCGGTGCTCAAATCAGAAGGGGCGAAACCCGACAGGACTTAAAGATCCCCACCGTTTCCGGTGGGTCGCTCCCTCGTGCGCTCTCCTGTTCCCACCCTGAGGTTTACCCGTTGCAGACCGCCGTAAGGTGGCGTTTTCTCATTCCTGCCCTTGCAACTGGGTTCCTTGTAGGTGGTTCGCTCCAAGCTGGACTATATGCACGAACTCCCCTTTTAGTCCGACTACCGCGCCTGGCCAGGTAAATATTCTCTTGATTCCAACCCTGACAGACACGAAGAATCGCCACTGGCGGTAGCCACTGGTAACAGGTTTAGAGGAGGAGAGTCTTGAAGTTTCGGGTGCGATAAGGCTACACTGAAAGGACAGTTTTGGTGACTGT
>NZ_JBLYPL010000047.1:0-4490 GCF_051851855.1 Rahnella sp. ATs2 | reverse complement strand
ATTTAGTGTGAATGGTGTGGCTGGACCCAATGCATTTGCTCATGGTGGGGGTAAAACAACGTGTTGTGGCAGTATCAGCGGAAAGACGGCGGAAGTTACCTGGACATTGAGTACAACCCGCGCCCAATACAATGCAGGACTGCGTACGGAAAACCGTCGCATCGTCATGCCTCTTCCCGAACGCAAATGGGGTGAGAATGATTTGCACGTTCATTTCCTCCCCGGAGATAAAGTTTTATTAGGGTGGAGTGACAATGCCTGGTCACCTTACGAAAAACATCCTGAAATTTCTCCTAAATCAGTTGCACGGGGAGATCGCTAATGGATATCGAAAGTCTTGTCGCTGCTGCGAATCGTGCTCAGCAAACCGTTGATGCAGGATTGGGTAATTGTTCGAGAACCTGGCACATCGGTTTCTTTTTTGATGGTATCCATCGCAATATTGAACAAGACTCAGCTGAGTTACGTCTGAGCAATGTTGCGAGATTATTCAGGGCATTTCCAGATCATGATCAGGATACTTCCCAGCACAATTATAATGCTTTTTACTTCTCGGGGCTCGGTACTCCTTTCCGTGAAGATATTACAACTAAGCTCCACGCCATTATGGATGGCGCGCAAGGCAGCGCACTGGATGACTTAAAAGATCTGCCTGGTGATATTGCCAAAGAAGCAGGCATAGAATTTTTTAAAACAGGCAAGTGGTGGGAAGTATTAAAAGATGTCGGTAAAAAGCTGATTAACCCCACTGAATGGGCGAAGCTGACCGGGGATATCACGAAAAGTGCAGTGAAAAAAGTGAGCATCGAAGCCACTCCCTGGTTGCGTGACAATCCTGTTATTGCCGACATGCTGGTGACGGGCGTAGATACCCGAATCACCGCAGCAAAACTGCGTTTCGAACGCTTTTATCAAAGAGCGGTAGCCAGCAGTCAGGTGCCCATCAAGCTGATCTCGGTCTCGTTATTCGGTTACGACCTCGGGGCAACTCTGGCGCGTAAGTTTCTGGATACGCTGCTCGACGATATTTGCCAGAAACAGGGCGATAAATACGTTTATCAGGGTATTCCCGTTGAGATCATTTTTGCCGGTTTATTCGATTGTGCCCGGCATACGCCTGCCAGTAATAACAACGGTGTGGACTGGTTTGTGGGGGCATTCGGCGGCCCCATCAGGGGGATCAGTATTTTGCTGGGCGATAAATATGTTGATCAGGACACTCCGTTACCGGCTGCGGTGAAAAGCGCCCTGCATCTGGCGGCGGCCCATGAAACGCGGGTCTGGCGCAGCCTTTACCGCTTAGGCGGCGATAAGCAAAAATACCGCGAGGAGTTACTGCCCGGCTGTTCTGAAGATGTGGGCGGCGGGCTAAAACCTGATGAGCAAAAACCGAGCGCCGAGTTGTGCCGGGTCGCCTTACACAGAATGTACCGTGAGGCTACGCTGGCAGGCGTTCCCTTCCCTGATTTCCAGACTCTAGATAAAACGGATACCGATGTCGCTTCCTACTTCATAATGGAAAACGGCGTGAAGGAGAAATCGGTCGCACAGTGGATAGCGTTATATCAGCAGGCAGTGCCTTTTAAAAATCTCAGCGTTGCCGCGCAGAATTTGCACCTCGACAGTTATATCGACTGGCTGGGCAGACAGTTTTATCTGTATCGTAGTCAGTGTCTAAAATATTCCAAACAGCGCGGGCAGGTGATGGCTTCCGCAGGTGCGTCGGCAGGCCTGTTAGGCATCTCGCCAAAAGCGCAGGAGACCGCCAGTGATATTCGCAATGAAATCGATATTTTGCGTAAACACTGGGGCTGGCTGGATGATGTTCACCGTGCTGCACTGAGTATGCAAAATGCGATGGAAATGCCCGATAGCAAGGATATCCGCCGTCAGCTCGTGCCTGATGTTTACATTCCTGCATTACGCAGGGCGAAAAAGTTTTTGGCTTACGGGCACGCTGCTTATGAGGGATTGCCGCCACCCTGGCCTGAAGACAGTGCTCCCTCTGAGATATATGCCTGGTTTGTACATGACGTGCAGAAGGTGGACAAAGGTGCAGGTATTTCAGAAGATTTTCTGGTGATCCGCTCAATGGAAATGCCCGACAGTTAGCCTCCTGATGCCGGCGGTCATCAGGCCGTCGGTTGATCGCTTTTCCTCACTTTTTTCTGCTATTCCGCGACTTAAAACCCGATTTAGCACGAATAGCTCGTTCTTTGACCGCCCCAAAGCCCTCCAAAACTCCTTTGCAGAATCCTTCAAATCCAGCGGTGACGCGGCCTGAAGCGCTGTCCGGTATCCCGTTTGCCTGTTTTTTTGAAACGTTAAATCCTTTTTTAAATTATGTAGTGATAATGTTATATTCGTAGCCAGCATTTTAAAAAATGAAGTTTCAGTAACGATCCCGCGTGTTTTTTTGCTAATTTCTTGTTCGACAGCCATAACAATATTCTTAACCGAATCGGCAAGAACAGAACTGAACATTTAGAGAAACAGACGTCATGAGAAAGATACTTGGTATGCTTCTCAACCGTGACTCACTGGGTGCCAGCGAGCCTGCGGCCGCAGAAGACGAAAAATCCGTTGATGTATTGCTGGTCGGCGGCGGAATTATGAGTGCAACCCTGGGGACCTACCTCCAGGAACTCGAGCCGGACTGGTCAGTCCATATGATTGAACGCATGGACGGCGTGGCGCAGGAAAGCTCCAACGGCTGGAATAACGCCGGTACCGGCCATTCCGCACTGGCAGAAATGAACTATACCCCGCTGATGCCCGACGGTTCTGTCGATATCACTAAAGCGGTGGCGATCAACGAAGCCTTCCAGGTTTCCCGTCAGTTTATGGCGTATCAGGTGCAGAAAGGCGTGCTGAATAACCCGCGCTCTTTCATCAACAGCGTGCCGCACATGAGCTTTGTCTGGGGCGATGAGAATATCGATTTCCTGCGCAAACGTTTTGCTGCGTTGCAGGAAAGCACCCTGTTCCGCGGGATGGAATATTCAGAAGACCCGGAACAAATCAGACAGTGGATCCCGGCAGTGATGGAAGGCCGTGATCCGGCGCAAAAAGTCGCCGCAACCCGCACCACCGCAGGCACCGACGTGAACTTCGGCGAAGTCACCCGCCAGCTGGTCGAAGCATTGCAGAAAAAATCCAATTTCACGCTGGCAAACGGTCAGGAAGTGCGCGATATCCAGCGCAATCCGGATAAAAGCTGGCGCGTGACAATTACCGATCTCAAACACAGCCACAAACACCACGTGGTGAATGCGAAATTCGTGTTCATCGGCGCGGGCGGGGCGTCTCTGACGCTGCTGCAAAAATCCGGCATTCCGGAAGCGCGTGAGTACGGCGGTTTCCCGGTCGGTGGTGAATTCCTGGTGACCGAAAATCAGGATGTAGTGAAACGTCATCTGGCGAAAGTTTATGGCAAAGCTGCCGTGGGCGCGCCGCCGATGTCTGTCCCGCATCTCGACACCCGCATTATTGATGGCAAACAGGTTCTGCTGTTCGGGCCGTTCGCCACCTTCTCCAGCAAATTCCTGAAAAACGGTTCCCTGTGGGATTTGTTCGGCAGTGTGAACAGTTCTAACCTGCTGCCGATGACCCGCGTTGGCATGGGTAACTTCGATCTGGTGAAATATCTGGTCGGGCAGGTGATGCTCAGTGATGAAGACCGTCATGCCGCGCTGAAGGAGTTCTTCCCGCAGGCCGAGCAAAAAGACTGGAAACGCTGGGTGGCCGGACAACGCGTGCAGGTCATTAAAAAAGATGGCAAACACGGCGGCGTATTGCGTCTCGGCACCGAAGTGGTCAGCGCGAAGGACGGCAGTATCGCCGCCTTGCTGGGGGCTTCACCGGGTGCATCCACCGCAGCGCCTATCATGATGAAACTGCTGGAAACGGTCTTTAAAGAAAAAGCCGCCAGTGCAGAATGGCAGGCCAAATTCCGGGAAATCATCCCGTCCTATGGCACTAAACTGAATGGCAATATCGAAGCGACCGAGAAAGAGCTGCTGGAAACCAGCCGCATTCTGCAACTGGAAACGCCGTCGATGATCACCACGTCGGTCGCCGACGTGGTTCAGCTGCGACCGCTCGACGTTCAAGCCAAACAAGAGCCAAAACAGCCCGCGGATATTGCTTTGTAATTTCCTGATTTCAGGCACAAAAAAACCGCTTCAGAGAGCGGTTTTTTTGTTGGGTGATTCAGTTAGCGCTAAATCAACCTTTTAATACTAGCGGAAACAAGCAGCCCCAACGCTGAAAAGTTACACGATTAGGGCGAGATAGACAAGTCCCTGTGTGAAAAATAACCTTACACCAGGAATGGTCTTGATGCTAATCTTCTGCCGGGACTAATTCACCTGTTTAGCGACGGGTCACCGGGCTCAGGAATTAGCACTTGAGTACCGCGGGAACAAGCAGTCCCAATTCTGCTTGTCCTTCATCAGTCGGTCCCGGTGCTTATTGGTGAAACGCGGTTG
>NZ_JBLYPL010000046.1:0-4893 GCF_051851855.1 Rahnella sp. ATs2 | reverse complement strand
AACGTGCGGTTTGTTACGTTCAAATTTTTCTTTAGACATCGATTGTCCCTCTAAGACACGGTTAAATCGGTGGTATCACCACATCAACCAAGCATTTGCTTGACGAATTAGTTTACAGAAAGAAAATCAGGAGGGAGGATTTGGAAGTGGTGCTGATAGGCAGATTCGAACTGCCGACCTCACCCTTACCAAGGGTGCGCTCTACCAACTGAGCTATATCAGCACATACTTGGAGCGGGCAGTGGGAATCGAACCCACATCATCAGCTTGGAAGGCTGAGGTAATAGCCATTATACGATGCCCGCATCCTGGAACTCGGCTACCTGATTGTTCTGAAGAACTTCGAAGACGGGGAAAAGGACGTGAGACACTTAATTCCTCACCTTCACTTGAAGCGACTCTTTCACTTCAAGCTGCCTCATTGCTAAGGCTTGTATGGTGGTGGGGGAAGGATTCGAACCTTCGAAGTCGATGACGGCAGATTTACAGTCTGCTCCCTTTGGCCGCTCGGGAACCCCACCTAATTGTTAGTACTTGAATGGTGCCGGCACCAAGAGTCGAACTCGGGACCTACTGATTACAAGTCAGTTGCTCTACCAACTGAGCTATGCCGGCATCAAGTGCTGCGCATTCTAGGGAGACTTTAAGGGGTATGCAACAAAAAAATTGCATGCTTTGCGCTATCGCTCATGTTTTATTCAAAAAACCTGTTTTTTTACATTTTAAAGCGTTTAAAGGGTTAAATAACGCGCGAAAATATTGCTTCCCTGCGCGGTGCTGGCAGCTGCTACCTTCTGTTGTTTTCCAGTTGCTCTCTAAAAAACCTTCTTTACCTGCATTTAAGCCTGGCTTATGCACCACAAAAGTACCTTTGCTTCAGTAATGAGCGTGAAAAGCTGCTTTCTCTTTTACGGAGGCTGATTTCACAGCCGAATTTGTTGGCGTAATTTTTGCAACCTCCTTTATGAACGCACTGTTTTTATCATCCAAGGAGTGCAACGATGAAGATTATTATGCTTAATGCCGCGACATTACCGGTCTACAGAGATGAACTCGCGCGATTGCTGGTAGAGGCTAACAGCCAGGGAGCTTCTGCAGGCTTCCCTCACGTTATGGAACAAAAGCAGGCTGAAGATTCATTTCATGATTTGCGCCCTGCTCTTTCTCAAAATGAAGTATTGCTTTGGATTGCCAGAGACGAGCAGGGTGTCGTTGGTACCGTTCAGCTTGATTTAGCCGGTAAGACTGAGCTATCCCATCAGGCTGAAATCAGCACCCTGCTGGTGTGTTCTCGGGCGAGACGTCGCGGTGTGGGACGCAAGTTGATGCGAGTTCTGGAAAACACCGCTCAGGATTTGCGTTGCACTATGCTTTCCTCAGATATGCAGTCAGGCTCAGAGGCTGAAGCTTTCTATCGCTCTCAGGGATATCGCTGCATAGAATGCAGGCACGACACGACCGGCTACAGCCGAAAAAAAGAAGTGGTCTATTACAAGCAGCTCTCCCTCTTTAACCCCGCGTCCTATCCCCATCTCTAGTCCGCTATTGTGCGGTGAATTGCACGCCGCACTACAAGAGACTTTTCCCTGTTTGCATAACTTTCTTAAAAATTTTTAAACTCAATCAAAGAAATCGATAAGTTATAAGAAAAAGATCTCCCCCAAAAATTAAGGTGTCTATAATATGCTGCTGGTTTACTGTCTGGAGTTGGCGTGATCGCCTTTCCTGACCTGCGCTAACAGGCAGACTTTAACTTATGAAAAAAAGAGACCCATCTTTGGCAACTCCTTATCTGCAGTTTGACCGTGCGCAGTGGGCAGCCTTACGTGATTCAGTACCCCTCACGCTTAAAGAAGCGGAAGTGGTAAACCTGAAAGGCATCAACGAGGACTTGTCCCTTGAAGAAGTGGCGCAGATCTACCTGCCGCTTTCGCGCCTTCTCAATTTTTATATCAGCTCCAACCTGCGCCGGCAGGCCGTGCTCGAGCAGTTCCTTGGCACCGACGGGCAAAAAATACCCTATGTGATTGGGATTGCGGGCAGCGTTGCAGTAGGTAAAAGCACCACGGCGCGTGTCCTTCAGGCACTCCTGAGCCGCTGGCCAGAGCATCGTTCTGTTGAGCTGATTACGACTGATGGTTTCCTGTATCCCAATAAGACGCTCCAGGAGCGCGGGATCATGAAGAAAAAAGGCTTCCCGCAGTCTTACGATATGCATCAGCTGGTCAATTTCGTTTCCGAAGTCAAATCAGGTGCTAAGCATGTGACTGCGCCAGTTTATTCACATCTTATTTATGATGTGATCCCGGAGGGGAATAAAGTCATTGAGCAACCGGATATTTTAATCCTGGAAGGGCTTAACGTACTGCAAAGTGGAATGGATTATCCGCACGATCCGCACCATGTATTTGTTTCCGATTTTGTTGATTTTTCAATATACGTTGATGCTCCGGAAGACTTATTACAGGGTTGGTACATTAACCGGTTCCTCAAATTCCGTCAGGGCGCCTTCTCCGATCCAGATTCTTATTTCCATCACTATGCAAAGCTGCCAGAAGAAGAAGCAGTGAATATTGCGACACAGTTATGGAATGAGATTAATGGATTGAATTTAAAAGAAAACATACTACCAACACGTGAGCGAGCCAGTCTGATTTTGACAAAGAGCGCCAATCACGCGGTCGAAAGTGTCCGACTGAGAAAATAAACGTTCATCCATCGATATAACCATAAAGGAGAGCCGGGCTCTCCTTTATTTTGATCAAAGACCACGCAGTGAAATTTCCCCACCGATATAAGGCTTAACGACTCCGTCTTGCTCAAGCAGCAAAGCGCCCTGAGGATCAATTCCACGTTCAATACCATGAATCTCCTGTTCACCGATCAGCAACTTAACCGGACGATCAAGGAAATTATCCAGACCACGCCAGCGGGCGATAAACGGTGTCAGTCCTTCACGCTCAAAATGCAGTAAAGCAGAACGCAGCTCATTTAAAAGTGTGGCAGTAAGTTCATTACGATCTATATTAACGCCGGCTTCCTGCAGGTTAATCCAGCCCTGATTAATCGTATCAGCCGCAGGCTCACGCATTTTGAGGTTAATACCCGCACCGATAACCAGTTGCGCGGCATCTCCGGTTTTACCTGTCAGCTCAACAAGGATCCCCGCCAGTTTACGGTCATTAAGATAAAGATCGTTCGGCCATTTAACCCGGACATCTTTGGCTCCCAGACGCTGAAGCACTTCGGCCATCACTATCCCAATCACCAGACTGAGTCCCATCGCGGCGGCTGGGCCTTGTTCAAGTTTCCAGTACATTGAAAGATAGAGATTGCTGCCAAATGGCGAAAACCATTTGCGGCCCCGGCGACCACGCCCCGCCTGCTGATACTCAGCCACACAGGCATCACCAGAACTCAGCTCGCCGATTCTGTCCATCAGATACTGGTTCGTTGAATCAATGACAGGCAGAACGCTAACCTTTCCAGATGGGAGCATCTCGAGAATTTTAGCTTCATCAAGCAACTGGATCGGATGCGGAAGGCTGTAACCTTTCCCAGGAACGGTAAATATATCTACCCCCCAGTCCCGTACCGTCTGAATATGCTTATTAATCGCCGCACGACTCATTCCCATGGCCGTACCTAATTGCTCACCAGAATGAAACTCGCCATCAGCCAGGATAGAGATTAACTGCAACGGAACCGTAATATCTTTCATGACAACGCCCCTACGGCATTCACTTCGCCCTGAGAGGCGATGAAACGGACTTCTGGTTCAAGCCAGATCCCAAATTTTGCAGCCACAGTATCACGCACGTATTTAGCCAGTGCGCGTACATCTGCGCTGGTGGCATGATCTTTATTAATCAACACTAACGCCTGTTTATCATGGACAGCCGCGCCGCCAATGCTAAAGCCTTTCAGACCAGCCTGTTCTACTAACCAGCCTGCTGCGAGTTTAATTTGCCCATCCGGCTGAGGATAAACAGGCATGGAGGGATACTCTAGACTGATTCTTTTGGCGACAGAGGCATCGACAGTCGGATTTTTATAAAAGCTTCCCGCATTACCCGTCACCGCAGGGTCTGGCAACTTACTTTGGCGCATCGCACATACGGAATCGAAGATCTGGCGGGGAGTCACAGTTTCAGGGCTCAGACGGCTTAAATCACCATAAGTAAGTTTTGGCTGCCATTGTTTTACCAGCTTGAGTCCGACGGCGACGATGGCGTAACCTTCTTTATAGGCATGTTTAAAAATACTTTCACGATAACCGAACTGGCATTCAGCAGACGTTAAACGGGTAACCTTCCCAGCCTTAAGATCCAAAACATCAACGTAATCGCAAATGCTTTGCAACTCGATTCCATACGCGCCGATATTTTGAATGGGGGCCGAACCGACACAACCTGGAATTAAGGCAAGATTCTCAAGACCGGCAATATTATGCTCCAGGGCATAACAAACCAGCTGATGCCAGTTCTCACCAGCCCCCACATGCATGAGCCATTCATTGGCATTTTCAATCAGCTCAATACCTTTAATCCGGTTAAGGACGATGATTCCGGCAAAATCCTCAAGGAAAAGAACATTACTTCCTTCACCTAAAAGCAAAAAGGGCTGCTGCTTTTCCTGCGCCAATTTCCAGGCATTTGATAACTGTTCTGCATTGTGAGCAAAAGTAATTTCAGCAGCATGGGCTGCAAGAGAAAAGGTATTCAGAGACTGAAGAGAAGTGTCGCCAATCGACATAACAATATTACTCATGAGTGACTTAGTTGTGGCTAGTTTAACCGATCCCAAACCCCGTTACTTCGGGTTTTGTGGGCCGTAATGGAGTAACAAACGCCAATACCAGTACAAACATCGAACAAAAAAAACCAAATTCCC
>NZ_JBLYPL010000045.1:0-4934 GCF_051851855.1 Rahnella sp. ATs2 | reverse complement strand
GGTTGGATTGAAAAAGCAGAGCGAACATGTTAGCCCTTGAGCTAATTTAGCTTTTAAGCTAATATTAATGTTCAGGGGGAGACATCGTGTTCACTGTAATTTTTCATAATGAAGCCGAAGCAGAATTGTTCGCATTGCCCGTTCCTATTCGGGTAAAAATGACCCGACTGCTGCAGAAGCTGGAAGCAAACCCGCGCCTGCTTAGAGAACCCGATACCAAGCCGTTAGGCGACGGGTTATTTGAGGTCAGAACGATGGGAACTGACATAGCCCGAGGGCTATGGGTATATCAAAGCGGTGAACGGATTTTTTTACTGAGAATCTTCATTAAAAAGTCCACTAAAACGCCCCGTAATGAGATAGAACTGGCCTTCCGCAGACTGGAGGAAATGAAGAAATGAAATACAAAACACTTGATCAAATCCATACTGCATCCCTGCAAGACCCTGAATACAGGGCAGCATATGAAGCAGAAATGGCGTTAGAACGCCTCCAGGAAACGCTACAGTACTGGCGTGCTGAAGCTGGGTTAACTTCCGCTCAGGTAGCGGAACGGATGGGTATAAAGCCGCCTACCGTTAACAGGATGGAAAAAAACGCAACGAAAATGAGCTATGAAACGCTCTTAAGATACGCCCGCGCCTGCGGTGTTAACTTCAGGCTGCAACAAATCTGAGTTATCGGCTCTGTCGCATTAACGTAGGCAAGTCAGCAAACATTGCGCTGCCGATATTTTAGGCAACCAACAGATAAAATTGTTCCGCCGGTGATAAATGCTCTCCAGCGGGATGCTGATATTGCCCTTTACGTATCATATGCACTAACTCAATGCCCGCCAGTATCGTCTGCGCTCGCCGGAATGATTTGAACCCCAGCATCGGCCGTATTCGCCGTTTGATATTCCGATGGTCCTGCTCAATCAGGTTGTTCAGGTATTTACTCTGCCTGATGGTGATGGGTTCTTCTTCAGGTTTACCGGCGTTGAGTGTGGCCAGCGCCGCCGTGTTGGCACCGCTTTTATCGATGGTTACAACCTCAGGCTCACCGTGGTGGTGAATGGCCTTGCGAAAGAAGCGCAAGGCAGCCGCAGCGTCACGTCTGGCGGTCAGCAGGAAGTCGACCGTCTGACCTGAAGTATCGACAGCACGGTACAGATATTTCCACTGGCCCTTGATTTTTATGTAGGTTTCATCCATTCGCCATCGGCGACCCAACTTGCGTTTATATCGCCGAAAGGCCTTATCCAGAAGCGGTACCAGGTGGATGACCCCGCGGTGAAGCGTGGAATGATCAACGACAACCCCACGCTCTGCCATTATCTCTTCCAGATTTCGCAGGCTCAGGGAATAAGCCAGATACCATCGGACACACTGAGCAATAACATCGACGGGATAATGCAGGCGTTTGAAGGCGTTTCGGATCAGAAGCATCGTCAGGCAACATCGCAAAAAACAGAATGTTACCTGACTCCGCCTTAATGCGACAGAACCGATAATGCAGGCGACTGAAGTTTTTTCGGATCAGGGACATTGTCAGGTAGCATCGCAAAAACAGTATGTTACCCGACGGGGCCTTAATGCGACAGAGCCAGCATCTGACCGGAAAAATCTTCACTCAACGCAATAACCTGACTCTGCGCACACGTATCAAAAGGCTCACTCGCAAAACTATCTGCTTCTCACGCTCTGTTGAGCTGCATGAAAAAGTCATCGGGGCCTTCATTGAAAAATACATGTTCTACTAATTCGAGTCATTACCGTTTTTTGAAAGCATCTATGGCTCAGTCGTTGTAAAATAACGGCCCACTTTAGACTATCCACAGAGTGAACTGTACTGGCGAGGATATATGAAAATTAATAACTCAGTTATTTATACGCAAGAAAATAGTGTAGACAGGCCTTATTTAAACCAAAAACAACAACCTAAAGATTTTATTACAACGATTGCTTCAATAAAAAACACATCAATTGAATTCAATCGACCAATGATTTCAAGTGCCACCTTACCCCGGCGGGTTATGGATAGCATGGTCCCCCCTGAAAGTACGAGTATCGATTTTTCTGGTAATTCTCATCATAAAAAATATAACCTTCCGATATTGAATACACGACTTAACTCAACTTCATGCTCAAGACGGCATGCCACATTACCGCCAAAAGTTGGGGCGGCACTATCTATTATTTTAAGTAAAAATAATATGAATCATGAAAATAAAGATGTAAATCCTAGAGTGTCGGATGGAGGACCTATCTTTCAACCTATCCCCAACGAATCAGAAGTGATAAGCCATTTAAATGAGACTCTGAATATTTTCATTAACGCCGCAGTCAATAAGGCAAGTAAAAAAAACATTGAAAGCGTTATGCTTTCGCATTTTGGTATTACGGACTCAAAAAAAATAAATAAGATGATGGAAAATATAGAAAAATTAAAAAAAAATCACAATTACAATACAAGGATTTACTCTCATAGCGATGACCTGCCAACTACTTCAACAGATAGTATGGTGCATGAGACCCTAATAAATGTAAGTGGAAAAGTTTTCAGAGAAGATGGTCTTAAGGTATTAGGAGACCCGTTAACTAGGCTAGGGATAGATAAGGATGTAGGTATTTTTCTGAACTATAATAATGCACATACAGATGAAGAGCTTTTCAATACCTATCTCCATGAATTAACACATGTGGTGTTAGGAAGTAAAGACTATTGGTATGATCATGTATTTATGGATGCGGGAGCAGAATTAGCGGCTAAAGCGATATATACAATGTCACATCCAGCTCGGAAAGCTATAAACTTGGAGTCAATTAAAGGTGCTGACGATGTTCCCAGAAAGTTTTTTTCAGTGGAACCTGATTATGAAAAAGCCTGCCGAAACAATGCCGATACGTTAAAGTCAGCAATAAAAGTACTTGCTTATAGCTCCGGGGATCAAGAGGTAATCCGGTTTGGCAGAACGGGGCAGTTTAATCTACCTAGCACTACTGGCGAGAAAATTAACGGAGAAAATAAAGATGAGTACCTGAACCTTACTCATCACATTTTTAAAACTGATATAGTTAAAACTATAAATACTTCTTTGCCAGCCAGCACGGCAGAAAATTCAGAAATCATCAGTGCACATAGCTATACTTTTGTCATCCCAACGGAACCTCCTTCTGAACAGGTAGCTAATCAGTTGTTCAGAGAAAATAAACGGCCGCTTTATGATTCAGCCAGGGATATACTCAACCTGCTATCATTGACTCCTGGGGCGGCATTAGGAAAACTAAAGGAACAAAACGCCCAAGGATATGCTGTCATCAGCAGGCTTATATACAACTTGAAAGCAAGTGATGACGGAAGGAAAATAAATGAAGCTTTCCTTAATTATATGATAAATTTGGTTGATAACACCAGCTCACCTATAGAGTCGGCAATGCTTCTTCGCTCACCGACTAAGCAGGACACACGTCTTGAACAGATATTAAACTCTGTCTTTGGCTCAGCAAAGGAAGGGTATTATCATTATGTTTTAGAAGATAAAGTATTAGTGCCTTTACTGAGTGAGTTGGTTAACAAAATGTACGATAAATCCCTTGCTATTTATCCGCATGGAAAAAATCCAGTGATTGATTTGGTTAAAAAAATACAGATGGACATTAGTAAGTTCCATTCCTTACCAGAACCAGTTACATTAAACACCCGTGAAATAAGGGAAATAACACAAGAAATATGTGATAAGGAAAAAAACCATGCAAAAGGATTATCTTTGAAAAAACACAGGGACAATGAAATAATAAAAAAACAAAAGGAAATGTTTGCAGAGATTAACAGTAAATTAATTCAGTACAATCTCACTGTCCCATCCGGTATGGAGAGTTATGTTTTCCCAGCGCATTTGTTTAAAGTTGACAGCGCAGAAGCACTGAAGCTGACTGGAAATGACATGATAAAATTAATGGAGGAAAATGGTCTTTATGTTGTAAATCCAAAGCGAGAAGAAATGGACATGGACAGGGAGCTACGTAGAGTATTAAAAACAAATAAAGCAAGTGAAATCATAGCAGATGCAATTAAAAAGGCAACGGATGCGTCTGGGGATATTGAAAAACACAAGGTAATTAAAATAGCAACGGAAAAGTTAACTGAATTTATTTTAACTGATGGTTTTTTTGATGGTAAAAAAGATGTCCTTGCAGCATGCTTCAATAACCTAGAGAGGTTGAGAAGTGAAGAAACTATCAAGCCAGATGAAGCATTGCTCATTGGCGAAAATATAAAGCAACAACTGGATAAACCTTTAGAAAAGAAAATTGCAGGGCAGATACAACAAAAAATTCAGGCACAGACAGAAAGAGAAGTCGTCAAACAAGTAGAAAAAGAGGTCAGCAAACAGACAGAAAAAGAAGTCATCAAACAAGTAGAAAAAGAGGTCAGCAACCAGACAGAAAAAGAGGTCAGAAAACAGGCTGAAAATGTAATAGCTCGCAAAGCAGCTGAGATGGCAGAGAAGAAAATGATGGAAGACCTTGAAAAACGATTTAGCGAGTGGAGACTATTCGTCACTGTTGAGGAGCCGCTAGAGAGGCTTAAGGATTTTAATAAAGATGCAGAATTAGAAAACAGATTTAAAGCGCTAAAGCAGCCGGCATCGAGTTCATCTTCAACAAGACAAAAAGCGAAAGCATCCACAGCTGGGCGGGTAGCTGAAGGGCTTGATAAGGATGGCAGACCATTTACCCGGACAATAGAATAGTAAGAGGTGCTGTGGTCGGGCCGTCATCGCCAGCGGTTCTGTCGCATTAGCTGTACTAGCTCAGACCTGATCTGACAGTTACCGGTTATTTATACAGGTGTCTGTCAGATTAAATCTGGTTCAGATGATCTGGCCCAGACTTGGTGGACACGCCCTTAAGAGAGGACTTGTCGTTCGAATACCATCGGGCTGACAT
>NZ_JBLYPL010000044.1:0-7550 GCF_051851855.1 Rahnella sp. ATs2 | reverse complement strand
CGCATGATAGTCACCAGCCGCCATACATCCATATCACCATTGATTTGCGCCAGCAGCAGGTTACCATCGACCGGTTTTATGGCAGGATCGATAAGCAGCATTGTGCCGGAATTGATGTGCATTCCGTGGTATCGCTCTGCGATATACAGGCGGGAAGCAGGGCCTGTGCAGTTACAGACTTTGTTCAGATCAATACGCGTTTCGACGTAGTCACTGGCTGGTGATGGAAATCCCATGATATCTCCTTACTTTATGTAACCCATGTTTTTCAGGAAATAGCGCTTACTCTCCCCTTCTTGATCAGAATAATCACGGAAGAAACCCTGGTAGTGCGCTATCCATTCATTGGCTTCTTCAAGTGACCAGAAATGATTTACCTTCGCCAATTCCGCCACAAATCGCTCCGTTGTGACAACTTGCCCTTTCTTTGGATCCTGCGTGACACTGCTAATAAACGCACCTTTTATGTCAGAGTATCGTGGCATAAAAACCCCTTAAAATACTGTTCATACATACAGTATAGTCATGATGATTTTGATTTGTGAAGGCCTATCGGTGTTGAAATTATTAGGACTATGATTGCTAAGGAAATAAGTATTAAGCCTCAATCTGGGTTGCTCTCGCAATCCTATCGAGCTTGACATATAATTGGTAGTTAACTGATGAATTATTAATCTTTATGTGAAATTTTATGAATACTAAAAATGACATTCATGGTTTAACAATTTTTAGATTTATAGCCGCTTTTTATGTTTTTATTTTTCATTGCAACTTAAGATTTAAAGCGGATGTTCCAGAAATAACATATGATTTTATTAATAATGGTGCTGTAGGGATGACATTCTTTTTCGTTCTCTCAGGTTTCGTTATGTCATGGTCATCTAGGGCGGGAGTAAAGGATAACTACTTCAGATCTAGGCTTGCAAGAATATATCCTGCATATTTGTTTATGGGTTTAGTCTCGCTGCCATTTATATTCGAATATAATATAATAGATATACCTGTTTATATTGGTGTATTCCTGACTATGTCTCAGTCTTTTTTTACCGGAACATTTCCAATTTGGAATTTTGGTGGATCATGGTCAGTTTCCACTGAAATGTTTTTCTATATCACATTCCCATTACTATTCCCCATTGTAAAAAAGAATCCATTAATTTCCTTAACTGTATCTATAATCGCCTCCTCATTAATCATCCCAGTATCGATTGTCTTTAGTGGGTCATCTGCCTTTCCTCAATATTATATAAGCCCACTTCATCGGTTACCTGAGTTTATATCTGGTGTTTCTTTGGGTTGCTTATATGCATCAGGGTTTAGAATAAAAAAACTAGGCATTCCATTGTTATTAATTTCAATAACTGCACTTGTGTTATTATCTCCTTTCAACAATGAGGGCTGGACAAAAAACAATTACATCACATTGCCATCAACTTGCATTATAGTTTACATCCTTGCATGCTTTAACATTAAAAAGAGCGCTTTCACAAACCCGTTTATTTTTTTAGGTAAGGTAAGTTATTCGTTTTATTTAATGCAGCTTCCTATTGTTCTTTTCACCGTGAAATATCATTATTTATTTGATGGAGTGCCCATATGGTGTATTTGGGCACTCTTGGGTGTTATCAACTTGGCATTAGCAATAGTTTGCTATTATTTCATAGAAAGAAACTCACATATAAGCAGAGTGTTTATAACAAAAAAGGCGGCACCTAACTTAAATTAAGGATTTTCTGGTGTTGGAAGTATTCTTTGAAAAAGAATTGATTGTTCATTATAAAAAACGACCCATCGAGGATCTGAGTTATCTACAGTTCCTTGATTGGGCCATGAATCTCCTTCTTGTGGGCTTCCGAAGCATGAAAGAATAACTTCATCAGATGAGTTGGTAAACTGAACGAAAATTTGTGACATAATTACTCCATAAATCAAAAGAGATATGCAGAGATAGTAATCCCATATGTTGTTGACCCAGCATTAGCAAATAAGTTTTGGTACAGTGTCTGACTTGTTGATATTGGTACGATTAGCGTCCCGTAAGGACCGATTACAGAACCTGAATATCCAGCTATTGTCCCTCCTCCTGAACCGTTAATGTCTGCAACAATCGATACACTACTGAATGTACCGCCAGAGGTAGTATTGCTAGATATCCCAACCGTGGCTACGCACTCTTTAGCATTTTTCGGAACTGCTGTTGCAATTGAAAATGAAGATAATGGATTTGAGGTACCTGACCCCGTGGTATTTAGAACAAAAATTGATGAGAACGAGATTCGCCTGCCTATTTGAATCCCTGCTTTAAACTGACCATTTGAATTTGTTGCCCATATAGAAACAAGCGCCGAGGCTGTATAGCCCGATGGCATGTTGGCACCACCATATACCTCTGGGACAACGGTTGTTGTAGCGTTTACTGCCAAAAGTGCAGAGGCACCTGTTGTTGGATTATAAATCACATAAACTCCAACAAACCCAGAAACGGGAGGCGCCCCAGCATCCATACCACCCGCGCCTGTAGTTGCTAGGTTAATCGTTTTGTTAAAATTGCTAATACGATATTGCAGACCACCTAGCGCCGTTCCAACAATGATTTCATCAGTAGTAAATGTCACTGTTGCAGAAGCTGATGGAACTGACATTTTCGCATTACGAGCCTCTCCTACGACACCCGTTACACCACTCTTGATTAGCAGCTTCAAAGCAGCAAAAACCTGGGCGTCGTTGCCTGGGTCTAAGGCCAAGCCGCTGCCGGTTACTACGTTTGCTAATTCACGCTGAACGGTATTAAACCAGGCCGCCTCCATCAACGTCGGAGGGGTCCCGGCAGCCACATTACCTGCTGTCCACTCACCATTCGAATCAGCGGTTGACGTAATACTCCCAATTTTTTGCATAGTAAATTCCTCGCCAGGAAAGGCGCATGTTTGATTGATAAGGTTGTGTTAGCTAACTGACGTAACCGAATTTTACGAAGGTGTGTGACGGCGAAAGATGATTAAGGCGGCATTCAAGACGCTTATTCCCCCATGACCTGAGAGGATCGCCAGCATATGATTTTCCAACCTGAGCATAATTTATAGTTGTTTCCGGTGCAGTGACCAACCAGGTAAAGGGCCAATCCTCACCATTTAATGCATCACCACAAACTGACATTCCAACTCTCGCCTGACGAAAAACTGAAATGGTTATGTCGTACCCCATTGCTTTTGCCACACCGATAAAATAAGCCGCGGACTGACCACCGGTGCTGAATAGCTTCGACACAACCGATTTTTGTCGGATCGCGATACTTTCATTTTCCCCTATGGCACAGTCATCCGGCAGTCCAAGTGTCTTTTCCCAGTCCGTTAACATGATGGTCGCGGTCGCGGGAAATGCGCCAGTTAGTAACGCCCCGGCGGCATCATCACTTTGTTGGTATGACAGGGCCAGAGCCCGTAAAACAGCGGTTTGAATACCATCCGGCTTACGTGACCACACCAGCCCGGTTGGCAGTAAATTCTGCAAAGCCGACGTGTAATCTTCTAAAGTAAACTGGCTCATGTATACGTCACCGTACCCCTTACCGGAAGTTGACCGGTCGTTGTGGTAATATTTGACGAAGGAGAGGTCAGGATAAAACCACTCGTTCCGCTGACATTACTGATTGCAATGAGCAGATCTGAAAGGTAGATCGTGGACCCTTGCGGGTTTCCGGACTCAAACAATACCCCGTCAATCGCCGCCGCAATCGCCGCCGTTGTTGCACTGCCTGCCGACGAAAGACCGCTGATCGTAAAATTAATGGTTGCTTTGATTGGGGAGCAAACATAAACCAGCGCCGTGACAGGTTGAACCGGATAAAGAGAGTCAGCGACCCTTTTCTGATCTCCGGTGGCCTTCGTCCCTGACCAACTGTCGAGCGAAGAAATACCGTCAGTGCCGACAGGGAAGCCATTGTTTGATGTATCATGTCCATCAATCATGATGTACACCCCAACTGTCCCGGCCCCCATCAACCTTCTTACAGTCCACGCACGGGTTACGCCAGAAACAGCCAAAGCCCATGACTCATAATCATCATCATTCCCGCCTTGCGGTGTATTTTGATAGGCCAGAAGTGTACGCGTTCGGAAAGCATCTTCCGTTTCGATATCAGCACCGTCTGTAATGGCTGTGCTGATTGTCGCCGTCGAATTAATGCCAGAAATACTGACATCCAGCGTTAACTGTGTCCCGGCGGGTGTATTACCCGCATCACCGCCGCCCGTCGGATCATCATTCGGATCAGGGAGTACCGCGGTGATAGAACCCGTTGCGGTGCCAGGCGACCCGATATCCACCGCAGAATCGACTGTGTACTGATAACCATCACCACGATTGAGCACGGTACCCGCAGGGACAGTTTGCCCGGCTGTTCCTGTAAAAATGGTGGCGTTATTTGTCCCGGCATTCGCGGGTTTCTGTGTCACGCTTTTTAAAGAAGCCCACCCCGCCAGATTCTCATCCGTCGCGCTCCAAGGCACTGACTGTTTTGCAATCCAGTCAAGATAGCCATAATGGAGGTAAGCCAGACCCGCATCTGCCGTTCCGATAATGTTCAGATTTGAAAACCGTAACGGCGTGCCTGTTCCTTTTAATTCTGATTCAATCGCGGCGAGGTTACGCGCGCGCAGCTCAGTGAGCGTTGGCCGGTTATATGGCATCTGTTAAGACTCCCAGACCCAGAAATAACGCTTCGATACAGCGTCCTGTCCTGGCTTTTGGTAGGTGATAATAAGGTTAAGTCGATTCGGATACACTATCTGGCTGACCGGTGTAATACTGGCTACCACGCCATCATCGGTAAGCCACTTCAGCGCCTCAGCGGCAAAGTCCTGGGCTTTATTTGCAACGGCCAGCGTCAGTTTCTGCCGGCGTAACAGCCACAGGCGCGACCCAATGGAGTAATCCTGATCCTGATCGCCCCACCATCCGCGGCGGTTATCGCCATCGTATTCGTCATCTTCCCGCGCCAGCCGGTCAGTAAAAAGGCTGATTAAAATGGCAGTTTCAAGGTCATCGCCCGACTGCAGATCACCGGATGCCTCAGCCCAGTCACCCACGGATTGTTCAGCATTCCAGAGCGTTGTGATGTCCGTCATTGAACCTGTTCCCCCGGTTTTTCACTGGTCGGTGATGAACCGCCGCTCTGCACATTTTTCACCACATGATTGTGAGTGTTGTAGGTGTCGCGCAAGTCTTTCAGCGTGGTGGTGTTGCTCCCAGCGTTATCAATAATATCGCCGGAACACTTCAGAACGGGCGTATCCGCAAAAACCTCTTCTGAGGCAACGATCGTGACAGTGGTTGAATTAATGACCTTTACCGGCTGCCCGTTGGCATCAATTTCGATCCCGGTCTCTGTGAGTTTGATGTGCTGCCCCCACAGGTCGTAAATGATGGTTTCCCCCGAATTAAGTCCTGTTTTCCGACTCCCTTTGTGCCCGGAAGCAATCACCACAGCATTCGACCGGTCGCCTGAAAGGTAGGCAATCAGCACATCAGCATCAGCAGGCAATGAAGAGGAGAAACCAAACTCCATCAGGCGGGGTGTATCGCTGCGCACTTCCATCGGTGTTTGGTACTGCACCTTCTGGATCCCGCCATCATCATTGGTCATCGATACGCTGCCAACGCCAATCATCATCATCGCCCGGCGGTAAAGCGTGTTGAGCATCGTCATCTGTTCAGCTCCTGAATGACGTTGTAGAAACGGTAAGGCTGAACCGAGAACGCCGCCGGTGGCATCAGTACCATCTGCGCTACTGTGCCCTGGTCATCTTTGATAAACGTGACTTCTGCAAGCAGATAAAGCAGGTCAGTAATGCCCATTTTGGGGATATTTACGGGGATCAACGTGTTGGGCTCCCACAGTTTGCCCGCGCTATCGCGCCAGTTATCAATGGTGACCTGCAGAACCTTAGAACGCCCGTAGCGCCGGTTCATTTCCCAGTCAATCGCCTGTTGCGCCAACTCAGGAGTGTTCATGGTGCTTTCTACGATGATAATCCGGTTGCGGTATCGCATTTTGGCAACGTCCGGATCATTCGCCGTCGCTTTGGTCACGGCACCATAGCCACTGTCATCGACAAGCGGGTTAACCGTCATTGACACGCCAGTGTATTCAGAGAACCTTTCATCTATCGAAGCTTCATAGGCCGCCGCTTCAATATTGATGCCCTGCGCCACACCGCTGGCGGCTTTCTTGGTACCAACGCGGGTCAAATAGAGACTGCCATCCGGCAGGTCATAGTAAAGAAGTGCCGCCCAGCGCGTGATCCGGTCAATGATTTCCTGCGAACTCTCCCCCCAGTTCAGCGTGAACTGGGGAACATTCTGCATATCTGTAACATCACTCGAGACGGTTATTCCGTAAGGTGCAGCCAGCCGTTGAGCAATTTGCAACGGATTTGCCCCGGTGATGACGTTGTTGTCCCATTTTGCGGAACAATCCACCAGGTCTTCGCATTTACTTCGTCCTGTCGCCCGGACTTCATGCCTTGTGGCGGAAATCATCGGTGCCCACCGATCTATGTAACCGGTAATGACCGTATCGCTTCCAAGCTTTACCACGCAGGCATCGCCTTCTTTTACCAACTGCTGATCTTCACTTCCGGGAAATTCATCCATCAGAGAAAGGTCAAAGTCACTGGGAAGACGCTCAATACTTCGGGTGATGCGTACAGAGTCCCAGCCAGAAAGCACCTTACCGCCGACGGTTAACGTCATCTCATTATTCATGAAGAAAGAGCTCTGAAAGAAAGTGGCATAAATGCCGGATGAATTGGGTCGGCCATTTTCACCAGCCCTTCGGTTCGACTCGCGTCCTGATACAGCCGGTTTGCCAGATTGAGCGCTGGAAGCGCCGAACTGAATGTCACGGTAGATACATTCGCCAGTTGCGCGCCTTTCTCCTGAAGTGTCGTTTTGGTCGATGTTTTAAGATCGGACAGCTCACTAAAAACATCGTCATAACCGGCATCCGCCGCAGATAGTGCAGATGCATCGATAACAGTCACCACGCGCTTAAGGAGATCAGCGGCTTCGTCGTAACTCACAGGTTCGTAAAGAGACGCCGCATAGGCCATTGCGCCAGCACTTAGCGTGATGAGGTAAATTTGTGCCGCCGAAGCAATGCTGCTGTCGCTGCTGTCCGGCCGGTAAGTGGTATCCGTGAACGTAGCCAGCGTTTCAAACAGGCGAATCAGGTCCAATCCTTTGGCCTCACTCGACAGTAATGCATTAATTACATCCTGCGCGCCGCTGGCATATGCCGCTACGCTGACGGACGCCAGAAGACTGGCTGTGACCTTCTGAACTTCTGCACGGTTTTCGACTGACGCCGCCATTTTCTGAGAAACCAGAAGGTCGTAATTATCCGTGTCTGCCGTCGTCGTCGTGGTATTTGTCGCGCCCGAGGCATTTCCGCCAACATCCCCCGTGTTGTAACGCCCGTAACGAGTGCTGCCGAACGTGGATTTTAGCGTATTACTGAGGTTGGTAGCCTCATTGGCCGTGCGGGTGAC
>NZ_JBLYPL010000043.1:0-8341 GCF_051851855.1 Rahnella sp. ATs2 | reverse complement strand
ACTCAAGTTAAGGTTTTCATGGGTTCCAAATCCGGTGTCTTTCGTCACCGCGTTGATATACGCCTGCGTGTTATTTTCACTGCTCGGTGCATAAGTGTGAATGATGCCATAGGGCGTATTGTTCCCCCTGGCCCCGTATAACTGGAGTTGCCTGCTCATGGCCGCCAGTCCGTCATTAGGACTATTGAATATAGGGAAACTGCCGTCGTTTCCTACAGCGTTCGGCGCAGCCCGTAAATTGCCAGGGTTGTTGTTACGGATCCCCCTGGCATTCCCGCTTCCAGATTGATTAAACGACAGTGGGGGCTCAACAGAGGATGGACTCTGCACATGCAGCCCCTGCATATCCTGCTGTAGCTGACGGGCCGTATCTGTCGGGCCGTAATAACTGTTCAATTTCTTGACCAGATCCCCGGAGGCGTAACCTAAACGGAGATCCAGTTTTTCATCCCATGACAGCGTTTTCTTAAAGGCGTCATTTTTTTGAGCATCGCGTAACCGGTCAGCCTGCTTTCCTCCGCTGTTCCACGTCATCAGGGAGCCCACCGTAGCGGCATCCATCCCGTGCTGCATGATCTGCGAAGCGTCATCAAAACTTTTCTGAACTATCGGGGCCTGTCCCAGCCACGCCTGCCCCTTCATCAGCATGCCATCCCACGACGCCGAAATCCGATTGAGCTGGGTGCGGAACGCCAGGGCATTCTGCACATCCTTATCAGAAAAAATCAGCCCATCACGCTGCGCCTGGTCTTTAAGGCGCTGGACTTGATCGGTGCTTTGCCGCAGGTAGTTCAGAAGCTCGGGTGAAAACTGCCCCACCTGTGCAATCACGACCTGCCTGGCGGGGGACTGTTGAAGCATGGCCTTATTCAGGTCATCCATCAGTTTTACAACGTCAGCCATGCCCTCCTTGGTTTTACTGATCTTGACGCCCATCTGTGCCAGAAGGGCATTGAAAGGATCATCCCGACCGTTAAGTGCATCATTGGCTCGCTGGTATAAACCGGTAACAGAGCTCTCCGCAGAATCTCGCGTTGCCCCGTTTTCAATCATGGCACCAGTCAGTTCCTGATATGCCCGGGTGGTTGCGCTGATATTTTTGGCGGTAGTATCAATTTTATACCCGGAATCCGCATACTCTTTGATCCCCGTTTTGACACTGTTTATGACAGTGGCCAGCCCGCCCAGTCCTAAAGTCAGGCCACCCACCATTTTCAGCGGCGGTACAAGGTCCCCGACAAATTGCACACCATCCCGGGCGTTTTTTGCCAGTTTATTCAGGCGGCCACTGACTTCATCAAGTCCTTCTGCGGAACGCCGACCGCCGAGCTGGACAACTTTTTGCGCATCATTGAGCTGGGGAGTCAGTTTCTTCACCGCATCATCGATATTCTGAATAGACTGAGAAACCTGATCGTCCGCTTTCAGCTGGAAATCAAACACATTAGCCATTAATCGCGTTCCTTTAACTTATTGATGCGAAATGCCTGATCCCGCCACCAGTTGAGCTTCGACCACGTCATTCCCCAGCCCTGATCTGGCCCCCAGCCGTAGTAATACGTCACATCGGCGATGCGTTCCCGCCACCTCCCGCCGTCGGGGAGAAGTTTAAAAAACCCAGCATGTAACCCTCACAGCGTTTGTAGTCAGTAAACGGCAGTCGGTTGATGACCTGCGCCGGAATGCCGGAGATTTCAGCGATAAGCGCAGACATCGCCGCCAGACCGCCTTTCACTGTCTGGTTTTTATAAAACTGGTCCACCTGGTCAAGACAGGGTTCACTAAGATCGATACCTGCCCAGTTTTGCTCCCCTTTGCCATCCTGAAGGGCTTTTGGCAGCACGATCACCGTGCTGCTTTCAACCGTCGTTACGGATTCGGGGAGGTAATTTAAGAAGGTAAGAAGAAAACCCTCACACTGTTTGAAAGTGGTAAACGGCATGCGCCTGACAACCTGCGGCGGGATCCCCGATAACAGCGAGATAAGGAGCCCCATCGCGGCCAGCGCACCGTCCGCCTTCTGCTTATCAAAGAACTGATTCACTTCGATGAGCGCCGGTTCATGCAGTGGAATGCTTTCCCAGACTAGTTTACCGCTTGCATCCGTCAGCGGTTTATCCAGAGGAATAACGATACTTTTTTCCTGCTCTTCCACAATCAGCTCTCCACGACTGAGAAGCTTTCCCAGCGAACATCGAACACGGCGTCTTCACTGTCCACTTCCTGTGATTCGACCGTCCACATCCCGGTACCGATAATCGTTTTACCGTTGGCGATTTCAGCCACCACGGTGACATCGGTCATGTCGTTAAAGTCAGCCACCGTGGTACCGCCGCTGTCGCGAACCTGACAGGAGATATACGGCGCGGAAGGCTTTTCTTTATAGCCATGAACGCGATCCATCCCGGTCAGGGTTTCACGTTTTACGGTTGAAGGACTGTATTTGAACTGCCCGGCGACCATGATTGTTACACCATTGGTTGTCACCGACGCGGTGCCCGCCAGGCGGTTGGAGGTATCACCCATTGTTATTCCTTACGCCGCAGCTTGCAGGCGGAACTGGTTAAGAAGTGCAAATACGCGCAGCTGGTTGATCAGCACACCGTCCCATAACACGTCGACGCGGTTCGGGTTGGTCGTGCTTTTCGTCACAATCAGGCCGGCGGCGAAGGCTTTGGAATCCTGCACATAGCCGTTGTATTCCAGCTGTGTGTACTGGGCGATCAGCTCAGCCCGGATAATATTTGGCGTCACAATCGCAGATCCCGGCGCAAAACGGGTACCGTCAGCGGCCAGCTTCATGCGCGCAAATTTTGAGGTAATCTGCGTGCGGATAAAGCGGGTGACGAACATCAGCAGGAACAACGTTTCCACCTGCAAATAGCTGTCATCCGCATCCCCATATTTATTGGTCTGATACGTGGTGATCAGGTTTTCTACCTGCACCGTGCTGTCATCTGCCACCGTGAAGGTCGAAATACCGCTGTAAAGCAGGTTGTTACGCTCGGTCAGCTCAAAACGTGAAGACAGTGGCGGCGCAAGCACGCCGGCAATCGAGAGTGTTTGCAGGGGGCGTCCCGGATCGTTGCGCAGACTCCCCGCTACCGCGCCTGTCGCAGCCGCTGCCCAGACATAAGCCGGCGTTGGCGAGTCATAAACGCCCAGCAAAGTAGCGTGCTGATCGTTGCGGGCCTCGCCGAGCGTGGTCAACTGGCCATAGGTGCCAGACACGGCCCCAAAGACGTGGCCGTAAAGCTGCTGCGCGTAGCTCCAGCGTCCGGTGCTGTCTGACAGCAAGCTTTTCAGCGCATCGAGAGAAGTCGTGTCTGTGTAAGGGGTAACAATGAAATCAAAGGTCCGGTCACCGAGGTTTGCCAGCGCGGTCGTCATGTCCGGTGCGCCAGCGCCACCGGTAAGGGGGGTGAGCGTAATACCCAGGCCATCAGGCGTGGATTCCCCGCCCGCGCTCCCCAGATAATTCAGGCGCAAATCGATGCTGTTACCGTGCGTGCCTTTGTTTTTTGCCGTCAGCGTAATGACGCCGGCGGCCGATGCAGCCGTTACCGGCAACGCAATGGCGGCATTGATCGCCGTCGTCAGCGCTGTTGCCATTGTGGTCACACTATCAGTGCTCAACACCGTGGTCTGTACGCGCTGGCCCGCGACATACAGTGAAATCACACCGGTTTCACTCGGTGCCGTGGTCAGCGTAATGGTGCTGGTCGCCGCCACCATCGATGTTCCATCAACCAGCGGCAGCAGGTAAATTTCACCGGCAATGTCGTTTGCCAAATACGCCGTCATCTGGTTATGCAGCATCGATCCTGCGCCATAAATACCGGCAGTGTTTGATGCTGATGATTCAATAACCGGGATATTGGGATTCACCGCAGCGTTCGTCAGCATCTGACCAATGATCAGCGTACGCTGGGTCGCCGTTGCGGTGTTCGCCTGCGAGTTATCAAATTCAGCATAGAAAAGCGGTGTACGAAGATTGTTCGGGATATTTTGAAAGTTCATTAGCTCGCACTCCCAGCATCCGTTGAAGCGGCTGATTTATCGGTAGTAGCCGTAGCATCTGTGCCTTTTGCAGCGGCTGTCGGTTTCGCGGCGGGTGCGGAGGTGTCAACGGTAATCACATCCCCGTCGCGGAGCCGGCGGTTCCAGAACTGACTTTCGGCGACCTCTGCCCCTTCTTTGGGCAAAAAGGTGCCTTTAACCGGATCGCGCACAGTGCGCCCGGCTGCGGGTTTTACAAACATGTGATACTCCAGAATGTTATTGAGGCAGGTCGATGGTGATGCCGACTTGCGGCGTGCCGTCAGGTTCGATAATGGTGACATCAACCCCTTCAAGCGGGTCCGCTTCGATAGGGTAAAATTCTTCCGGGCCCTGGTAATACTCGATATCCAATTCCATCAGTAACTGGGCGGTATGCCCTTCACCGCCAGCGTTGATATCAATGGTTGAGCGTACCTGCAAAAACTGCTGAGTCTGCCGGGTAAGCTCAAAGCTGTTGATCACCGCGCGCTCTATTTGTTCGCGCAGCTGTTCCAGCGCCTCTTCCGCCTTTACTGCGCCGTTATCCTGATCGACTTCATCAAGCTCCTGCAGGCGGCCTGTAATTCGGACGGTGGTCACCGTCGTAAATTGCGGGACGTTTCGCCCAAGGGAGTTTTTGAGGTCAAAAGGAGTTTGCACAAGAATGACCGGGTACATGTCTTCCGACGTTGGCCAGTCCCGTGGCGAATAAACGCGTTCGGCGGCATCCGTTTTGCCGATCAGCGCACCGATCACCAGTATTCGCAATGCTGCTGCATTCATACTTTCACCCTGTTCAGAATAAGCTTTGAGCCGCCATGACTGTCCGGCTGGACATCGGAGACAGCAAACAATGTATTCACCTGTTCACCTCCGACCAGGCCAATGAACACCCGATCGCCCCTTTTCGGCGGTGAGGAAAACTCACTGTCGAGAACACCAAGCACAGGCGACGTGGTGTTGATGGTGCTGCCGTCTTCCAGTGGTTCCACGTCCTGCGTATACGCGCGGTCAAAAATCCCGCTGATGATATAGGCCACCCCACCCACGGGACGAAAATCAACCGGGTCACCAAATACGCCGTGCAACGGCCTGAGTAAATGCAGATCCCAGTTGACTCCCATGATCAGGCTTCTCCGCTCTCAGATTTGATGACAGAGGGTGCGTCTGAGGTGATAGTGGACTGGCCTTCGGCTTTAGTGACACTGACTTCCTGCCCACTAACCTCCTCCATTTCCTGCTTCACCGCGTCCAGAGTCTTCACGAATCCGGAAGCGATAAGCGCATCGGCATCAGCCGGAGACAACGACACGCGCGCATTCTGAGTGTAATTCTGCCCGTCGTGACGCACGCTTTTACCTTTGAGCACCACAACGGTGATCAGATCAGCGGCCTCAGGGGCCGCGTCAGCTGCTTTTTCTTTTGCCATGATCACACCACCTTCGCACAAAGGGCTGCGTTAACCCGGCTTGGGATAACGATCGGTGAAGACTGCATCAGCAGGAATCGCTGCGCCGGGTCAGGCTGCAGCCAGCTTTTTGGCGCATACGCCATCGGCCCGTAGTTAAAAGCGGGATCAATGATGGCACCAAACGCACGGGTGCCCATCAAGTCAGGGCCCGACATGACCACTGAACCGTCTGCGATCATCGGGTTTTCGATGCCTGTGTCCGGGTCAATGAACCAGTCGTTGTAGAGCCAGAGCGTGTACTGCCCCCAGTAACCTTTACACACCGCGCCTTTCGCAATCTGCGCGCCCGGGTTGATGATGTTGCCGGACGGGTTCTGCGCCGGCAGGATAATAGCGCCTTTCAGCGACGTATCCAGCTTGAACGCGCGCCATGAGGCGTTGGTGAAGATAATATCTGTTGCCTGGGCACCAGATTTTTGCAGGATCAGAGCCTGCCACTCTTCAATGTCATCCGTTGGCTGGGTGTTGGTTGCGCCAACCGCCACGCTGGTCGGCCACTTGTCTGAGCCGCTCAGCGCAATGGTTAAGGACGGATCTCGACCAAAATCAACGACGGTTGTTGGGAAACCTTCGCCTTTGATGGTGACGGTGCCGGTGGCAATCGCGCTGCAGCCCATCCACTCGAGGCGACGATTCAAAATATCAATCTGGTCGCTCATCTCGAACTGGATGTTCAGCATTTCACGCTCAGCGGCTGTGTATTCGCCACCAATGCGCTCGCCGATCTGGCGGCGGATAGGTTTGCGCAGGTCAGGGGCGCGCTTGTCTTTAATATAGGCAGGCTTGAATTTGTCGGTCTGGTAACGACGGCTTTCCACCAACTTACCTTCGACCAGCGGAGAGCAGAACGGCGCCATGCGGCGCAGACCGATGTCCACGTCAATCGCCACATACTCATCGTCACTGGTCACGATGTTCGGGAAAAAGCGGTCAAGGATGAAGTTTTGCGACGTCATCAGATTGGGCACCAACCCGACCAGCGACACGGTATCGTAAATTGTTTGGGACATGGCTTATTCTCTCTGTGTCCCGACCTGTTGGCCGGGATAAATAGAAGACGCACAACGCCCTGCCCGGTGAGGGGCATGCGTAGAAGGCGATAAAATTAAAACGGGTGTTTAGCTGGCAGGTGCCTGCACGCTGTCGCGCAGGAAGATACCAAACGGACGGAGCGCAGGTTTAAGCGTAGCGAGCGTCCAGCTCGGATCGAAGGTAATACGGTTCTTATTGATTTCGGCCATCAGATAAACGCCGGCTAACGTGTCCGCCGCGGTGGCATTCACATCATCAGCCAAAATGGCTTGCGGAACCTGGCTGCCGTCGGTGGCTGTCGCCACGCTCAAGGTGTATTTCCCGGAGGCGGTGATCACGCCCAGTACGGTGCCGCGCTTATAGGTTGCCGAACTCCCCGTCAGAATCGTCACCGTATCAGAGACAACCTGCAAAGGGCCGGACAGCAACTGGTCCGGAATGAAGGTGTCATGCTGAACGCCGGGCACCCAGGCGTTTTGTCCTACCTGATTCACAGTCATTGTTTTTTACCTTTTACCTGGTTGTAGAGAGCAGCCGCACGAGATACCACTGAGTTTGCTGAAGGACCATCGTTGTCAGCGTTACCCAACTGGTGATTTTCAACTTTAGACATGCGTTCATCCAGTGACATGCGGCGGGGCTGAGATGCGACTGGTACAGGACCAGAGCTCGCCATCACCCGGATTGCCGCGGCGGAACTCATGCCGGTGGTAATCGCCAGGGAAACGGCCAGTGGGCCCTTGCCTGCAGCAAATTTACTGCCGAGAATGCGGGAAATACGATCGCGCTCAGCGCGGCGGCCTTTTTTAACATCACGATCATCTTCATCATCGTCACCGTCGTTTTCGACGCCCTCATCCTCATCGGCGTCCGCATCGTCGTCATCTTCGGCCCGGCGGGATTTGGCTTTTTTAGACTTTTCCTTGTCATTACCATCTTCGTCGTCAGAATCATCACCATCATCTTCTGCACGCTGAGATTTTTTGGACTTATCTTTATCATCCTGATCGTCGTTATCGTCATCTTCCGCACGACGACCTTTGGCCTTTTTGGACTGCTCTTTTTCGTCTTCATCTTCTTCAGAAGCATTGGCAGAAAAACCAAACAGGTGCGCAAAACCTCGAATTTTCTTTGACATCGTTACTCTCCAACTAGTTGTAATAAATCGCGGAATGCCGCATCAGGCGAGGCCACGCGATCAGCCAGCCCCAGTTGCACACCGTCGGCGCCAAGGAAACAGGCGGCTTCGGTATCCCGGACGGTTTTCTCTGTTATCCCGCGATTGCGGGAGACGGTACTCACGAACAAACGCCCCATTTCGTCAATGTCTGACTGAATGGCTTTGCGCGCCGTTTCGCTTAAAGGTTCATACGGATTGGACTCTGCTTTGCGATCGCCGTAGGTAATGATGGTGACCTGCAGCCCGTCATTTTTGATTTTCTGCGACCAGTCAACGTGCATCACAATGACGCCGACAGAACCGACGCCGCCGGTACGCGGCACGATTATCTTGTCCGCCGCACTCGCCAGCGCGTAAGCCGCGGAATAGGCGCTTTCGGATAAAATGGCCCAGACCGGTTTACTGCCGCGCGCGGCATAAATCTCATCGACAAGGTCAAAACACCCCGCGACTTCACCGCCGGGTGAATCAATATCCAGGCAGATGGCTTTGACTTCACTGTCATTCAATGCGCGCAGGAAACAGGCACGGATACCATCATAGCCCGTCATCCCGCTGTAAGGCCGTAAGGTGCCGAGTTTTTGCACTAACGTGCCCTGAATCGGGATAATGGCGAT
>NZ_JBLYPL010000042.1:0-8796 GCF_051851855.1 Rahnella sp. ATs2 | reverse complement strand
AGTTATGTTGTAGCCAAGCTGAAATGACCGGACTTTAGCTAAGCTAAGTTGTCCGAATTTAGTAAAACATTAGTCTTGAATAATGTCCTTCGTATTCAATTAATGGCCAAATATTTCTTCACTGCGCGTCTGAAGATTGCGCAAGGCTTCGAGCAAATCGTCTTCATTAACATCACGCTGTCGTTTTTTCCCAGCATCCTTCTTCCTCCTGCTCGGTCCGTTCCCCGCCGGAAGCCCCTGCGACCGCGTATTATCACGTTTATCCTGCATGAGTTTAGCCACCGCCAACGCATGCCCGAGTCTTTTGTTATCAATTATCTCACCCTGATCTACCTCTGACAGCCGATCATAAGCCGAGTAGGGAAGTGCGGTGCCATTACTTCTGAGTTCGATACGTCCGTCAGGATACTGATACGTATTAAGATATTTGCCCATAACGCGTCGGCTTTCGTCATTATCTTCAAGAAGATATAACATCTTGTCGTATCGGATGGTCAGCGACTTTGAGACTTTCCTCGGTTCACGCCAGGTGAATATGAGATCCAGATTGTCGTCAGCATCGAGTGACCGGTGAACGTCAAAATCATGCCTCGGAAGTTGGGCAAAACGCCGGTTGTAGTCTGCCATGAACTCTTCGGCAAAGGCGTTAGCCATTTCAGGTGTGCTGATACCTTGGAGTCTTAGCTCCTTAACCAGTCTGTCCTGAAGCGTCAGATGTGCCCGCTCAACCCGTCCTTTGGCTGAACTGGTATTGGCGCAGATGCCGGTAATGTTGAGCTCGTTCATTGCACGCCCGAACTGTGTCTGACCATCGCCGCTGGCCGCATTTTTGTTGTTGATGCGAAAGACGCTGGCTTTGTCGCTATAGAATGCTAATGGTTTGCCGTGCTTTTCCAGGTAGCCGCGGGTCGCCTCGAAATACGTGAATGTCGACTCCGACTTCACGAAGTGCAGCTGCATGAGTCGACTGGTTGCGTCATCCACATAAACCAGCAGCGTGCAGGCCGGACCGCGTTCTTCAAACCAGCGATGATCGCAACCATCAATCTGGATAAGCTCGCCGACGCAGGCGCGGCGATAACGTGGCTGCTGAATTTTTGGGGCACGCTGTTTTCGAGGGATCCAGAGCCTGGCGAATATCATCAGCTTGCGGACAGTCTCTTTAGCCAGTACTACGTTATGTAACTCGGCCAGCTTCTCGCAGGCCAGCGTGGGACCAAAGTCAGCGTAGCGTTCGCGGATGATCTGAATGGCAAGCTCAGCAATACCTGCAGGCAACTGATAATTGCTGGGCTTGCCGCGTCTGCGATCAGTCATGCCAAGTGGGCCGTCTTCACGATAACGCTGAAGCAGGCGGCGACACTGCCTATCTGAAATACCAAGACGTTCTGCGGCAAGACGCGTGGTCAGCCGTCGGTCAATAACGTCTTGTATAATTTTAAGTCGGTTAACTTCGTTCATCGTAAAAAACTCCGCACCAGAAGCCGTCATAACAGGTTCCTCAGCAGGTCACCCGAAGCGGCCATGTCAGCTTAGCTCATAACGGTCATCTTAGCTTAGCCTCTATAAGTTAACTTCGTATAACGTTAATTATGTTAAATAAAATTATTATATTGCTATCTTTCAGACGTTTATCTTTTCTACCTAAAACCACTGTTTCACTAAAACCGTTCAGCGTTAAACTCTTCCATATAACCATAAAGTAAGACCTACCGGATTGTGATTTTGTTGGTGGCTATCCAATTCGGTAATTTGTTATTGCACGTGTATACTGCCGTGTAATGCACACGTATTGCCAAATCAGATCAAGGAGAGTTTTCATGTCAGTCAAACAACGTAATACACAGAGCGTCACCATGACTGTGGAGCGAGGTTTGCTAAACCGAGCACGTGAGGCCGGCATCAACCTTAGTGCCACACTTACTACGGCTCTGGATGCAGAACTGCGCCATCATGCCGCAAAAAAGTGGCAAGAGGAAAATATGGAAGCTCTTGAGTCCCTAAACCGATTCCATGATGAAAATGGTTGCTTTAGTGATGAATATAGGACGTTTTAAGTATGCAATTCACTGTGTATCACAATACTGGAAAAAGTGTCGCGTATCCCCTTCTGCTTGATGTGACGAGCGATATTATAGGTCAGTTAAATCGTAGAATTGTAATACCATTATTGCCCATTCAAAAATATCCGAGTGGGCATCGACCGGAACGTATGATTCCGCTGCTAAGGCTTTCAGATGGCATAGAATACGCAGTTATGACCCACGAACTAGCGAGCATACCCTGTCGAGTCCTTGGTGCTGAGTTTTGTAGCGCGATTCAATACCGTACGCAGATAAAAGCTGCGATCGATTTCCTTTTCGATGGAATCTAATTATTTCTAGTTTTAAATAAGATTGGAGACATAAATGATAACACTTGAAAGTGCAATCGAACTAGCAAGACCTTGGGCTACGAAACTCATTGAAGAAAAAGTATTTCCTTTTTTATTTCGAAAAGGATATGACTT
This sequence comes from Rahnella sp. ATs2, assembly GCF_051851855.1. Classification (NCBI taxonomy): domain Bacteria; kingdom Pseudomonadati; phylum Pseudomonadota; class Gammaproteobacteria; order Enterobacterales; family Yersiniaceae; genus Rahnella; species Rahnella sp. ATs2. Next base: position 6,287 of record NZ_JBLYPL010000042.1, on the reverse strand, counting down.
TTATCAAAAAGAAAAAATATTTTCAGATTAAAATATCAGATGTCTGATTTTTTAGCCAAAACGCGAGCACAATGCTCTACAATAAATTCATTGGCGTTTCCTAATATCCTGAAAAAAGTAAGTGATATATATGAGCCCCTAACCCTGTCAAATTTGGATACAAGGGAAGAAAGTGAGCACCTAGTTCAACGTGGTGATGTTTTTCTAGAAGAGTTCAATAATGTTTTAATAATTGATAATGCAGGGATGGGTAAATCGACTCTTTTAAAAAAAATTGTAATTGATATAATCGATCACTCTGAATATATACCGATATATGTTGAGTTGCGTACGTTGACCGATCAACCTATAACAGAGCAACTTAATAAATTAATTGGGTTAGATAATGTTAGCAGTGAAGGTTATTTAGGGAACATCCCTTTTATATACTTTTTTGATGGAGTGGATGAGATACCATTTGACATTAAAAATGATGTCATCAAAAGGATAAAAGCTTTCACTGACGAGGTTCCCTATTCGAAGGTTATAATTACATCACGGCCAGACCAGTCACTTTTAGAATTGAAAAGTTATGTTCGGTTTAAGATAAAACCTCTCGATTTGAACCAATCTTTTAATCTTATTCGACTTTATGATGCAAATTCAACAAAACTAGGGAATAGTTTAATTCTTTCAAACAAACTCATATCTGAAATAAAATCAATGAGAGAAAAGGATAATGGCGCGATTCTTGAGTTCTTGACAACTCCATTATATGTCTCACTTCTATTTTGCTCGTACAAGTTTAAACCTGTAATACCGCGCAGGAAAGATTTATTCTATAGCCAGGTTTTTGAAGCTCTTTTTGAAACGCATGATTTAAGTAAAGAAACTGGCTATGTTAGACGAAAACAATCAGGTTTAGATATCACTGAGTTTAGCATTATCTTAAGAAGATTAGCATTTTGGTGTTTGAAAAATAATGGAAAGCTCGAGTTTAGTCGCTCTGAGCTCGAAGTGGTACTAGATGAAATTACTGGTAAATTAAAAGGGATTAATGTTAAGCCAATTAAATTCATTGATGACTTAATTTACGCGGTTCCGTTGTTTATAAAGGAAGCATCCGTTTATAGATGGGCCCATAAATCGTTGATGGAGTATTTTTCCGCTGAATTTATATGTATAGAAGTGAAAGATAAAAGAGATGAGTTACTTTTGAAAATATATGAAAGTAATAGTTCTGTGAAATATAAAAATATCATCGAACTCTGTTCGGATATAGATTATGCAACGTTCAGGAAATCCATACTACATAATTGCCTCAATGAGTACTTTGACCACTGGAATAAAATTAATAATTTTGTATACTTAAATGAGTGTGATAAGGAAATATGGGTAAGCATTAGTTTTTTTTCAGAGTTGAGTCTGCTTTTAACACCATATAGTAATGCGAATCTTGGCGACTTCGAATTATTAGGTGGCAATATATCTCCCCATAATGTTTTCGAGAATAATTTTATTGGATTCAGGGAATTCATAACGCATATCACTTATCCTGTGACATTAAAAAGTACAGTTTTCGAAATACTTAGATTGAAACATCCAGAATACTTCTTTAAGGAAAAAGATTATTTCAATAGATTGTCTATTGATATTTTAAAAATTCCTGAAAATGTCACTATTACCTCTATAGATGGCCGGTTGAGTAATTTCAGTAACGAAATTATTCCTGACGTCATAGGTGTACTACTTCAATTCAGGCATACATTGATGATCCCTGTAATTTACAACTCTTCTGCGAAGAAAGTCTTTGAAGATATAGTTTCAGATCAATCAAATGGAGTTGATGCTTTATTGGAAGGTTTTGATTGAAAATATGGTTTCATTATTCACTTGATTTAGTTGTTTAAAAACTTTGTGATTCAAACCAACCCATTAGCTGTCATTTTTGACCTAATGGGTATAGCTACACTTCGTTTCCTTTATCCTAAGTATCGGTAATTTTTCTAACTGCTAACTTTATATAATGGGACTTATATAAAGTTAACCATCTACTGTATGAGCTGGTAATCTATCCAGTAGTTACAAATGCAGATGATTTTCTCTGTAGATCGTGCAGGTTACGCTACGTGAAATCTGCAAGGTAAATGCCCTGTGTGTTTCTCAGAATCCACGTAGCATCGTCAGTGACTAGGAGTGTGCTTTTTAAGCTATATATGGGCAAATTAACACCGATCCCCCAGGCGTTACCGGCTATCCAGGCTGAAGAGGATGTTCTGGCCAGGCTTAAGGAATTTGTTCAGGATAAGGAGGCTTTTTCTCCCAATACGTGGCGACAACTAATGAGCGTGATGCGTATTTGCCATAAATGGTCGGCAGAGAATGGGCGTTCGTTTTTGCCTATGCTTCCGGCTGACCTTCGTGATTACCTGAACTGGTTGCAGGATAATGGCCGGGCCTCTTCAACGATTGCGACGCATGGCTCATTGATTTCGATGTTACACCGTAATGCTGGCCTGACTCCTCCTAATTCTTCACCGCTGGTTTTCCGGGCTGTTAAGAAAATAAATCGTGTCGCAGTTGTCACGGGTGAACGTACAGGCCAGGCCGTACCCTTTCGTCTTGAAAATCTGCTTGAGCTTGATGCGCTCTGGTCTGACTCAACATCGCTTCGCCTTAAACGTGATTTAGCATTTCTGCATGTAGCTTACAGCACGCTGCTGCGTATCAGTGAATTAGCCCGTCTTCGCGTTCGCGATATTTCCAGGGCAACAGATGGCAGGATCATACTTAATGTGAGTTACACCAAAACAATTGTCCAAACTGGTGGCCTGATCAAGTCCCTAAGTTTTCAGTCCTCCCGCCGGCTAACTGAGTGGTTGTCGGTGTCTGGTATCAATTCAGAACCTGACGCCTTCCTCTTTTGTCCGGTGCACCGATCTGGGAGTGCAACTCTTTCGGTCACTCGTCCGCTGAGCACGCCTGCGATTGAATCTATTTTCGCTCAGGCCTGGCATACGATTGGAGCAGGTGAAACCATCATTCCAAACAAAGGGCGTTACACAGCCTGGACTGGTCACAGCGCCCGCGTAGGAGCTGCGCAGGATATGGCTGGACGTGGTTATGCTGTCGCACAGATTATGCAGGAAGGAACCTGGAAAAAGCCTGAAACATTAATGCGTTATATTCGCAATCTTCAGGCTCATGAAGGCGCTATGACCGATCTTATGGAAAAGAGTACTCTGAACCATAACAATACATAATAGAATAATTCATACTTAATCATTATGAAGTGTTATTTCATCTTTTTTTGATTTTACACATGATGTGCTTAAAGGTCGTTGAAAATTCTAAAGGCGTAGCATTAATGTCATCGGATTAATTGGCGATGACGTAAAACCGTAGTGTTCATAAAATTGTTTAGCCGGTTCATGAAGTGCATGTACGAGCAATGCTCTGACACGTGTATTTTCGGCAATTGAGTGAACTCGAAGAACGGCATCCTGTAACAATGATGCACCTAGCTTTAATCCCTGAGTGCGCAGGTCGACCGCCAATCTTCCTAATACTATGACCGGAACTGGATCAGGCATATTACGCCTAACTGACCCTGTTGCTTCCTTGTGCGACACAGCGCCGGCTGCAAGGGCATAATAACCCACAACACTTTTATCGAGAGTCGCGACAACAAAAGTACGACTTGCACCGTTTAAATGGTTTGTCAGAGCACGCCGTTTTAACCATTCATCTAACATTGATTCCCCACAACCAAACGCATCAAGGATATGTTCAGTTGTAAGTGGTTCAGGAGCAGACAATTGTAAACTCATGCCCAGGGTGCTTTCACTGCCATCAGACGTTCCAGACCCTGATTTGCCTTTTGAGGTGCATCAAGCATCGCTGTGAATTCGTGGAATTTTTCAGTATCTAGCTGGAAAAAGACTTGGTCGAGCAGAATAGCCTGTGCGCGCTCACACGCGACTTCCAGCATAAAGTCAGATCGGTTTTTACCTAACAGAGTGGCAGCCTGATCGATGAGATCACGTTGTTCCGGTAAGGCACGCAAATTAATCGCAGCGTCACGCATTTTGTTTCCTCCTGTATTGACAATGGATATACTTTAAAGTGTTGTGTATCTATTGTCAATACACTCCCGGAGTAAACTTCTTAACAATGAACTGCCGGGTTTTGAGAGTCTGATTGCTTAGAAGAACTTCGCCAATAGGAGCAAGAATTTAGGTATAAGATACAGCGGCTCTTGCAGAACGCCTTACTAAAGCTGCAAAGCGGTCGGCTGTATTATTGCCTTTCAGCAGGTCGTTAATTTGCAAAAGATCCGGTTCTTCTCCGGGAGCTATACCTTCTCGCGTAACGGTTACACGGCCTACTCCTGAAGAGCCTATAACAGTCAAAAGCGATAAATCTGTTCCTCGAGCAGTGGACCAAATTTTTCACGAATGACTCTCAGAAGGTAACCCTCAGGCAGATTCTGTCTGAAAAATGGATACAAATCCCTTGGCCAACGCCATGCTGCTTCACTAACAGGCATCGACAGGCTGATAAATTCGTTACTCTTAGTTTCTGGTAAGTATTGAAGCACATACTTATCCCGGTCCCGGAATAGTGTCGCGACTTTCTTACCCAAAACTTGCACATCTAACTTCATGATGCTTCCGCATTGCGCTGTTCTAGGAGAATGTCATCCAGGGTTCGGACATGCCCTATTTTGACTGCACGTAAGTCATAGCCCGCGGCCTCTAAAAGACGGACAAGAATCGACACACTCATATCGCCTTTTGCAAGTGTCTCCATTCGAACAACGGTCACACGTGAAACACCTGCTTTCTCAGCCAATTCAGCCTGAGACAAGCCTGCTTCGATCCTTGCAGTTTTAAGCATTTCTGCAACATCATAGAGAGTAGTCATGTGTGTCTCCTGGGATACTATAAACCACGTATAAAGCAAAAATGTATCCCATGGGACTCATAATGTGACTTTAATACGACAAATCTAGCTTGAGTAGCAATTTAAATGAGTTCTGAAATTTACGAATAAAGAACAGAAGTATCCCTTGGGATACTTGAAAGTGAAAGATGTTGTTAATGTATCCTATGAGATACATTAATGAAAATTGGATAAAAGTGATCTGCCCTATATTAATTAACACTCTGTGACGTACCAACCATTCGCTTATGGCTCAAAAATGAGTTGTTGGTGGGAAGTGGACGAGAAACTGATACTCACAAGGCATTACTTGCATCAAGGTATATTGATCAACGGGAAGCAGATCACCCCATAGTTTATAAAGGTTTTAAGCGGAGAATTTTAAGTTTTACTCCTCACTCTGTTTATTGCAATATCGCTCAAAGGTATAAAACCTAAAGGTTCGTCTGATGCAGAGAACAAAAAATAAAAAGGTATTAATCCTTATATTTTCCTTACTCTTCGTTCAGTTACTGAGCGGGTGCTCACTGACTCGAGTTTCTGAAAAATCGCATGCCAGAGAAGTCGAGAGCCTAAATCTTATCGGAATGAGCTTGGATGCGGCGAAAGAAAAGTTAAGTAAAGAAGGATTTGATTGCAGCGACTATCCTGAGACCAATAGGGTGCAAACCCAATCAGGCGCACGCACTTTAATACAGCTTGATTGTAGCAAACGAAGCTTAGAACTGATTTGTCCGCAAATACGCTATGCGGTACTCAATGTCGATCCCCAAAGCTTAAAAGTGGTATTGGTGGGAAACCGTATAACTCAACAAGCATGTTTTTGATGATTAATGATCCTACGCCAAGCCTGTTTTTTAAGCAGGCATGACGGGCGGTTTTGAGCGAAAGATAGTCATTCGCAGTTTGATAAAGGCATTACTTAAATCGTGGCGTGCTACACAACAGGGAGCAGGCCAAGAAGGCCTATGCATACACAGTCAACTTTTAAAACTGAGGTTAGGACAGCTCTTCCCGCTTAACCAACGGAACACTGTAATCAGGTCGAATAATCTTTGAACCCGGCTTAGCTCGCATCTCTTGCGGAAAGTGCCAGATGTTAAAATCCTTATTCGGGAATGTATCGTAATGGAATACATCCCAACCAAGCAGAGCAGCCATACGTTCAAAGGCAAGCTCTTTAGCCACTGATAGTTCCAGCCGAGGATTAAGGTACTTCAGGTACCCAGAGTTCACCGCCCCAGTCAGGATGTCTACAACCTGTAATCCAAGATGATGTTTAGAGTCATGCATCGTGACAGACTTAACCAGCTTCTTCATCCCTGCCCTAGCCAACATGTTGTTCGCAACAATTCCTGTCACTT
>NZ_JBLYPL010000041.1:0-11297 GCF_051851855.1 Rahnella sp. ATs2 | reverse complement strand
AGTGATGTTGTTCACGTTGTTCCCTGTCGATGGAGCGGCATTATAGGGAGTTCGATTTTAATGGCAAGCGAATAAATACAGTTTTATTTCGTTTGCCGTTTTTTTATCCAAAGACGGTTATTTTTGCGCTTTTGCTATAAAGGAAGGCAAAGCAGCAAGGCTTTCCAGCACAGCGTCAGCTGCACTTTCACTTTGTTCTGTCACCGGCTTGCCTGTCCGCACTAAAATCTTATGCCCGACGCCCGCAGAGGCAGCTGCCTGCATGTCTTCCAGTTTATCGCCCACCATATATGAAGAAGACATATCAATGTTCAGCTCTTCTTTAGCCGTTAAAAACATACCCGGCTGCGGCTTACGACAATCACAAACCTGGGTAAACTCTTTAACTGTGCCTTCGGGATGATGAGGACAGAAATAGATGCCGTCGAGATCGACACCGCGATCAGCCAGTGACCAGTCCATCCATTCGGTCAGCGTCATAAACTGATCTTCAGTAAATTTACCGCGGGCAATGCCGGACTGATTGGTCACCAGCACCAGCAGAAAGCCCATTTCCTTTAATTTAAGACAGGCGTCAATGACGCCATCAATGAACTGGAATTCATCGATTTCATGTACATAGCCGTGATCGACATTCAAAGTACCATCACGGTCGAGAAAGATTGCTGAAACAGGTTGTGCCACGAATTTGCTCCTGATGCCTGATTAATGGCGTGAGTATCGCATGTTTTCACTGCCTGTGAGAATGCTAACCTGGTTGACTTAGACGTCTAGACGCCTTAGCATCCACGACATGCTACGGGGGCGATCCCCGAAGAGTTAATTTCACCACGTCACGGCAAAAAGACAGAATAAAAAATAATATGATTAAACTTTCAAACATCACCAAGGTTTTCCAGCAGGGTGCGCGCCAGATAGTCGCGCTCTCTGACGTGAGTCTTCACGTCCCTGCCGGACAAATTTACGGCGTCATCGGCTCATCCGGCGCAGGTAAAAGTACTCTGATACGCTGCGTCAATTTGCTGGAACGCCCGACCGAAGGCCAGGTATTGGTTGATGGTCAGGATCTGATGTCCTTTTCTGAAAAAGCGCTGACCCGCGCACGTCGCCAGATTGGGATGATCTTCCAGCACTTTAATCTGCTTTCGTCGCGAACCGTATTCGGCAATGTTGCGTTGCCACTGGAGCTGGACAATCTGTCTTCAGCTGACATCAAAAAACGCGTTTCTGAACTGCTGAGTCTGGTCGGTCTGGAGGATAAGCATGATGTTTACCCGGCGAATCTTTCCGGCGGACAAAAACAACGTGTGGCGATCGCTCGTGCGCTGGCCAGTAATCCGAAGGTATTGCTTTGTGATGAAGCGACCAGCGCCCTGGACCCGGCCACTACACGCGCCATCCTGGAATTGCTGAAAGACATCAACCGTCGTCTGGGATTAACCATCCTGCTCATCACCCATGAGATGGACGTCGTAAAACGCATTTGCGATCAGGTTGCGGTCATCAGCGACGGCAAACTGATTGAGCAGGATAAAGTGAGCGAGATGTTTTCTCATCCGAAAACGCCGCTGGCTCAGCAGTTCATTCAGTCCACATTGCATCTGGATATCCCGGAAGATTACGCCGTACGCATGGTGCCAGAACCAGAAACAGGTCGAGTTCCCTTACTGCGTCTGGAATTTACCGGACAGTCGGTGGATGCTCCGCTGCTTTCCGAAGCTGTACGTCGCTTTGACATTAATAACAATATTATCAGTGCACAGATGGATTATGCCGGCGGCGTGAAGTTCGGGATTATGCTGACAGAAATGCACGGTTCAGAAGAAAACACTCAGGCGGCAATTCAGTTCCTGCATGAGAATCAGGTGAAAGTAGAGGTACTCGGTTATGTCTGAGGCAATGATGTGGTTAATGGGCCGGGGTATCTGGGAAACTGTCATTATGACACTGACCTCTGGCTTCTTTGGTTTTGTACTTGGCTTGCCTTTTGGCGTTCTGTTGTATGTAACGCGTCCGGGTCAGATTGCAGAGAATAAAAACGTTTACCGCGTGATGTCAGCGCTGGTGAATATTTTCCGTTCTATTCCTTTTATTATCCTGCTGGTGTGGATGATTCCGTTTACCCGCATGATTATCGGTACTTCCATCGGTTTGCAGGCCGCGATTGTTCCGCTCACCGTCGGTGCGGCACCGTTTATTGCCCGTATGGTTGAGAATGCGCTGCTGGAAATTCCAAGCGGTCTGGTGGAAGCCTCCCGGGCGATGGGTGCAACACCGATGCAAATCATCCGCAAAATCTTATTGCCGGAAGCTTTGCCGGGTCTGGTCAATGCAGCCACCATCACGCTGATCACTCTCGTAGGCTATTCTGCTATGGGTGGCGCGGTCGGCGCCGGTGGTTTGGGACAAATCGGTTATCAGTACGGTTATATCGGTTACGACGCAACTGTGATGAATACGGTATTAGTCCTGTTAGTGGTTTTGGTGTATTTAATTCAATTTTGTGGCGACCGCATCGTAAAAGCAGTCACGCATAAATAAGAAATAGCCGTTGTAATAGCTACCCTGTGAATGATTTATATCCGCTTATTGAGGAAAGGACATGTCTAACAAATTCAAATCCATTGCCGTTGTTGGCGCGCTTCTGGGATCGCTGGCATTAGTCGGTTGCGGACCAAAAGAACAAGATCCAAACCACATCAAAGTGGGCGTGATTGTGGGTTCAGAACAACAAGTTGCTGAAGTTGCTCAGAAAGTAGCGAAAGAGAAATATGGCCTTGATGTTGAGCTGGTGACGTTCAACGATTACGTATTGCCTAACGAAGCGCTGAGCAAAGGCGATATCGACGTTAACGCCTTCCAGCACAAGCCTTACCTGGATCAGCAGATTAAAGATCGTGGTTACAAACTGGTTCCGGTCGGTAACACCTTCGTATACCCAATCGCAGGTTACTCTAAGAAAATCAAATCTGTTGATGAACTGAAAGAGGGCGATCAGGTTGCTCTGCCAAACGACCCGACTAACCTTGGCCGTTCATTGCTGCTGCTGCAAAAAGTGGGTCTGATTAAACTGAAAGATGGCGTTGGTCTGCTGCCAACCGTTCTGGATGTGACTGAGAATCCTAAAAATCTGAAACTGGTTGAGCTGGAAGCACCACAACTGCCACGTTCACTGGATGATGCGAAAATCGCTCTGGCTGTGATCAACACCACTTACGCGAGCCAGATCAACCTGACTCCAGAGAAAGATGGCATCTTCGTAGAAGATAAAGAATCTCCGTACGTTAACCTGATCGTTGCGCGTGAAGATAACAAAGACGCTGAAAACGTGAAGAAATTCGTTCAGGCTTACCAGTCTGATGAAGTTAACGCTGCAGCGAACAAAATCTTCAACGGCGGCGCAGTTAAAGGCTGGTAATCCGTTGCTGTCAGGGAAGCAGGTTTTGCTCTGCCCCTTACGCTGTAAATATTGCTTTCATAAATAAATTCAAGGCGGGCATATGCCCGCCTTGTTATTTCCTCAATACCTTGGTTCAATAACGCCACATTCTTTCCTGTAAACATATTAAAAAGCAGAGGATATACCATGCGTGCTTTACCTCTCTGTTTGTCGGCGCTTTTGCTGGCGGGTTGTTCTTTGACTCAACATCCACAGCCAACCCCTCCTGCACCCGTTGTAAAAGAAGAGCCAAAACCAGTCAAACCTAAACCGGCTCCGGTTCGCCCTGCCCCGGTAAAACTCTATAAAGATGCTGAAGCCTTGGTTGGTAGCCCTTTCCGTGATTTAGGCGAAGTCTCCGGTGAATCCTGCCAGGGTGATCAAAATGACGCGCCGCCGAGCCTTGCTACTGCGCGTAAAAGAATGCTAACCCGTGCCTCTTATATGAAGGCCAATGCGGTATTACTGCACCAGTGCCAGATCATCAGTGGTGTGCCGGGTTGCTTCCAGCAAGCGATTTGTCAGGGTTCAGCCCTGAACGTCACGTTTAAATGACCTCATTTTCATTTGAACAAATAGGGACGATTCACTCGCCCTATAAAGAGAAGTTTGCTGTTCCGCGCCAGCCGGGTTTGATTGAGGATGGTGGCGGCGAATTACATCTGCACGCGCCATATAACCAGCCCGAAGCCGTTCGCGGGCTGGAAGATTTCAGCCATTTATGGGTGATGTTTATTTTTCATCAGACGATGGAAGGTGGCTGGCGTCCGACCGTTCGCCCGCCGCGTTTAGGCGGGAATACGCGCACCGGCGTGTTTGCCACCCGTTCGACCTTCCGCCCCAACCCGCTCGGAATGTCTCTGGTCGAGCTGAAAGGGATCAGCTGTCAGGGGCAGAATGTTATTTTGCAACTGGGCAGTCTGGATTTGGTGGATGGTACGCCTGTTGTGGATATTAAGCCTTATCTTCCCTTTGCAGAAAGCCATCCTGACGCGCGCGCCGGATTTGCCCAGCACGCACCGGATGCCGATATGCCGGTCGAATTTTTACCACAGGCTGAACGGCAGCTGGCTGAACATGCGAGGCAATATCCGCATCTGCGCCGTTTTATCACGCAGGTTCTGGGACAAGACCCCCGCCCGGCTTACCGCAAAGGCGAAGCCACCGACCGGGATTACGCTGTTCGTCTGCTGGACTTTAATGTCCGCTGGCGGGTAACGGGCTCCCTGAATCAGGTATTGTCCCTGGACAAAAACTAATTTCCTCTGCGTCTCTTTTGACAACAGCAACTCGCTGGTAAACTAAGCCACTTTTCACGTTTTGGCTGCCACTGGCAGCCTGATTGCAATTTGCAGTGCTAACGGAACCAACAACATCATGCGTACTACTCAATATCTGCTCTCAACACTAAAAGAGACGCCAGCCGACGCGGAAGTGATCAGCCATCAGCTGATGCTGCGTGCGGGGATGATCCGTAAACTGGCCTCAGGCCTGTATACCTGGCTGCCAACCGGCTTACGTGTTCTCAAGAAAGTCGAAAACATCGTACGCGAAGAAATGAACAACGCGAACGCCATTGAAGTGTCGATGCCGGTGGTTCAGCCCGCTGATTTATGGCAGGAGAGCGGACGTTGGGAACAATATGGTCCCGAGTTGCTGCGTTTCGTTGACCGTGGCGATCGTCCATTCGTTTTGGGTCCGACCCACGAAGAAGTCATTACCGATTTGATCCGTAATGAAGTCAGCTCGTACAAACAATTGCCGCTGAATTTCTTCCAGATCCAGACCAAGTTCCGTGACGAAGTTCGTCCGCGCTTTGGCGTGATGCGTTCCCGTGAATTCCTGATGAAAGACGCCTACTCGTTCCACACGACGCAGGAATCTTTGCAGGAAACGTATGATGCAATGTATGCAGCCTATAGCCAGATCTTCAACCGCATGGGGCTGGATTTCCGTGCTGTTCTTGCAGATACCGGTTCTATTGGCGGTAGCGCATCGCATGAGTTCCAGGTTCTGGCACAAAGCGGCGAAGATGACGTGGTGTTCTCTGACTCCTCTGATTTCGCGGCTAACATTGAGTTTGCTGAAGCGTTAGCACCAACGACACCACGCGCTGCACCTGCTGAAGAGATGCGTGTTGTTGAAACCCCTGATGCCAAAACCATCGCTGAACTGACAGAACAGTTCCAGGTTCCGGTTGAGAAAACCGTTAAAACCTTGATGGTTCACGCTACCGCAGAAAGCGGCCATAAGCTGGTTGCGCTGCTGGTTCGTGGTGATCACGAACTGAATGAAATCAAAGCCGAGAAATTGCCACAAGTTGCAGCACCACTGACTTTCGCAACGGAAGCTGAGATTCGTGAAATCGTGGCTGCTGGTCCGGGTTCACTTGGCCCGGTCAATCTGCCAATGCCAGTTGTGGCTGACCGCACGGTTGCCGCCATGAGCGATTTCAGCGCAGGCGCCAACATCGACGGTAAACACTACTTCGGTATTAACTGGGATCGCGATGCTGCGCTGCCAGAAGTGGCGGATATCCGTAACGTCGTTGCCGGTGATCCAAGCCCGGATGGTCAGGGTACTCTGGTTATCAAACGCGGTATCGAAGTCGGTCATATCTTCCAGCTGGGTACCAAATACTCAGAAGCAATGAATGCCACTGTTCAGGGCGAAGATGGCAAAAACCAGGTGATGACCATGGGTTGTTACGGTATCGGCGTGACTCGTGTGGTTGCTGCAGCGATTGAACAGAATCACGATGATCGCGGCATTATCTGGCCGGATGCTATCGCACCATTCCAGGTCGCTATTCTGCCAATGAACATGCACAAATCTTTCCGCGTGAAAGATGCGGCGGAAGCGTTGTACAAAGAACTGCGCTCACACGGTATTGATGTGATCCTCGACGATCGTAAAGAACGTCCGGGCGTCATGTTTGCAGATATGGAACTGATCGGCGTTCCACATCACGTGGTGATTGGCGATCGTAATCTGGATGCTGAAGAGCTGGAATACAAAAACCGTCGTACCGGCGAAAAACAGATGATTAAACAAAGCGATATCGTTGAATACCTGCTAAGTCAGATCCCGCGTTAAGATCGGACAACGATTTGTTGACGTAAAAAATGCCCGCTTTATGCGGGCATTTCTCTTTTTGTGCAATTCAGTTTGTGCTGCGCAGGCAGCTTTTTTTTAAGGGCAGGATTTCGTTGCGTCAAACTTAACGTTTTTATCCGCTACGACAGCTTTCTGCATCTGTCCTTCTTCCATTGATGGTTCGGTCATGAAATGCCCCTCCATCGAAAGGAAAACCAGCTGGTTCGGTGCTTTGCGCGTCGCAAGATAACCTTCTTCCAGTGATTTATTGGCCGACATCGGGAACACTTTACCGGTAGCACAATCTTTAAACGACGCAGCATCCGCGCTGTATTGCATCATTCCGCTCAGTGCCATCGGCGTCTTAGGCAAACTTTGCTGCACCGGCTTCAGGGTATAGTTGAACTGAGAAGTGATAGGCTCGCCGCTCATATCCAGCATTTCCAGATTTTCATCTTTCGGATGGAAGTAGCGTTTCTCACCATCGTTTCCAGTCAGTACCAGTTTGTCGGCCGTCCGCGCCCAGCTTCCGTAACTGGCGAACGCCTGATCGCCGTCTTTACTTCCCTGATAGATTTCCTGCAGGATATAGGTTCCGTCCTGTTGCAGGAAAAGTGACGTCTTCAGGCCACTGCAATCGGCACAAGGCAACACACCGCTGTAACTTTGCTGCATCGCCTGCAAAGGTTTCTCATGGTTAAATGCGGCGGTATGACAGCCGAACAATGATAACGCCCCGAGCGCCAGCACTGCTCCTATAATGATTTTTTTCACAGTTTCTCCCCTACTGCTATTCCACAGTGCTGCGATAAAAATTGTCCTGCAGCACGAATTTAGGGCTAACGTATCTTGCCCCGCAATGCTTTCGTCGCACCCTTGCGAACTTTACTTTCTACCCGACGAATTTTAGACCCCCGGGTGGGTTTTGTTGCACGGCGCGGTTTCTCTACCACCATCGCTTGTGAAATCAATGCCCCAAGCCGTGCCAGAGCAGCTTCACGGTTCATCTCCTGACTCCGGTATTCCTGGGCCTTGATAATCACCCAGCCGTCGGCGGTAACAGAGTGATGATTGAACGCGAGTAACCGCTCTTTGTAATATTCTGGCAAACTCGACGCTTTAATATCAAAGCGTAAATGAATAGCCGTTGATGTTTTATTGACGTTCTGACCGCCGTTACCCTGAGCGCGTATCGCGGTCAATTCAACTTCGCTGTCGGGTATTTCCACTTTTCCGGAAAGTATTAGCACGCTGATTACCTGGTTTCTTTTACAACAGACTCTTTCCATTCAGAAAAATGAATTTCTAAATTACTCTGAGCATCAGAAAGCCAGATAGTTCCATCCTGCAACGTCGCCTGTAAATTCATGGTACGGCTGCCAAAAGCGGTCAACTGAGTCAGTAACTCATCTTCTATATAACGGATTCGCAGGTTCTCAAAACCTCTGACTTTCCCTTCGATTTGCGACCACCAGACTTTCGCCGCACGCTCACCATACGCGTAAAGTACGACTTCGCGCGATTGGTTACAGGCCTTTTTCAGACGCTTCTCATCAGGCAATCCTAGTTCAACCCACAATTCGATACCGTTGTGGTCATTCTTACGCCAGATTTCCGGTTCATCTTCCGCGCTTAATCCGCGGGTAAACGTCAGTCTTTCGTCGGCATGATAAATCCATGCCAGCAAACGCAGCATCATGCGTTGTTCTGTTTCGGAAGGATGCTGCGCCAGTGTCAGGCTGGCATCATGAAAGAAATTGCGATCCATATCGGCGATATTGACTGCTGCTTTATAAATGGTTGCTTTTAACGCCATGGTAAACCCCTTGATAATAGACGCACAGTGTACTTGAAAGCGTCCTGCCGCGACCAGTTTTCCCCCGATGGTCATCCTCAATAATGGCTTTACGCAAACGATTTACCTTTACAGGCCGGCTAATAACTCACACTCTCCTGTGCTATAGTCGTTAAATACTGAGAGTTTATCTTTCTGCGCTTTCCTCAGAGGGATACGCTTTTTAGGGAGAACTTATGCAACAATACTGTGAGTTGGTACGCCGTAAATATTCTGAAATCGCCAGTGGCGATCTCGGGTATGTGCCCGATGCGTTGGGCTGTGTATTGAAAGCATTGGACGAAGTGGCAGCAAATGCTGAACTTCCGTCTTCCGTTAGGGACCAGGCGGCCTATGCCGCCGCTAACTTATTGGTGAGCGATTATGTCGATGAATGATGAGTACCAACCCATCAATTGCGATGACTACGATAATCTCGAGCTCGCCTGCCAGCATCACCTGGTTTTGACGCTGAAGATGCGTAGCGGAGAAATTGTTGAGGCAAAAGCCAACGATTTGTTAATGCGTAAAAAGGTGGAATATCTGGTGGTTGATGCGAACGGCGAGCAACGGGATCTTCGTTTAGATCACATTGAAAGCTTTAGCCATCCAGAAATTGGCACCGTTGTGGTCAGCGCTGAATAGCCTCAACTGTCGTCAGTTTACCTAACGGGCAATCTCAGGATTGCCCGTTTGCATTTCTGAAGGCAGACTTATTTCTGCGGCATCAGACTGGCGTAATACGCCGACAAATCACTGATATCCTGATCGGATAATGACGAACTAAAAGCCTGCATCACGCCCGCCTGCCCGCCACTTC
The DNA here is from genome assembly GCF_051851855.1 of Rahnella sp. ATs2. Taxonomy (NCBI): domain Bacteria; kingdom Pseudomonadati; phylum Pseudomonadota; class Gammaproteobacteria; order Enterobacterales; family Yersiniaceae; genus Rahnella; species Rahnella sp. ATs2. Next base: position 2,108 of record NZ_JBLYPL010000041.1, on the reverse strand, counting down.
TCTCACCTTTCTTGTAAGCATGCAGTGAAAGCGCCAGATAATCGGCATTTTGGCCTGCCAGATTAGGGTAAATTGAATTAACGGCTTTACCCGTTGCGCCATGACACGCCGCGCAACTAATGGATTTTGACTTGCCGTCAGCAATGTTACCGCCTGCCAAAGCCGGTAAAGAGATCAGCATTAACGCCACGCTCCCTATTACTGCCCTTATCACTGTTTTTTCAACGACTGTCACCTGCATCACCACTCCCCGGGCAAATAAGGTTCACCCAAATAAACTGTTGAATTCTTTTATGGCAGAGCCGACCAGACGATCTGCCACTGCGCTTCATTATTTTCGGGCTGAGACTGGCGGGTGGTGAACCATCCCGGTGCAGCCATCAGTTGTTCATTGTAATAAATCAATGGAATACGATCCCGCTGCCACGGCGGAACGCCCAGCTCAGACCAAAGTTTTTTGGCCTGACGCGCCCGTTCCCGTCCGACTTTTTCGATAACACCGTGCGCCTTAAAACGCACAGTGACCTTTTCATCAGTGCGGGGCTGGCGGATCACATATTTAGCCGCCTGCAAGGCAGGATCTGGATCGGCCTTCAGATACCCCAGCCCGTCGGGTAACGTTAATTTCTCAGCTGGATCCCATTGGATCACCACATCTTTCAGTGACTGGAATTCTGGCAATAAATACAAACGCTGGCGAAAACGCCTGATGACCAAAGAGCCGAGCACTAACTGTGCCTGCGCATCTTCGCGGCTGAGTGCCACCTCGTCCCATATTCTTTGCAGTTGTTCCCGCGAAGGCATCTTTGCACCACACGATGCCAGCCAGCGACGCAATAACGCAGAGCGCCTTACTGCCGAAAACGCCTTCAAACCCTCGACTGACAAACTGCCCTCATCGTCAGTTAACGCTGTGAGCGACTCACTGAGCAATTCATCCAGTAACGTCTCCTGCTCTGCGCAGAGCAAAGCGCTACGGGCTGTAGCCGAGGCAAAATGCGGCCAGCGCTGATAAAGAGCAGGCAAAATATCGAGTCGCAGAAAATTGCGATCAAAGCGGGCATCCCGGTTACTGTCGTCTTCAATCCAGCTGATCTGAAGCCGTGCCGCACACTCTTCAAGCTGCTCACGGCTGAGATCCAGCAAAGGCCGTAACAAACGATAACCGTGAACCGAGCTGTCCGCGCTCATCGCGGAAAGACCGGCAGGGCCGCTGCCACGCTTAAGCGCCAGCATAAAGGTTTCACATTGATCGTTGAGATGCTGCGCGGTCAGTAAGATTTCATTCTCAGCCAGATTGCCGGCAAAAACCTGATACCGCGCCGTTCTCGCGGCGGCTTCGATGCCGCCTTTATGCGCATCGACCTGAACTTTAACGGCGGAAAAAGGAATATTACGCTGATGGCAAAACACCTGGCAGTGCGCCATCCACTCATCGGCAAACTGACTTAATCCGTGGTGAATATGCAACGCACGCAGTTCGACCTGCGGTAGCGTAGTATCACGTAACTCTGCCAGCCCGGCCAGCAGGACAGAAGAATCCAGCCCGCCACTGAACGCCACGCAAAGTTTTCGTGCGTCACCGATTTTATGGCGCAGATGCTCAGTCAGAAATGTCGGGGCAATTCTTGAGTTCATAGAATATTCAAAGTTCGTACAGTTCCAGCGGTAAACCATCAGGATCGTTAAAGAAGGTGAATTTTTTACCGGTATACGGATCGATTCTTACCGGTTCACTGACAACACCCGCCGCAGTGAGCGCAGAAATGGACTGTTCGATATCTTCCACGCTGAAAGCAAGATGGCGCAATCCACAGGCTTCCGGACGAGTTGGTCGTTCCGGTGGTCGCGGGAAGCTAAATAGCTCAATGGTGTACTGACCGTTTAGCGCCAGATCGGCCTTCCAGGAATCACGCTCTTCACGGTAACACTCGCCCTGCAACGTGAATCCGAGAATATCGCAGTAGAAGTGTTTACTGGCCTCATAATCGGAACCAATAATAGCAATGTGATGAATCTGGCGAAGATTAAGCATAGTCATGTCCTGTTGATTTCTGAGGTGAACGTTACTCAGGCTGTCCGGAGTCGTCAATAAAAAGCCCTCACGA
>NZ_JBLYPL010000040.1:0-16953 GCF_051851855.1 Rahnella sp. ATs2 | reverse complement strand
AGCGGCCCTTGTCTATGTCTGCGAAAAAATTGGCGGTGGTCATGATCAGAACATTATCTTCGCTCCCCCTTGGGTAGGTTGAAGAGTCATGCCACCGCCGAAGCAACTACACACAGCAAACATCGATTTTCCACGTCGATCTGATAGTGCGGCGGGAGTCGAACCCGCAATCGGGTAGGGAACCCGACCATCACCAGGATGCTTTGCACAACGGGAAGAACACTGGAACTGTGGTCAGACCGAGTTGATGGTAAGTGAGTCCCTCAACCCCCAGTGTCCTTCCCGTTGTGCTGGCGAATTAATATTGCTACTTCAAGTAGAATAAATCAACTACTAAAAGTAGAAAATGGGTTTGTAAAAGCGAATTATTGATTAATATGTTGAAATTTAGACGAAAAAAAACCGGCGGAAGCCGGTTATTGATATGGGGGTATTTATGCGAAGTCGTTAAATTTGAATGGCAACTGCTTGATAAGTTTGCCGAATATGTATAGTTCACTCATTTCATGCGGTTCAATTTCGAATGCTGGGTATTTGTCATTATCAGAAAGCACAGATAGCTTTCTTCCCTTAACCTTCTGAAGACGCTTAACAAAAGTTGATTCTTCAAAATTGAAAACGTATATGCCATCGCCATTAAAATGGTCAATGCGGGTGTCAATGAACAGGAGATCACGCGGGTTCAACGTTGGCATCATACTGTCACCATCGACGTTAATTAGCCTTACTCCTTCCAAAGAGCTCCTACCGAATAATTCGTAAATTTTGTCTTGCGGAATTTCGATGGCAGAGACAATCGCGGGAAACTCATGATTTATATATCCATTTCCAGCTGATGCGAAAACTTCTAACTGCCTTAGGGTAACCGTTGGGCTGGACCGCGTCGAGTTACCAGCAGCATCAACACCATAATCAAGGAAGGCCGGAGATACAGAAAGCTGGTCTGCAATTTTAAGCATTTTTTCATCCCTTGGCTTTGCTGTACCCAGCGTATAACGCCGCGCCATCTCATATGAGACGCCACTGAATTTAGCCAGATCAGTCACTGTGATGCTCTTCTCATCGAGGAGTGCATTCAGGCGCTCTGAGAATTCTTTATATTTCGCTTCTTCTACCATAGGTAGAAGATTACAACCCACTTCAAGTATAGTCATTTCTATTTTCAGTAGTTGATTTATTCTACTTTAAGTAGCATTATCCTTCTGTATCTAATCAGGAGGTCCCCATGCCCGCAAAGTACAAAAACATCACAGAGAAGGCCGTTCTTACGGTTGGTTCTCTTTCCGCCGTTTCTCGGGAGTTTGAATTCAAATCTGTTCAATCGGTTGCTAACTGGATCATCAATAACCAGGTTCCAGCTGTTCGGGTTATTCAGCTTTGTAGCCTTGGTAATTGGGCTGTTACTCCGCATGAACTTCGACCAGATATTTATCCGAATTCTACTGATGGTTTGCCTGAGACAGTTGCAGCTTAAACCGATCATCCCACGAACATAACTACCCGAGGAAAAACTAAATGGTAGACCTGAAATCAGTAGTTAAAGCGATGTGCAAAGCCTATCCCGGCGGTCGGTCGGCAATGGCTGGCGCGTTGGGTATGTCAGAAGCGGGGTTCAACAACAACCTATATGAAAAAAACGGCTGCCGGTTTTTCGAAATTGTTGAGCTGGAAGCGATGGAAGACATCAGCGGTACCAGTTTCCTGGCTGAATACTTCGCCCAGCGCCGCGGTGGCCTGTTCGTGGATATCCCTCAGTTGGACGAATTGGACCAGGTCGAGCTGTTCAGCAAAAGCATGCGCACGGCGGCACATCGTGGTCACGTCGACATGATTATTCAGGCGGCGCTGGAAGACGGAGTGATTGATGCTGCTGAAGCCGCAGAAATTATGAAGTATCACCGCCGTCATTTAGCCGCGCGTGATACAGAGGTTCGCGCTGTGCTGGCGCTGTTTGGGAAAAAGAAGAAGTCCGGAAAGGTTGACGCCCCAAGTGTGCAGCTTGAGGCGTCGGGTGCATTAACTAAACAGTGTGGAGCAATTAACGCATGAACAGTTTACTCATAAAAGCTGGCGTTCCGCAAATCCGGTGTGTGGCGACTGGCGGTGCCGCTGGCTCTCTTTCGTACGAAGTGATGATAGGTAACCGCTGGATGCCGTGCAACTACCAGTTCGCGGCGTGGTGGGTAGGTTACGTCCGCCAGAGCAGCCAGAAGGTGACGGCATGTCTGAAGAAATCCAGAAGCTGGACCGGCGTTACAAGGATTGGCGGGGCGTTGTGGTACACGTCGTGGGCTTCGACAGAGCAGGGGATCGCGTCATCTTCATGCGCGCCGGTTACCCGCATGAGTGCGCCCAGCCCGTCGAGCTTTTCAAGTCGCGGTTTGAGAGGGTGATGACCGATGAGCAATAAACTTCAGGGGCTGGTTTGGGATGCATGCGCGCCTGCTGGCTTATCCATTTCTCAGGTGGCGATCATGTCCCGACTTGCTGATTACAGCAACGATGACGGTATCAGCTGGCCTTCGATCCCGCGCATAGCCCGTCAGGTTGGGGCGAAAAGCCCAAACACCGTGCGCAGCGCGCTGAAAGTTCTCGCCGCTGGCGGCTGGCTAAGAATTCAGGAGCGGAAAGCCAAAGGCCGCAATACCAGCCACATCTACCGCCTCAACGTCGCAAAGCTGATCAAGTCTGCTGCTGAAGCAAATGCAGAAGATACCCCTTCAAATTTTGAAGCATCAAATTCTGAGGTATCAAAAATTGAAGCCTCAAATTCTGAGGGTTCAAATAACAAATCGTTTTCAGCAGTTAACCCTTCAAATTTTGAAGCCGATCCACAAGTAACTACAACACCTGATCCACAAGGTAATAAAACCCTTAGTCCGGCCGCTTCGCAGCCAGACGACAGCAGTGATGAAAGTTTTCTTGCCCTTCACCCAGAGGCGGTGGTGTTCAATGCCAAAAAACGCAAATGGGGCAGCGCCGACGACCTGACTGCTGCTGAGTGGATTTGGGGAAAGATTATCCGCATGTACGAACAGGCCGCTGAATGCGACGGCGAGATTGCCCGACCGAAAGAACCGGACATGACCCTTTGGGCAAACGAAGTCCGCCTGATGTGTACAGCCGACGGTCGTACCCACAAACAAATCTGTGAACTGTTTGGCCGCGCTAACCGCGATCCCTTTTGGTGTAAGAACATCCTGAGCCCGTCGAAACTTCGTGAGAAATGGGACGACCTGACAATCAAACTTAGCGCGAATGTCCCGGCTGATACTTCGGCTGGCGGTCACTGGAACAGCGCGGAAGCATGGGAGAACACCCTGTGAACAAAATGATGATGGCAGTTAAGAACCGCGACGGCGCCGCGCTGGCTCAGTTGATGCCAGAAGAACAACCGCAACGTGTCGTGAACGCTGACGCCGAGAAGTTGGTCGACGTGTTATTCACTAACCTGATGCAGATTTTCCCTGCTGCACGCCAGACAGCGCTGAGTACTCCGGCAGATATCGCGTCGGCAAAACGTCAGTGGATTTTGGCATTCGCTGAAAGCGGCGTGACCACGCTGGAACAGGTGAAAGCCGGTATGCGTATGGCTCGCCAGCAGGAAACAGACTTCTGGCCGAGCTGTGGAAAGTTCATTGGCTGGTGTAAGTCCGGAGCAGCTCAAGCTGCTGGCCTGCCGTCTGTTGACGAGGTAATGGACGAGTTCAACCAGTATTGCGCCCGCCGCGGGGACTACAGCACACCAGCGGCTTATCCGTGGTCAGCGCCGATCATGTACTGGATTGTGACCGACGTCCGCCGTTTGATGCTGCAGAACAACTACACCGAGGGTGAAGTCCGTAAATCCGTACAGCACAACCTGACACTCTGGGCAAAACGCCTGGCGAAAGGTGAAAAAGTACCGGCACCGGTTGTGATGCTGTCCGCGCCAAAAGCGCCAGCAGGTCCGACACCTGCGCAGATCATGCATGACGAGTATCTCCGTAAAAAACGCGAGGGCTGGTTATGAGCACTTTTCAGCAGTTGGTTATCGACGAGCTTATACGTGATCGGACTCCCCGAACCTGCACAGACATTGAAGCTGAAGTTATTAAGAATTCTGGCTTCATACCGGAGAAAAACAGGACGTCCGGGGCGCTCAACGCGATCGGTAAAAAGCCGCAATTCAACATTGTGATTGATCGTACCGGTGTAAAAAACACGTATTCCCTGAGTGATACACCAAAGACCGCCACGGCGGCAGCAGTTGGTGAGGCGTCCGCGCGTCCAGTTAAAACACAGGCTGAAATCAGTGCTGAGTTCGAACGTAATCTGTGGGCAGTACGTCAGGGAAGGGGACAGGCATGAGCATCATTACCGTAAACAGTTATTTTTGTGGCGCAGGCCTTATGGATTCTGGGTTGATTGATGCAGGTATCCAGATTAACCAAGCCTTTGAGTTGGATGCTGACGCGTGCAAAACATACCGCGCTAACCACGGTGACCATATTAAGCAATGTGATATCGCCAATGAGCTGGTTTTGGAACAGGACTCATGTCACGGCATGATTTTTACCTACCCATGTACAAAATACTCGACCATCGGTGATATTCACGGTGTGCGTACCGGGGATGAGTTGTTCCTTCATGCTCTTCGACACCTGGCTATTGCCCGCCCTGAGTTTTATGTGGTTGAGAACGTGCCCGGAATGCGAGCGTTCCCGATCGTGGTCGAAGCAATGACCAAGATGCCGGATTACTACGTCACTGTATTCTGCCCGATAAAGTCAGAAACTTGGCTGCCGCAGCGTCGGGATCGGTTAATCATCATAGGGACTAGGCGTAATTTCACGGTACGCGCGCCGGAAAACAGCCGCCCAATCACCCTGGCTGAAATCCTTGAAGATGAGCCAGATGTAACCCTGCCTTCAGCAATAGCAGCTCGCATGAAAGGTGCTTATCGCGACCTGCCAATTATTTCTGATCCGTACAAAGGCGATATCGCGCCGACTTGCGTTGCTCACTACGCGAAAGATAAGTCAACCAGACTGGTAGCAGACAAGCGATTCCCTATGGGCGTGCGTCCATACTCAGTGCGCGAATATGCCCGCCTCCAGGGATTAAAGGATGACTTCGTTTTTCCTGTGTCGCAGACATCCGCTTACCGCCAAATTGGGAACGGCGTTTCCCGGCATGTTGGTATGTGGATTGGCGGAGAACTAACCCGCTATATGGAACAGGTGGCTTAAAAATGACTTCAGAATTTGCGAGCACAACCCCAGTGGAGCACAAAGACCGCTGGCAGACACCGATGGAAGTATTCACTGCGCTGGATCTTGAGTTTGGTTTTTATCTTGACGCCGCCGCTGACCACCAGAACGCGCTTTGCGCCCGGTACCTGACAGAAGCCGATGATGCGCTGGCCACCGAATGGGAGAGTTACGGCGCAATCTGGTGTAACCCGCCATACAGCGCGATCACCCCATGGGTTGAGAAGGCCGCCGAACAATGCCGCGCCCAGCACCAGCCTGTTGTGATGCTGTTGCCTGCTGACACATCAACTGGCTGGTTCTCGCTGGCGCTGACCACCGCCGACGAAATCCGGTTTATCACTGATGGCCGCCTGTCCTTCATCAATGCCGGTACCGGCAAGCCAGGTAAGAACGGCAACAGCAAGGGCAGCATGTTGGTTATCTGGCGCCCGTTCATCAAGCCGCGCGGCCAGTTCACCACGGTTTCACGTGATGTCCTGATCACTGCTGGCGCTGATTACCTGCAGGAGGTGGCTGCGTGAACGAATTCCAGCAAATCTGGCTTGATGCCTATCGCGATTACCTGAAGGCCATATCCATCACCGGTGAATACTGCGCGGCTGATTACACCGCGGCGCGGGAACATGCTGACGCAGTGCTGAACAGTCTGATCAAAGCGGGGGAAATAGCATGCGACTGACTCTTCCATTCCCGCCGAGCGTCAACGGTTACTGGCGCTCCACCCGAAGGGGCGTGCTGATCAGCGAACGTGGGCGGATCTTCCGGTCAAACGCACTGGCGGCGATTTATCAGCAGTTGCGCAGCCGCCCGACGGCACTACTTACCGAACTGGATGTGCATCTGGTGCTCTACCCGCCGACCAGGGCGAAACGCGATTTAGATAATTTCCAGAAGGCACTGTTTGATGGCCTGACCCATGCGGGGATCTGGAAGGACGACAGCCAGGTGAAACGAATGCTGGTCGAGTGGGGACCGGTTACCAAAGAAGGGAAGGCAGAAATAACGATTACTGATTTCAAACCCGCCGGTGTGCAGCCGGCTTAACGTGTGGAGTGATTATGTCGAACAGTTTGCTGTCAGGAAAAGTGGTAACGATGTCGAGCCGTGAGATTGCTGAGCTGGTGCAGAGTAAGCATAGCGATGTGAAACGCTCAGCTGAACGGCTCGCAGTTGGTGGAATTTTAAGCGCGCCGTTGGCGCACACCCCCTATTTTCATGAGCAGAACGGTCAGGAGTATCAGGAGTACTGGTTCAATAAGCGTGACTCGCTGGTGCTGGTTGCCCGGCTGTCGCCCGAGTTCACCGCCGCGGTAGTTGACCGCTGGCAGGAACTGGAATCTAAAAGCCAGTTACCCCAGTCATTGCCCGAGGCTCTCCGCCTGGCTGCTGACCTTGCCGACGAAAAGCTGGCGCTGGAGTCACAGCTGGCACTGGCGGCACCAAAAGTGGAATTCGTTGATCAGTACGTCATGGCTAAGGGCTCTATGGGATTCCGCGCGGTCTGCAAATTGCTGCATGCGAAAGAACCGGAATTCCGGTTGTTCCTGCTCGAGAAAGACATTGTTTACCGGCTGGAAGGCCAGTTGACGCCAAAGGCCAATCATTTAGAGGCCGGTCGATTTGAGGTGAAAACCGGTACCAGCCAGCAGAATCAGCATGCGTTTCGACAGGCCAGATTCACGGCAAAGGGCGTTGAATGGGTTGCTGGGCTGTGGGCTGGTTATCTGCGACAGAAACAGGAGAACGCGGCGTGAGAGCATTACTGAAACCATACCCCCAGCGAGAGTTGGGGATCGTGCAGTTCGCGCTGCCGGCAGACCTGGTGAAGTTCTTCAGCAGTAAACGCCTGCTGATCACCAACGAGCCAGCCGAACTCCATAAACTGCCTGATGGTGTGGTACCGGCAGAAGCGCAGTCTCTTTCTCGTGACCCGCGCCTGTCTGGTTTCCTGTCATCACCAGCAGTAATCGCCAGAGTTGGCGGCATGGATGAGCTGAAGCTGTGGGTTAAACGCCACCGTGTGTGCCAGTGTCCGGACTACAACGGGGAATTTCATCATCATGAACTGGTGCAGGTACCCCGAGGTCGTGGCGTTGTCTGCCTGTGCTGGGCGCATGATAACGAGTTTCGGGAAAAAGAATCGCCAAAACTGGATGCTATCGCGCTGGCGAACGCCGCCGAGTTTGTGACTGAGGCAATCCGGTACCGTTATGGGCTGCCGGACGGGCGTCACCTTACTTTGCCGGAGCTGTGCTGGTGGGCAGTGACGAAAGGGCTGGCTCATTTGCTGCCGCCGGAAATAATTTGTGAAGCGCTGGGGGTTAAATACAAACCGCCGGGCGGCCAGGGTAAAGAAGCGGACGTGAACCCGTGGGAGAAGCAACCACGTGAAGAACTGGCGAACAATGTAAAACCGGTGCTGGCGCTGGCAATCGATCCGGAGACGCCGGAATCATACCTCCGTATTCCGAAGCGCCGCCGGTACGAAAACACGAAATACACCCAATGGGTAAAGCGCCAGCCATGCTGCGGCTGTGGTAAAGGGTCTGATGATCCGCACCACATCACCGGTAAGGGATTTGGCGGTATGGCAACAAAAGCGCATGACCTGTTTGTGATCCCGCTGTGCAGACGGTGTCACGACTCACTTCATGCGAATACCCAGGCTTGGGAAGAAGAACATGGTGATCAGATGTACCTGGTCATGAAGACATTAGACCGCGCGCTGGCGATGGGTGTTATCGCTACCGGCAAACAAAAATAAGTGTGGAGACAGCATGAACCTTGAAACGATTTTGAAGCATTTTTCCCCGAAAGGGTTATCGATCAGCGACAGTTCCCGCGCTACGGCCAGTGATGCACTGAACATCACCGATATTATGGCGGCGCTGGGCATGACGCAGAGCGGCGCTGAATTCGGCCTTCGTCTGTTTCTGGCAAAAGCCGGTATCAGCCAGCAGGACAAAACCATAGCGGTCGGCATGCTCACGCAATACGCCAAACAGCACGCACCGAAGCATATCGGCAAAGTGGCGGGGCGGCGCATGGCTGAATGCCTGCGCATAATGGCGAAAATGGCTTTTGAAGATTACGCGCGCTCGGCGGCGGCCAAGTCCGATTGCCCGTGCTGCTCCGGTACCGGTTTTTTGAAAGAGAAAAGAACCTTCAGAAATCAGCTGGCAATTGACCGCCGTGAATATCTTGACGCGCTGCCGGGCAATTTAGGCCTGCTTTACCGGGATGAAATGAAGTCCAAAACTGAAGGCGAAGATATAGTTGATGTCATTTGCCAACCATGCAAAGGGAAGGGCGTTATTTCGAGCCGCTGCCGGTGTAATGGCACGGGCAAAGTTGTCGATCGTGAGAAATCCATTCTGATGGGCCTGCCGGTAGAAAAGGAATGCCCGCGCTGTCATGGCGTTGGTTATTCCCGCCTGCCAGCGTCAATAGCGCACCGCGCGGTGAAAGCGTTATTGCCAGAACTGCCGGAGAGAACATGGAACAACAGCTGGAAACCGTTCTACGAGAAGCTGATCACCAAATGCTTCATTGAAGAGTCGGCGGCGGAATCGGAATTTAAAAAGGTGACCCAGTGATTTAGACGTTGCAAAAGTTGCCGAATCTGGTTAGATTTATCCCAATGATGGAAAATTATACCTGATATCAAGCCTCGGCAATTGCTGGGGCTTTTTGTTATCATCACTCCTTCAAATTAGAGGAGTGGACTATGAGTTGGCTCGGCACCCCATTTTTAGATAATAGAATTTCTGAACCATTATCTCTTTCTATAAATCACATTCCCGACTTGGTTCTACAGACATCATTTTCATGGGAAACAGTAATTAGCAGTTTTATAGCTGGTGTGATTCCATCTCTTTTCGCTTACTTTGCAATCAAGAAAAACTTCGAACTCGCCAAATATCAAAGCGATCTCTTAGAGAAGAAAGACTTTGCTCAGATATATCGTGCGGCAATTGCCGAACATATCACTGACATCCGAATGTATCTTTTTGCAAATCAGCAGTGGATATTGCAACAAGGGCAGGCACCAAAAGATATAGCTGCCTTGAAAAGAGGTGTTACACCCCATGCATTGATTGCACCTATGGAAGCGGCTGAAAAGAGTAAAAATAAAATCATGTTATTAACAGGGATCCCTGAGGGAAATGATGTGCTTAAAAGTTTGGGAGAGGTACAACATAAAATGCAACTATGTATAAAGAATACTGCTTCTCTCACACATGAGCAGGATGAATTTAATAAGTCTGTAAATGACTTCATGTATGAATGCCATTTATTTCTAAATTCTCGTTAGAACCTAGTTATAAATACAGTAAGGCTGCCATCAGGCGGCCTTTTTTTATGCCCTCAATTCGGTTGTGAGGACAACAACAGCGATAAGGGGTTTATCAATGTCCGAGCCGGTATCAGCTACAGCGGCTTCAACGGCGCTTGCCACGGTCGGCCTGTTTGGCTGGTTCACTGGTCTGGATTACGGCGTGGTTTTCGGTGCCTTTGCTGGCGCTGTTTTCTACGTCACGTCAGCCGTTGACCTGTCAGCGTGGCGCCGCATTTCGTATTTTGGCGTTTCATTCATGTGTGGCCTGCTCGGTGCCGGAGTTGCTGGCGCTAAGTTGGCGAACTGGCTCAGTTACCCTGATAAACCATTGGATGCCCTGGGCGCGGTGATCATCTCCGCTTTGGCTGTGCAGTTGCTTACGTTCGCCAGCAACAGGGCAAAGAACCCAACATCACTGATTGATCGGTGGAGGGGGCAAAGTGGTAATAAATGACCCGCTGGTAATCCTGAACGTGGTGGTGTGTACGTTGGTAGTTATCCGGCTGAGCTTCTTTCGCAAGAACGGGGCCACCCACCGCCGCTGGGCGTCGTGGCTGGCCTACCTGCTGATCCTGATTTATGGCCATGTTCCGCTGCGTTTCCTGTTCGACCATTACGACGGCACGCGCTGGGCCATCCTCTTGCTGAACCTCGTTATCTGCATTGCAATATTCGCAGTGCGTGGGAACGTGGCGAAGATCATTAAAGTCCTGAGACATCCGCAATGACAACAGACCAATTTACCCGGGCGGCTTCACTGAGCGCCGACTTAGCCACGCGTTGGTATCCGCATCTGGTATCAACAATGGCCGAATTCGATATTTCCACGCCAGTACGTCAGGCGGCTTTTATTGCCCAGGTTGGGCATGAGTCTGGCGGCTTCAGGAAGTTATGGGAGTCTTTCGACTATTCAGTTGAAGGTTTAAAAATCTTTGGTAATCGCCTTACTGACTCTCAGCGGCAACAACTTGGGCGTCGAGCAGGTGAGGCCTATGTGCCAATGGAAAGACAGAAGGCTATCGGCAACCTGGTTTATGCAGGCCGGTTCGGCAACAAAGCGGCGGGTGATGGTTATAAATTCCATGGGCGTGGCCTGAAGCAAATCACGTTCCTTGATAATTATCTGGCCTGCGGTCGCGCTCTGGGTCTCGATTTGATCGGAAACCCAGAACTGTTGCTTCAGACGGAATACGCAGCACGGTCGGCGGGCTGGTTCTGGAAGGCCAATAACTGCAACAGCTTTGCCGACTCAGGCGACTTTGTGGGGCTCACTAAACGCATTAACGGCGGTGTCAACGGACTGGCTGATCGCCAGGAGCGTTATGCGGTCGCTAAAAAGGCATTAGGCATCTGAGGATCACCCTGTGGAACTGTTTACTGCTCTGCTGAAGGCTTACTGGAAAACGGCAGTCGCCATTGTGCTTGCAGCCGCGCTGGCCTGGTGGATTGAAGGGCTGCGCTGGGACGCCGACGTTTCCAAACGCAATGAAGCCAACATCGCCGCGTTGAAGAAACAAAGCGATCAGGCAGTGATTGACCTGACCAACCAGCAGAAGCGCACCGAAGCTATACAGGCCGCGCTGGCGGCGCTTGATGCCAAACATACGAAGGAAATGGCAGATGAACAGGCCAAGAATGAGAAGTTGCGTGCTGATGTTGCTGCTGGTACTCGCCGGGTGCGGATCGCGGCAGCAAACCTTGCCACCAGCCAGCTCATCCGGGACACAACTTCCGGCACCGGCAGCCTGGGCGATGCAGTACAAATCGACCTCACGCCAGCAGGTGGATCAGCTGTTCTCAGTCTCAGAGGTTCAACCAGTAAAGACGACCAAGTGATCCAATACCTTCAGGGCTATGCCGCTGAAGCCCAGAAGCGATGCAAAATTAACTGATAATGGTTAATTGTACACATCTATTAAGGAGATGAGATGGCAGGTTTTAAAGACCTATCTGTTGCTCTTCAATCTCTAAAAAAACAAATACCGTTTGCAACATCGCAGGCCCTGACAAGCGTAGCAAGGCAAATAGCCGCCGCTGAGAAAACAGCCTTTCAGCGCAAACTGGAAAATCCCACACCATTTACGGTTAATTCAGTGGGCTCTGTTGGGGCACGCAGGGATAGCCTGACAGCGAAAGTTTATGTTCGTGACATTGCTGCCGGTTATCTCGAACCGTTTGAGTTTGGCGGTGCGCACAAGCTCAATGGCCAGGCGCTGCTTAACCCCAAAGACATTAAGCTGAACAAGTACGGCAACCTGTCACGCAATAAACTCTCTCAACTCAAAGCTAAGTCAAACGTCTTCATTGGTGATGTCGATGGCATCAACGGCGTATGGCAGCGGGTCAAGGCGAAGAAGGGACGTAAAGGTAAGAAGCGCCAGAAGCGGTCGGCCAACGGCACGCGCCGCGCCCGCGAAAAGAACCCCATGCCTAAGCTGCTGATCCGTTTCGGTGATGCACTGCCCGTTAAGCCTACGCTGGGATATATGGACAGAGCTGAGAAGATGGCCGCTGCTCTAATGCCGGGCGCCATCAGCAAGGCGATCGATGAAGCATTGAAGACCGCCAAGTGAGAATGTATCCCAATAAAAAATGGGTCCTTCCCCGGTCCTTTCTATTGCACGGGCATTGCGCGCCGCGTTCTGCGTCTAGCTATGAAATTTTGAAATTTGGGTAACAGGTAACAACTGAGGTAACACATGAACCAGTCAGATTTTGCCAAACTTCACGGTGTCAGCCGCAAGACGGTAACCACCTGGAAAGCCCGTGGTTGGCTGGTTCTTGATGGTGATGACATTGATGTGAAGGCATCAAATGCCAACATCGAAAGGTATAGAAAAACTGTTACCCGGACCGAGAAAAAAAACGATAAAAGTGCCGTAGGTAACAAACAGGGTAACAGAGCAGGTAACAAGTCCAAGGGTAACAACTTGGGTAACAAAACGCCGGCAGATCATCATGAGTCGCCAACTAAAATTGTCGAGCGCATGATCGCTGACAGCGGTGCCAAGATGACGCTCGATGAAGCCCGGACGTTGAAAGAAAACTTTCTGGCTTTACTTACCCAGCTTGAATACGAGATTAAATCCGGCCAGGTTCTCCCTTACAAAGAGATGATCGCCGCCGTTGGGCAAGAGTATTCCCGCATGCGTACCCGTCTTATTGCGATTGCTCCCGAACATGGCCCCCGCTTGCGGGTGCTTGCCTCGACCACCAGTGATGCAGAGTTCGTGTCGGCGCTGCAGGAGGTGGTTCATGAGGCAATGGAGGAGTTGAGCCTTGATGCAGATGACAAACGAGGCGGTGACTAATTCCGGTGCGTGGTCAAACTTCATCGGAGAGTTGAGGCAGCGTCGGACGGACGTTGCGCCGCCGGAACCTCTCTCATTAAGCCAGTGGGCCAATACATACGCCGTCTTGTCAAAAGAGACCAGTGCGCAAACGGGGCGGTTCCGCTCCTTTGGTTATCAGGATGGCATGATGGACGCCATCACCGATCCACTGGTGACGCAGGTTTCTGTGATGAAATCAGCCCGCGTGGGTTACACCAAGATCCTTGATCATGTCGTCGGTTATTACCTTCAGCATGATCCGTCTCCAATATTGGTTGTGCAGCCTCGCGTCGAAGATGCCGAGGATTACAGCAAAACCGAAATAGCGCCGATGTTGCGAGATACCCCCGTATTGGCCGCCATTACAGGGGACAGTAAGGCAAAAGACAGTAATCAAACCATCCTTAAAAAACAGTTTCTCAATGGCTCGAACCTGACGTTGGTGGGGGCTAATAGTCCGGGTGGTTTCCGTCGTATCACCTGCCGCGTGATTTTGTTCGATGAAGTTGACGGGTATCCCTCCGGCGGTGCCGGTACTGAGGGTGATCAGATTGCCCTGGGTATCAAACGTTCCGAAACTTTCTGGAATCGCAAAATAGTGCTGGGTTCAACCCCGACGGTGAAAGGTATTTCCCGCATTGAAAAAGCATATGGTGAAAGCGATCAGCGCAAATTCAACGTACCTTGTCCGCACTGCGGTGAATTTCAGGTTTTGGAATGGGGTGGCCCGGATACACCATACGGCATCAAGTGGGATAAAGATGAAGAGGGAAATGGTTTACCGGAAACGGCCTACTACGTCTGCCGGCACTCCGGGTGCGTGATCCATCACAATGACCTGTCAGTGATGGTGAAACAGGGAGAGTGGCGAGCCACGCGGCCTTTTAAGGGGCACGCAGGATTTCATATCTGGGCGGGTTACAGTCTTTTTCCGAATGCCGCCTGGAAACACCTGGTGGCCGAATGGTTGAGGGTGAAGGACGATGCGCTGATGCGTCAGACTTTTATCAACCTGGTCTTGGGGGAAGTCTACGAAGACCGCGGCGAAAAAGCCCTGAGTGAAAGAAAACTGGTTGAGCGGTGTGAGGTTTACGCCGCTGAAGTGCCTGACGGCGTGGCGGCGATCACGGCCGGCATTGATACGCAGGACGGGCGCTTTGAGATTGAAGTGGTGGGGTGGGGCCGCAACGAAGAAAGCTGGTCGATTGCCTATGACGTTATCGAAGGTGACCTCGAAACCGATGAACCGTGGAAAAGGCTTGATGCCTATCTTAAGCAGGTATGGCGTCGCGCCGATGGCCGCGGTTTTACGTTAATGGCGGCCTGCATGGACTCCGGCGGACACCACACACAAAAAGTGTATGAGTTTGCCAAAGAGCGTCTGGGTCGTCGGATCTGGGCCATCAAAGGTGAGTCCGCACGCGGGGGCAAGCGCTCCCCTGTCTGGCCGACCAAAAAGCCTACGTCTCGCAGTAAAGCGCAGTTCCGGCCAATCATCCTGGGCGTTAATGCGGCAAAAGATTCTGTTCGGGCCAGGTTGCATATTGAGCCTCCGGAAGCCGGGATCGCCTCAGCAGGGTTTATGCATTTTCCTGTGGATAGAGACCTTAACTATTTCGGTCAGTTACTGGCTGAGCGCTCGGTGACAAAAACAGCGGGTGGACAACGATACCGCGTTTGGGAGCAGTTGCCGGGGAGGGCTAACGAAGCGCTGGATTGCCGGGTCTATTCTTACGGCGCACTGTGCGGCCTGATGTATATGGGGCTTAAACTGAATGGATTGGCTGACAGTATCACTGCAGACGCTAGTAAGCTTTTGCCTCCGCCGGTCGATCCCGAAGAAAAACAAAACCTGCGCCTGCCGGGCGTCATTATTACCGAACCTGAGAAACCTCAGCGTAAACCTTTGCATAAGCGCCTCGCTTAAGGACCTCTATGTTTAATCCCAACTCCAGCCTATTGGCTGGTGCGATGACGCGTGACCAGTTACAGGCCGCGCTGACCAGCGCACAGCAGGCCTATCTCGAGCTTTCGACGGGTGCGAAGGGTGTGTCTTTCTCTTACACGCAGGGCGACGGCACGCGCTCGGTCGCTTATCAACAGACAGATATTGGGCAGCTCACCGCGCTGATCCAGCTTCTTCAGGCTCAGTTAGGCATCGTTAAACGTCCACGTGTGACGTTAAGGTTTCGGTATTGATGAAAAGCGGAGAGGTCAGAATTCTCGGGCCAAACGGCCGGCCCTTACCCCCATCGAACCGAAAGGCCTCCATGTTGAACGGTTCCGGCCGCGTGCCTTATGACGCCGCGGATTCTTTCAGCGATGCGATGGCGAACTGGCAGCCCGCGCTTTGGTCGCCGGATAACGAAGTCAACATCTACCGCGACCGCATTGTTTCCCGCGTTCGCGACATGGCCCGTAATGACGGTTGGGCATCAGGCAGCGTCACCCGCATTTTGGACAATGCGGTTGGGGCTAATTTTCGCCCTATCGCCAAAGTGGATTATCGCGCGCTTGCACTTCAAACCGGCCTGAAAGCTTTTGATGCCAAATGGGCGGATGAGTACGGTCGGGCCGTTGAGGCGGCGTGGCGTAACTGGGCAAATGACCCCGGCCGCTATTGCGACGTTGAGCGGAAAAAAACGGTTTCCCAGATGTTGCGTCTGGCTTTTCGCCACAAGCTGGTGGACGGCGATGCGCTGGCGGTTCTGCAATACCGGACGGACCGGCTCGGGCACGGTCGTGCGCGTTATGCGACGACCATACAGATTATTGACCCGGATCGGCTGAGCAACCCACAGCAGGTATTCGATATGCTGAACATCCGCGGCGGCGTAGAAATTGACGACGATGGCGTGCCGGTGGCGTATCACATCCGCAAAGCCCACATGGGCGACTGGTGGAGTGCTGAGAAAACGATGACGTGGGAACGCGTCAGGCGTGAAACCTCATGGGGACGGCCAATTGTCGTGCATGACTTTGACGGCGATCGTGCCGCCCAGCATCGGGGCAGCAGTATTTTTACGCCCATCGTTCAGCGTCTGAAAATGCTGATCAAATACGACGAGGTAGAGCTGGAATCCTCAATCCTCAATGCCGTGTTCGGGGCATACATCACCTCGCCCTATGACCCGGGATTATTCGCTGATTCACTTCAGACGGACGACGTGCTGGCTTATCAGGACATGCGTACCGAGTATCACGATGATAAGCGCATCTCTTTGCAAAGTGGTGCTCGGATGCCAATCCTTGCCCCCGGGGAAAAGATCGACACCGTGAATGCGGCGCGTCCCACCAGTAACTTTGCGGCCTTCGAAAGCGCAGCATTACGTAACGTGGCCGCAGCCCTGGGCATTTCGACCCAGCAGTTAACGCAGGACTGGTCTGATGTGAATTACAGTTCCGCCCGTTCAGCCATGTTGGAAGCCTGGAAAACCCTGACGCGCCGCCGCGATGATTTTGCCAGCGGCTTTGCTCAACCTATCTTCAGCAGCTTTATCGAAGAACTTCACGATATTGGTGAGGTGCCTCTTCCTGCTGGCGCACCGGAATTTCTGGCGGCCAAAGCGGCGTATTGTCGTGCGCAGTGGATGGGACCCGGTCGAGGCTGGGTTGACCCCGTTGCTGAGAAAAAAGGAGCGATCCTCGGCATGGATTCCGGCATGTCAACGCTGGAAATGGAAGTCTCAGAAAACGTCGGGGAAGACTGGGAAGAACTCCTCGATCAGCGCGCCCGCGAGATCGAAGCCTTCAAAGAGCGCGGGTTGCCGGTTCCAACATGGGGACAGGCTGACACCTTTGCACCTCAAACAATTAAAGATCCGGAGGCACAGTGAATTTACCGCACTTAGCGCAGCGCCTGTTTAACACGCCGCTGGCGCTGCATCCCCGAAAGGCCGAAGTAGTCATGGCTGCGCTGACGGACCGTTTTGGCCTGACGCGCATTCAGTCAATGTCGGACTGGGATGATGATGACGATTCATTCTCCCGACAGGCCCGCGACACGGGCTATGACGTGGTGGAGGGT
>NZ_JBLYPL010000039.1:0-25367 GCF_051851855.1 Rahnella sp. ATs2 | reverse complement strand
GAATGATGAGTTCACCGGGCTTTTCTTTTGCTTCGTCAGACTCAGATCAGATGTTCTGTAAACTCACTCAGCATGTCACCGACAAATTTCAGGCGTTTTGGGCGGTCAGTCAGATCCAACATAAACTTCAGCTTGGTCGGACCGTCGAGACGATACACCTGCGGCTGTTTTTGCAGCAGACCGATCAGGAAGCCCGGATCGACACGGTTCTTATCACCGAATTCGATAAAGCCACCGCGCTCGTTGCCTTCGATACGCCGGATGCCCAGCTCTTTAGCTTTCAGGCGCAGCACGGCAATCTGCAACAGATTGCGCGCAGCGTCCGGCAGCGTGCCGAAGCGGTCGATCAGCTCCACGCGCAACTCGTCCAGTTCACCTTCGGTCTTGGCGCTGGCGATGCGTTTGTATAATGACAGGCGGGTATTGACGTCAGGGATGAAATCTTCCGGCAGCAGCGCAGGCATGCGCATTTCGACTTCCGTCTGGCTGGTGGTTAAATCCTCCAGCGACGGCTCGCGGCCTTCCTTCAGCGCTTCGACGGCGTTTTCCAGCAATTCCATATACAGCGAGAAACCGATGCTGGTCATCTGACCGCTCTGGCCTTCACCGAGCAGTTCACCTGCACCACGAATTTCCAGGTCATGCGTCGCCAGCGCGAAACCAGCACCCAGGTCTTCCAGCGAGGCGATGGCTTCCAGACGTTTATGCGCATCAACAGACATGGCTTTCGGCGGTGGTGTCAGCAGATAGGCATAGGCCTGATGATGTGAACGCCCGACGCGGCCACGCAGCTGATGCAGCTGCGCCAGACCAAAGTGATCGGCACGCTCAATGATGATGGTGTTTGCCGTCGGGATATCGATACCGGTTTCGATGATGGTGGTACACACCAGCACGTTAAAACGCTGATGGTGGAAATCATTCATCACGCGCTCAAGGTCGCGCTCACGCATCTGCCCGTGCCCGATAGCAATGCGCGCTTCCGGCACCAGTTCGGCCAGACGCTGCGAGGCTTTTTCGATATTCTCAACGTCGTTATAAAGATAATAAACCTGCCCGCCGCGCAGAATTTCACGCAGTATCGCCTCGCGAACCACCAGGCTGTCGTACTCGCGCACGAAGGTTTTGACCGCCATACGACGTGCGGGCGGTGTGGCAATAATCGACAGATCGCGCATACCGCTCATCGCCATATTCAGCGTACGCGGGATAGGCGTTGCGGTCAGTGTCAGGATATCCACATCGGCACGCATGGCTTTGATTCGTTCTTTATGGCGTACACCGAAACGGTGTTCTTCATCGACGATCAGCAGACCGAGATCTTTCCAGCGCAGGTCGCTTTGCAGCAGTTTGTGCGTACCGATAATAATATCGACTTTGCCTTCAACGGCATCTTCCAGCACCACGTTTTGCTCTTTGGCGCTGCGGAAACGCGACATCATTTCGATGCGTACCGGCCAGCTGGCGAAACGGTCGCGGAAGTTATCGAAGTGCTGTTGTGCCAGCAGCGTGGTCGGCACCAGAACGGCCACCTGTTTGTTGTTTGAAACGGCAAGGAAAGCTGCGCGCATCGCCACTTCGGTTTTCCCGAAACCTACGTCGCCACAGACCAGACGATCCATCGCCAGTGGTTGTGTCATGTCGGTCAGTACCGCATTAATCGCCTGAGCCTGATCCGGCGTGGTTTCAAACGGGAAAGCCTGACAGAACAGCTGATACTGTTCTTTGTCATGCTTAAAGGCGAAACCACTTTTGGCTTCGCGCTGGGCATAGATATCCAGCAGTTCGGCGGCAACGTCGCGTACTTTCTCTGCGGCTTTCTGCCGTGCTTTCGACCAGGCTTCACCCCCCAGTTTATGCAGTGGCGCGCTTTCGTCGGCACCCCCGGCATAGCGGCTGATCAGATGCAGGGATGACACCGGCACATAGAGTTTGTCTTCACCGGCGTAAGTCAGGATCAGGTATTCGGCAGTAATACCGCCGGTTTCCAGCGTGGTCAGCCCGAGATAACGGCCGACGCCGTGCTCGACGTGTACCACCGGCTGACCGGGGCGCAGTTCAGCGAGGTTGCGGATCAGCGTATCGGTATTAATCGACCGGCGGCTGTCCTGACGGCGACGCGCCACACGTTCACCAAGCAGGTCGCTTTCGCAGATCAGCGCCAGCTGTTTATCCGCATCCAGAAAACCGCGTTCACATGCGCCGATCATGATGTAACGACCGGCAGTATCGGCTTCTTCGATGCGGGTAATCAGCGTCGGCATCAGCTTGATGCGTGCCAGCAAATCCTGCAACGTTTCGCGGCGGCCTTCACTTTCTACCGAGAAGACCAGACTGCCCGCGAAGGATTCATTGAAGCGACGCAGGTTATCCATCGGCGCTTTATTCTGCGGCTGAACGGATAAATCTGGCAGCTTTTCGTAGCTCAGATTGGTGTTCGCGGCTTTCTTCGGCAGCGAATCGGTGCGCAATTGCACGCGTGGCCACTCTTTGAGTTCGGCAAATAACGAATCAACGCGCAACCACAGATTTTCCGGTTCCAGCAGCGGACGCATCGGATCGACGCGGCGGCTTTCGTAACGCTGACAGGCATCCTGCCAGAAACGCTCGGCGGCAGCTTCGAGGTCGCCGGTATTCAGCAGCAGGGTATTTTCCGGCAGATAGCTGAACAGCGTGGTCAGCGGCTGGCTGAAAAACAGCGGCTGCCAGTATTCGATACCGGCCGGGAAGGTGCCTTTGCTGACCTGCTGATACACATGCTCAGCGTCGCGACGCACTTCGAACTTCTCGCGCCACTGGCTGCGGAACAGTTCGATGGCATTTTTGTCGGTTGGGAATTCATGTGCGGGCAGCAGATTGATATGATCGACTTCGGTCAGCGTGCGCTGGGTATCCACGTCAAAGATACGCAGACTGTCGATTTCATCATCAAAGAAATCAATGCGGTAAGGTTCTTCGCTGCCCATCGGATACAAATCGAGCAGGGCGCCACGGGTGGCAAACTCACCGTGTTCCATCACCTGATCGACGCTGCGGTAACCGGCTTGTTCCAGCTGCGCACGCAGCTTATCGCGGGAAAGTTGCTGGCCTTTTTTCATCACCAGCGCATGACCGTGCAGGAATTCGTGCGGGCAGACGCGCTGCATCAGCGTATTCACCGGCAGAATGATGATGCCGCGTTCCATAGTCGGAAGCTGATACAAACTGGAAAGGCGCGAAGAAATGATTTCCTGATGCGGAGAAAAACTGTCGTAAGGCAGGGTTTCCCAGTCGGAAATGCTCAGGACTTTGTTTTCAGTAAACTGCTGGATTTCATCGCGCAGGCGCAGGGCATTCTGCATATCAGGTGCGATCAGCAGCACGGGGCCGGTATGGCGTTCACTGATTTGGGCGCATTCCAGCGCGCAGGCGGAGCCCGTAAGCTGGCCTAACAGGCGGGTGTCGCCCGGACGTTCAGGCAACGAATAACGATAATCTTGAGACATAGGCTGTTTTGAGTTCTCGTTTTGGCGGCTGTCGGAGGCCAATTTGCAGACCGTATCTTGCTTCGCTGGTGTCATCGGGGTCAACCCGTTGACGGTATAAAAGCGTCAACAGAGTCACAAAGTTAAACCGATTACTTTGGGTTAGTGGTTCCATAAAGCGGTGCTAGCCTTTATTATCCTTGATCACTTTAGTCTGCGCCACGCACTTATTTGCGGCCAAGCACTTAAAACGGATGTTATGTATCAACCTGTCGCGTTATTTATAGGTCTGCGCTACATGCGCGGGCGTGCTTCGGACCGCTTCGGGCGGTTTGTCTCCTGGTTATCCACCATTGGTATCACCCTTGGGGTGATGGCGCTGGTAACCGTATTGTCTGTGATGAACGGTTTTGAGAAAGATCTGGAAGGTAACATTCTGGGTCTGATGCCTCAGGCGTTAATCACTACACCGGCCGGATCGCTAGATCAACAGAAAATCACCCATGATCAGGTGTCAGCGCTGAAAAGTGTTAACCGCGCCGTGCCGCTCACCACCGGTGATGTCGTGCTGCAAAGTCCCGGCAGCGTTGCCGTGGGCGTGATGCTCGGTGTGGATCCCACTCAGCATGATCCGCTCGCGAAATACTTAATTGGGGTTGCACAGCAGGAACTTCAACCCGGTCAGTACAACATCATTCTGGGCGATCAGCTGGCGCAGCAACTCAAAGTGCGTCGCGGTGATCAGCTGCGTCTGATGGTCACCAGCGTCAGCCAGTTTACGCCGGTCGGTCGTGTGCCAAGCCAGCGTCTGTTCAATGTGATCGGCACGTTCTCCGCCAACAGTGAAGTGGATGGTTACCAGATGCTGGTGAACATTCAGGACGCCTCACGTCTGATGCTATATCCGAAAGGCAACGTGACCGGCTGGCGTCTGTTCCTCGATAAACCGCTGGACGTCGACAGCCTGAGTACGCAAAAGCTGCCGGACGGAGCCAGCTGGAAAGACTGGCGCGAACGTCGCGGTGAGTTGTTCCAGGCCGTGCGCATGGAAAAAAATATGATGGGGCTGCTGCTGAGTCTGATCGTCGCCGTCGCCGCGTTTAACATTATTACGTCACTGGGCTTACTGGTGATGGAGAAACAAGCCGAAGTGGCAATTTTGCAAACGCAGGGCTTAAGCCGCCGCCAGATTATGGCGCTGTTTATGGTGCAGGGCGCCAGTGCCGGTGTGATAGGCGCGTTGCTCGGTGCTGTGCTCGGCGTGGTACTGGCCACTCAGCTGAATACCATTATGCCGGCTATTGGGCTGATGCTTGATGGCGCGTCGCTGCCGGTCGATATTGAACCGGTTCAGGTCGTTGTCATTGCGCTGGTCGCCATGGCAATCGCCTTATTATCTACGCTTTATCCTTCCTGGCGCGCTGCTGCCACCCATCCCGCAGAGGCTTTACGTTATGAGTAATTCTTTATTATTGCAGTGTGAAAACCTCTGTAAGACTTATCAGGAAGGCAAGATGCACACCGACGTGCTGCGTGACGTGAGCTTCGCCATGCAGCCAGGTGAGATGATGGCGATTGTCGGAACGTCCGGTTCCGGTAAAAGTACCTTGCTGCATCTGCTGGGCGGCCTGGATTCCCCGACGTCTGGTGAAGTGATTTTCAAAGGTCAGTCGCTGAACAGCATGTCTTCCTCGGCGAAATCCGAATTGCGTAACCGCGAGCTGGGCTTCATTTATCAGTTCCACCATTTGCTGCCGGATTTCACCGCACTGGAAAACGTGGCAATGCCGCTGCTGATCGGCAAAAAGAAATCTGCCGAAGTCCAGGAGCGCGCGCTGGCGATGCTTGAGGCGGTTGGGCTGCAACACCGCAGCAATCACCGTCCTTCCGAGCTTTCCGGCGGCGAACGTCAGCGTGTGGCGATTGCCCGTGCGCTGGTGAATAACCCTTCGCTGGTGCTGGCCGATGAACCGACCGGTAACCTCGACCAGCGCAACGCAGACAGCATTTTTGAGCTGCTCGGCGAACTGAATGTGCGTCAGGGCACCGCGTTTCTGGTGGTGACTCATGACCTGCAACTGGCCAACCGTCTGACGCGTCAGCTGGAAATGCGTGACGGCAAGCTGCAGCAGGAATCGATGTTGCTGGGAGCGAAGTAATGTCTGGCATTCCGTTTTCATTATTGATTGGCCTGCGCTTTAGTCGCGGGCGTCGCCGCAGCGGCATGGTGTCGCTGATTTCGGTGATTTCAACGTTAGGTATCGCGCTCGGTGTAGCGGTATTGATCGTCGGCCTGAGCGCCATGAACGGGTTCGAGCGTGAACTGAAAGAGCGCGTACTGGCGGTGGTGCCACACGGTGAAATCCGCCCGGTGAATCAGCCGTTTAACAACTGGCAGGGCGTTCTGGATCGTGTGGAAAAAGTGCCGGGCATTGTGGCCGCCGCGCCGTATATCCAGTTCAATGGCCTGATTGAGCACGGTGCCAAACTGCGTGCCATCCAGCTGAAAGGTGTGGATCCGCAGAGCGAACCGCGTGTCAGTGCCGCGCCGAAATTTGTACAAAATAATGCATGGCAGAACTTTAAAGCCGGTCAGCAACAGCTGATCCTCGGTAAAGGCGTCGCCGATGCCGTGGGTGTGAAGCAGGGCGACTGGGTGACGGTGATGATCCCTAACAGTGACCCGGAAATGAAACTGTTACAGCCAAAACGCATCCGTTTGCAGGTCGCCGGGATTTTGCAGCTCAGCGGACAGCTTGATCACAGTCTGGGCATGGTGCCGCTGGCCGATGCGCAGCAATATCAGGATATGGGCAGCAGCGTGACCGGCATTGATATTAAAGTTAATGATGTCTTTGCGGCGCAAAAATTAGTCCATGATGCGGGTGAAGTGACGCAGGCTTACGTCTACATTAGTAGTTGGATCGGCACATACGGCTATATGTACCGCGATATCCAGATGGTCCGCGCCATCATGTATATGGCGATGGTGCTGGTGATCGGCGTAGCCTGTTTCAACATTGTGTCTACGCTGGTGATGGCAGTGAAAGATAAAAGCAGCGATATTGCGATTTTGCGCACACTGGGCGCAAAAGACGGGCTTATCCGCGCGGTCTTCATCTGGTACGGTTTACTGGCAGGGCTGGTGGGCAGCGTGGCGGGTGTGGTGATTGGCGTGATTGCGGCTTTCCAGCTGACCAACATCGTCAACTTTTTGCAAAAACTCACCGGGCATCAGTTTCTGTCGGGCGACATTTATTTCATCGACTTCCTGCCATCTGAAGTTCACTGGCTGGATGTTGCGGGCGTGCTGGTCACCGCCCTGATCCTGAGCCTGCTGGCGAGCTGGTATCCGGCACGTCGCGCAAGCCGTATTGATCCTGCCCGCGTACTCAGCGGCGGTCAGTAATGTTTTTATTAATGCAGTGTTGATGCAGTTTTAATCAGACACAGAGAGAGTAAGGAGCACTTCATGCGCACACGTCATCGTCTGTGTCGGTTTCGCAAAAACAAGCGCATTCGCCATCAGCGGTTCCGGTCGAATATTTTCCACCGTGATTCGATGGCTGCGGCTTCACTGAAAAAGCCGTTTGTGGTGGTGCTGACCGGTGCCGGGATTTCAGCTGAATCCGGTATCCGTACCTTCCGCGCCGCAGACGGTTTGTGGGAAGAACACCGTGTTGAGGATGTGGCGACGCCGGAAGGTTATCGCCGCGATCCGCAACTGGTGCAGCGTTTTTACAATGAACGCCGCCGCCAGTTGCAGGCCGAAGATCTCAAACCGAATGCCGCGCATTATGCGCTGGCCACGCTGAAAGAAGCGCTCGGCGATAACTTCCTGCTGGTGACGCAGAACATCGACAATCTGCACGAGCGCGCCGGGAGTTCTCGTGTGATTCATATGCACGGTGAATTGCTGAAAGTACGCTGCACGCAGTCCGGGCAAGTGCTGGAGTGGCCTGGCGATCTGAGTGTCGACGACCGCTGTCATTGCTGCCAGTTCCCCGCACCGCTGCGTCCGCACATTGTCTGGTTCGGTGAAATGCCATTTGGCATGGACGAGATTTACGACGCATTGGCGAAAGCCGACTTCTTCGTGGCGATTGGCACGTCAGGCCATGTTTATCCGGCTGCCGGATTTGTTCATGAAGCGCGTATTGGCGGTGCCTGTGCGGTTGAACTGAATCTTGAGCCCAGCCAGGTAGAAAGCGAGTTTGATATGAAGCATTACGGTCTGGCGAGTCAGGTCGTGCCGGAATTTGTGCATAAATTTCTGACGAAGAAAGACGAAGCCTGGTCGTAGACCGGGCTTTTTTTTCGACTTAATGGCCGTAAAGCGAAAAATTGCGCCTGTCCCGCAGACATATCTCGTTAAACTTGGCGAAAACTGACCTGACGCAATATTCACGGTTTTCATGCTGCGCATAATAAAAGCCAGCCGCCAGAGGATACCCAAATGAATAAGTTGCTTGATCGTTTTCTTCATTATGTTTCTTTCGATACCCAATCTAAACCCAATGTCAGACACACGCCCAGCACCGACGGGCAACTCAAGCTGGCGCAAGCCCTGCGTAATGAACTGACAGAACTGGGATTTTCAGATGTCACTCTCAGCGATAAAGGCTGCGTGATGGCAACCTTGCCGGGTAACGTGGCCTGGAAGGTACCGGTGATTGGTTTCATTTCCCATCTGGATACCGCGCCTGATTTCACGGCCAAACACGTTAATCCGCAAATTGTGGAAAATTATCGCGGCGGCGATATTGCACTGGGAAATGGCGACGAAATTTTATCACCGGTAATGTTCCCCGTGTTACATCAGCTTCTCGGCCACACGATCATTACCACCGACGGCAAAACCTTGCTCGGGTCTGATGATAAATCCGGTATCGCAGAAATTATTACCGCGATGGTGCGTCTGAAGAACAGCAATATTCCGCACGGGCCGGTGCGTATCGCCTTCACGCCAGACGAAGAAATCGGCAAAGGCGCGCAGAGTTTTGATATTCCTGCATTCGGCGCGCAGTGGGCCTACACCGTCGACGGTGGTGGAGTGGGGGAGCTGGAGTTTGAGAACTTCAACGCCGCGTCGGCCACGATTAAAATTGTCGGTAATAACGTGCATCCGGGCAGCGCTAAAGGGGTGATGGTGAATGCGTTGTCACTGGCAACACGTTTTCACAACGAGCTTCCTGCGGATGAAACGCCCGAGCATACAGAAGGTTACGAAGGTTTCTACCATCTGACGACCATCAAGGGCAACGTTGAGCGCGCGGAAATGCATTACATCATTCGTGATTTCGACAAAACGCAGTTTGAAGCCCGTAAACAAAAAATTATTGATGTCGCGCATCTGGTCGGCAAAGGGCTGCATCGCGATTGCTATATCGAAGTGACGCTGGACGATCACTACTACAACATGCGCGACAAAGTGGCACAGCATCCGCACATTATTGCGCTGGCGCAGCAGGCGATGAAAGATTGCGATATCGAGCCAATCATGAAGCCTATCCGCGGCGGTACTGATGGCGCGCAACTTTCGTTCCGTGGTTTGCCATGCCCGAATATCTTCACCGGCGGCTATAACTTCCACGGCAAACACGAATTTGTGACGCTCGAAGGAATGGAAAAAGCGGTCTCCGTGATTATGCGTATTGCGGAACTGACGGCGGAAAGATCTAAATAAATCCTGGTCAGCCTTTGAGTTATAACCTTTAACAATATAAGGCTGGTTAGATTATTCTTTATTATCCTCGTGTTACTCCTTTACTCTGGTTATAACAGCTAACCTGTCTAAATATATCTTTATTTGGTATCCGTGAAAATAAGTATGCATACCAAATCTCTGAACCCTAATCCTTTCAGAGGATTGCTGCGGCTTAGATAACTTCATCGGGCTGTAAAAGGCCGACAGCATTGCGTTGTTTATTTCAGAAGCTCCATTCCGTGCAGTGCCATCCGGCAGCCGTCCGCGGCATTACCTTGTGTAGTGATTAAACATTTTTCTGGCATGGCTACTGCCCGGAACGAGAGCTGTAAGTTAAACTGGCTACGTTTTTTATCCACCATGATAATGTCATTATTTCTGAGTATAATGTTTGAAATATTCGCCTGAGAAATTAACTTAATCATGCCGGTGCTAGAGATATAAAAGCGTGTATCGGTTCTATTTCTATCCAGAGAAACCATAGCGATCTCGCACTTGCTGCCATCACTGGCCTTCCAGTTATCCACAGCGCCAAAAAAATCAGGAAAAATACCCTGATGCAGGAAAGAAGACAGCGAACCAATATGTTCCTGAATCCATTGATTTTTGGGTTCAATGATCTGAGTGGAAAAATTAATTTTAGATTGAGTCTCATTACCCGGAATGGATATTTTTTTATTATCAATATAATAATTCATTCGGGAGAGGTCGGCCAGCATACTCGAATTCATGGCAGACTTACCAAACCTGCGGATATCTCGATCTATATTCTTATTAATTGTATCGTATAATCTTCGCGTTATTTCAGCTGAGAGATTTCGGCTTATGTAAAGCTCAGTTTTTTTTACTTCTGATTTCGGGAGAGGGTAACTGGCAACAGTATGGGATTTAGTTAACTCATTTTTTTTTGTAAACAACTTTGTGAAGAGCATGCCTGACCTTTGATAACCAATTGTTGGTAATGAAATATCTTTCCTGATTATAAGGGTTGAGAGAGATGTTGACTAATATCAATTTACTATTAGTTGCGGGTCAGCCATTAATAACTAAAATATTAAGTTTTTTAATTAATACAGAATGCCGGAGCATTCTGTATTAATAATAAGATTAAATAGTTCTTAATATTAGTCGTTAAAGTACCAGTAACCGCTGTTCACCAGCGCTGACAGCAGCGCAAGGAATGAAGGATCGTCCAGCGCATCACCCAGCATTTCTTTGGTCACGGTTTTGTGACGGGCAATGGCATCCACTGCGCCGATATGTTCCGTGGTCATCGCTTCACCGTTGACGTAACAGGTATCGCCCACACGCAGCACGCGCAGACCGCCCAGACGTTCCAGCGTTTCACCGGATTCCAGCAGTTCATAAATTTCACCTGCCTGATAAGGCGGTTCCGGCGGTGCCAGATCCAGCTCATGACGCGACTGGGAAATGAATTCGCCAAACCAGCTGTTGAAATGCGCC
Organism: Rahnella sp. ATs2; assembly: GCF_051851855.1. NCBI lineage: Bacteria > Pseudomonadati > Pseudomonadota > Gammaproteobacteria > Enterobacterales > Yersiniaceae > Rahnella > Rahnella sp. ATs2. The sequence goes on along the minus strand of NZ_JBLYPL010000039.1, from coordinate 14,732 downwards.
GGATTACTGATCAGATCCAGCATCATGCCGCGCAGCTTATCCAGCTCAGCCGGTTGCACTTCGGCGGGATTTTCACGTTCAATCAGTTCCGGATCGTTGTAACGGTGACTGCCGAGTTCGCGCGAAAGCACGTAATCTGCGAAACCACTGACCATTTCGCGAGCATTTGGCGCACGGAAACCGACTGAATAGTTAAGTGAGTTCTCCAGCGAATAGCCGTCGTGCGGGAAACCTGGCGGAATATAAACGATATCGCCCGGCTCCAGCTCTTCATCAATAATCGCATCGAACGGTTCAACCTGCAGCAAATCCGGATGCGGGCAGTGTTGTTTCATGGCGACTTTTTCGCCCACACGCCAGCGACGGCGGCCGGTTCCCTGAATAATAAAGACGTCGTACTGATCCAGATGCGGACCCACACCGCCGCCCGGAACCGAGAAGGAAATCATCAGGTCATCCATGCGCCAGTCCGGGATATGGCGGAACGGTGTCATCAGATGTGAAGACGGTTCGTGCCAGTGATCGACTGCCTGAACCAGCACCGACCAGCCGGTTTCGCCCAGATGATCGTAACTTTCAAACGGCCCGTGGCTGACATTCCATTTGCCGTCGCGATTGCTCACCAGACGGCTGTCCACCTCATTTTCCATCGCCAGTCCTGCCAGTTCGTCAGGCGAGATAGGATCCACAAAATTTTTAAAGCCGCGTTTTAGCACGACAGGACGTTTTTGCCAGTAACGCTGCAGGAAATCATTCCAGTCTAGGTCGAGTTGGTAATCCATAGTATTTCCCTTGCATTAAAAGGAGGGTGGATAAAGAAGAGGACTGTCTGTAAATGATTATAACGGAAGGTGTTGCGGCTGAGTTGGGCAATTGCCAGCAAATTTCGAACTATGGTTAAGATTGCACCGAAATATGCTGGCAAAATGGTCGGGTAAACATTACTCCAGTTCGATGCCTTGTTGCAGGCCGAAACAGACACGCATACTCGCGCCGCCCAGCGGGCTGTCGCTGATGATAATTTTGCCGTCGTATTGCTCGATAATGTCGTTGGCCAGTGAAAGTCCCAGACCCTGTCCGGGGCGCAATGTATCCGCACGCTGACCGCGCTGGAAAATCACCTCACGCTTGCTCTCGGGGATCCCCGGACCATCATCTTCAATCAAAATCACCAGTTCATGTTCGGTATGTACCGCGCTGATTTCGACAAATTCCAGACAGTACTTGCAGGCGTTATCAATCACATTACCCATGACTTCCATGAAATCATTCTTCTCACCGACAAAGGTGATTTCCGGCGAAATATCGACGGTGATCACTACGCCTTTGCGCTGATACACTTTGTTCAGCGCTGAGCATAATCCGTCAAGGATCGCCGGCACGGAATGCACTTCGCGGATCAACAGGTTCTGTTCAGAGCGTAATGTGGCGCGATGCAGGTAGTAACCAATTTGCTGTGAAATGCGGCTGATTTGTTCAAGCATCACTGGCTCCGCTTCTTCGATGGTCATCTGCTTGCCATTACGCAGAGCGCGCAGGGTGGATTGCAAAACCGCCAGCGGGGTTTTCAGGCTGTGCGTCAGATCCGCCAGCGTAGTGCGATAACGATCATAGCGGCCACGTTCGCCGTGCAGCAAAATATTCAGGTTACGCACCAGCCCGCGCAGCTCACGGGGCGGGTTTTCATCCAGCAATTCCCGTTCATGAGATTCCAGCTGGGCGACCTGATGGATGACCTCTTTGATTGGGCGCAGACTCCAGTACGCGGCCAGCCATAACAGCGGTACGACTAACAGTAGGTTTGCCAGCAGAACATAACTGAACCATTCCCACACCAGATCTGAACGTTGCAATTCCTGCGGTATGGTATCCACCACAACAATGTTAAGTGTCGGCAGGCGCGCCGTCGCGTTATAGGTGTTGACCGCAATGGAGTGGGTCATCGCGTTGGCGTCGGTTTCGTCGTAATCCTTCAGCTTATCCTGTGCTTTTGGGTTATTGCCCAGCACTTCGCTGCTGATTTGCGTGTCGGTATCCAGCTCGTAGAAGCCCGGTTTATTCATCCACGCTTTATCGATATGTGCTTCCAGCTCGGGAATGCGGCGCTCAGCCCACAGCAATTTTCCGTTGGCGTCGTAAATAAACACCAGCGTCGGCGTATTGAGGTCGAGATCAGGGGGAACGTTGATGCTCAGCTTGTTGTCGCGCCACTGAGCCAGGCTGAAAAAGAGATTACTTTCGCCGCGTAGCAAACGGTAGGCGGTTTTATCGAAACTCACCATATATCCGACGACCGCCACCAGCCCGTAGGCCAGCGACAGCGCGAGAACAACTGCCGCGGTCGCCATCATAAAACGGACGCGAAGGGAGAAGGGTTTCCTGGTGCGTCCTTTCATGGCGCGTCCTTTCGTGGTGAGAAACATACCCTTACGGGCGGATGTCGAAACGATAACCCTGACCGCGAACGGTCGTGATCACATCAACCGGATGTTCAGCCTGTAATTTTTTACGCAACCGTCCCATCAGTACATCCACGGTATGGCTTTCGCGCAGTTCGGCATCGGGATAAAGCTGAAGCATCAGGGAGTCTTTGCTGACGACTTTCCCGGCGTTGCGGATCAGCGTCTCGATAATCGTATATTCGAACGCCGTCAGTTTAATCGGTTGTTCGTTAACGGTGAGCTCGCGGCGGGACAAATCAATCTGGAAAGGTTGAAGTGTAATGACCTGAGAGGCGAGGCCGCTGTTACGGCGCATCAGTGCCTGCATACGCGCCAGCACTTCTTCCAGATGGAAAGGCTTCGTAACGTAATCGTCGGCACCGGCTTCCAGCACAGCGACTTTATCCTGCCAGCTTTCACGGGCGGTCAGCACCAGAATGGGCAGATTGGTCTGATGGCTGCGCCAGCGGCGGATCAGGCTCAACCCATCTTCGCCCGGCAAACCGAGATCGACAATCGCTATGTCCGGCGCATGTTCATGCAAAAAATAGTCGGCTTCTTTGGCATCTTCCGCCGCATCCACCTGATGACCCATTTCCCGCAACTGAACTGAAAGGTGATGACGGAGCAGTGCATTATCTTCAATGACTAAAATTCGCATGGTGATTCCTTATCCTGACAGCACGCAAAAGGGTTTACATATTCTGAGTGCAATTGTAATTGATTCAGAAACATTTTAATCAACCTGAGGTCAACGCGGATGTGCTTAAACCTCAACAGAACCTAAACGAATTATAAACGGCTTTTGGCAGAAAGCGCATAAAAAAGGCGACCCGCAGGCCGCCTCATGATCTACACCCCAAAAACTTACTTCAGTTCATCAACCATGGTGGTGGCGCGACCGATGTAGTTGCCCGGAGTCATGGCTTTCAGGCGGACTTTCTCTTCTTCCGGTAACTCCAGAGAATCGATAAACGCCTGCATACCCGCCGCATCAACACGTTTGCCGCGGGTCAGCTCTTTCAGCTTCTCGTAAGGCTTTTCGATACCGTAACGGCGCATCACGGTCTGGATTGGCTCAGCCAGCACTTCCCAGTTGTGATCCAGTTCGTTGGCCAGATTGGCTTCGTTGACTTCCAGCTTGCTGACGCCTTTCATGGTTGCCTGATACGCGATCAGCGCATAGCCCAGACCCACGCCGAGGTTACGCAGCACGGTGGAGTCGGTCAGGTCACGCTGCCAGCGGGAAACTGGCAGTTTGCTGGCAAGATGTTGCAATACGGCGTTGGACAGACCCAGGTTGCCTTCGGAGTTCTCGAAGTCGATCGGGTTGACTTTGTGCGGCATGGTGGATGAACCGATCTCGCCCGCGATAGTGCGCTGTTTGAAGTGGTTCAGGGCAATGTAACCCCAGATGTCGCGGTCAAAGTCGATCAGGATAGTGTTAAAACGCGCCACACAGTCAAACAGTTCGGCGATGTAGTCATGCGGCTCGATCTGCGTGGTGTACGGGTTCCAGGTGATGCCTAGAGACGTCACGAATTCTTCACTGAACTGGTGCCAGTTCACTTCAGGGTACGCCACGATGTGAGCGTTGTAGTTGCCCACTGCGCCGTTGATTTTGCCGAGGATTTCGACGTTTTGCAGCTGCTTAAACTGGCGATCCATACGGTAAGCGACGTTAGCCAGCTCTTTACCGATAGTGGATGGCGTCGCCGGCTGACCGTGAGTACGGGACAGCAGCGGTATATCGCGGTACTTGTGCGCCAGATCTTTCACGGCATCAATAATCTGCTTCCAGTAAGGCAGTACAACGTCCTGACGTGCGGTTTGCAGCATCAGCGCGTGGGAAAGGTTATTGATGTCTTCGGAGGTGCAGGCGAAGTGAATGAATTCAGACACTGCGTGCAGGGCAGGGATGGCCGCCACTTTTTCTTTCAGGAAATACTCAACCGCTTTGACGTCATGGTTGGTGGTTTTTTCGATGTCTTTAATGCGCTGAGCGTCATTAACATCAAAATTGGCCACAATCTGGTCGAGGAAAGCGTTTGCGTCGGCATCAAAAGCAGGAACTTCCTTGATTTCTGCACAGGCTGCCAGTTTTTGCAGCCAACGTACTTCAACCTGCACACGGAATTTCAGCAGGCCAAATTCGCTGAAAATAGTACGCAGCGCGCTGACTTTATCACCGTAGCGTCCATCAACGGGGGAAACGGCGGTCAGTGAGGATAATTCCATCGGTAGCAACTCCTGGGATCTTATTAACAATGAGCGAGAATATTCTTCGCCTGTTCAAACAAGCGATTACGGGAAAACATCAGTTGCAGGCGGCCACCGCCGACCTGGTGCCACAGCACCGCAGAGCGGATACCGGCCAGTAAGATGGCGCGGACTTTTGCCTGAACCTGCGGGTTTTGTAAAATGGCCGGTGAACCTGTGACCTGAATGCGCGGACCGGCCGGGCTGACCACATCGACATAAATCGAGGCCAGGGAGCTGATCATCGTTTCAGATTCCAGCTCAAAATGCGCCAGCTGGCGGTCAAGCTGATCGATACGTTCACCGAGCTGATTCATGGCGGCTTTATTGGCGTACAGCTTGCGTTCAAGCACCATCAGGCTTAATGCGTAACGCGTTAACTCAGCGCCCGGCCCCTGACGGTTGGCATTCAGCACACCCAGCAGCGTCTCCAGTCCCATCTTCAAATTGGCTTCATTATTACCGTAAACCGCCAGCGTTGACGCCGGATTCATCTCCAGCAGGCTGCGCAGTGACACTGACATTTCTTCCTGCGAGCATTGGCCTTCGTGTGCCAGTTGCTGAACCAGGCGTGCTGCCTGACAGATCCCCGCCAAAGCCAGCGTAATGTCGTAATAATTTTTAGCCACGTTTACTCCTGTAAGCGTTTTGAAACGATGAGACGCAGTGACAATGAAATAGCCCAAATTCATGGCGACAGATCATGCCATAAAACTGCCTCTAAACACAGTTCGGAATCAGTACAGGGCATCACAGTCGGACAGAAATAAAGCGGGACGCCCGAAAGCGTCCCGTATTCAACGATATATTTACCGCGTATCAGGCCTGAAGCGGCAGGCGCTGTTCAATGATCCCGCCTCCCAGACAGATTTCACCCTGATAAAATACTGCAGACTGACCCGGTGTGACCGCCGCAACCGGTGTATCGAAACGCACTTCGATGCGGTCTTCACTGAGCGGAGTCACCACGCACGGAATATCTTCCTGACGGTAACGGGTTTTCACGGTGCACGTCAGCGGGGCGGTCAGCGTTTTGCGATCGACCCAATGCAGTTGTTGGGCAATCAGACCAATGTTCATCAGGCGCGGATGCTCATGTCCTTGTGCGACGTAAAGAATGTTGTTCTCCACATCCTTTTCCACCGTGTACCACGGCTCTTCGCTGCCGTCTTTCTGGCCGCCGATGCCCAGACCTTTACGCTGGCCGAGTGTGTGATACATCAGCCCCTGATGTTGTCCCATCACCTGACCGTCCACGCTTTTAATCACGCCCGGTTGTGCCGGTAAATAGCGGCCAAGGAAGTCACGGAATTTACGCTCACCGATAAAGCAAATGCCGGTAGAGTCTTTTTTCTTCGCAGTGATTAAATCCAGTTCTTCGGCGATACGACGAACTTCAGGTTTTTCCAGCTCACCGACCGGGAACAGGCTTTGTGCGACCTGCTCGTGACCGAGCGTGTAGAGGAAATAGCTCTGATCTTTGTTGCCATCAACGCCGCGCAGCAAATGGCTGACACCGTCGATATCCTGGCGGCGGACGTAGTGACCGGTCGCGATATAATCCGCGCCCAGATCTTCAGCTGCAAATTCCAGGAAGGCTTTGAATTTAATTTCTTTATTGCACAGGATATCCGGATTTGGTGTGCGTCCGGCTTTATATTCCTCAAGGAATAATTCGAACACATTGTCCCAGTATTCCGCCGCGAAATTCACGGTGTGCAGTTCAATACCCAGCTTGTCACAAACGGCTTGCGCATCCGCAAGGTCAGTGGCTGCTGTGCAGTATTCTTCGTCGTCATCCTCTTCCCAATTTTTCATGAAGAGGCCCTCAACCTGATAACCCTGCTGTTGCAGAAGGTACGCAGAGACAGAGGAATCGACACCGCCGGACATACCGACGATCACTTTTTTCTGGCTGTTGTCAGACATAATAGTCCCGAAACACATGAATTAATTGCCCGGTACTGACGGTGTTTATTCTGATGCTTGTCGCACGAGGATGAAGGCCGCGCGCATCCAAAACATCACAAAAAACCGAACACCACAGAAACCGAACAGAGAGGAACTGCTTTACTAAGATTTCACGCGAGCTACATCGTGAAGCGCAAAATTTTATCACGTCAGGCCGGTTGCTGCATCGCTGATTAACCGCGTAGCAACAACCGGAAGGGGAGGGTTATTCCGGCAGATTGAAATTGTGCAGAATTTCCAGAGGATAACGCGGTGATTGCTGATAACAGCGAATGCTTTCCGCCACCAGCGGCGAGCGCAGTTGCGCAGAACCGATAATTTCCTCGGCAGTCACCCAGCGGCAACGGTCAATATCAGCATCCTGCGGTGCGGTTTCCAGCATTTCTGGCAGGTCAATCACAAAGGCGAAACGTAGAAACGGCGTGGCGTCTGGTGCCTGCCATTGGTGCAAACCCAGGAAAAATTGTGGCTCCGCACGGATCCCTGTTTCTTCATACAGCTCACGTTTTGCTGCACTGACCAAGGTTTCATCGGCTTCGAGATGACCGGCAGGCTGATTCCAGGTGACTTTGCCGTGAATGGTTTCTTCGACAACCAGAAACTTTCCCTGTGCCTGAACGATGCAGGCGACAGTAACGTGCGGTTTAAACATGCGGAATTTCCTTCCATTGGCCGGGTTGTAAGTCGCCGAGGGTGAATTCGCCCATACTGAAGCGGATCAGGCGCAGCGTCGGGAATCCCACATGGGCCGTCATGCGGCGTACCTGACGGTTTCTTCCCTCGTATAACGTGATTTTCAGCCACGCCGTCGGGATAGATTTGCGCTCGCGGATTGGCGGATTTCGCGCCCAAAGCCATTCCGGCTCATCGACAATCTCCGCACCCGCAGGCAATGTCGGCCCGTCTTTCAGTGTGATGCCCTCGCGCAATGATTTTACTGCGGCGTCATCGGGTTCGCCCTCGACCTGAACATAATAAACTTTGCCGGTACGTTTGCCCGGCTGAGTCAGCGCAGCCTGCAGTTTGCCATCGTTGGTCAGCACCAGTAAACCTTCGCTGTCGCGATCCAGACGACCTGCGGCATAAACGTCTGTTAAAGAAATGTAATCTTTAAGCGTTGCCCGACCGGCCTCATCAGTGAATTGTGGCAGTACATCAAACGGTTTATTGAAAAGAATCACCTTTCCCGGCCCTTTTGGGGCAGATTGTTCTTTGGCAGGCCTTTTGCTGAAACGTTTAACGTTGTGATTTTTAAAAGATAGCGGGTTCATAGGCATTGAAGTTGGAGAGAATTAGCGCATTATACTTGAAAAATGTTTCGGATTGGCTAGCGAGAAATATTCGAGTAATATCGTCCGGCATCTTACAAATTTTTAACAAAAATGCGCTCGAAGGAGAGGTTAATGGAAAGCAAAGTAATTGTTCCGGCTGAAGGTAAAAAGATTACAGTAGACGCTCAGGGTAAACTGGTCATTCCTAATAATCCTGTTATCCCATTTATCGAAGGTGATGGCATCGGTGTTGACGTAACGCCTGCCATGATCAAAGTCGTTGATGCGGCTGTTCAGAAAGCCTATAAAGGCGAGCGTAAAATCTCCTGGATGGAAATCTACACCGGCGAGAAATCCGTAGAACTGTACGGCAAGGACGTGTGGCTGCCAGAAGAAACTCTGGACCTTATCCGTGATTACCGTGTTGCTATCAAAGGCCCACTGACAACTCCGGTTGGCGGCGGCATTCGCTCCCTGAACGTGGCACTTCGCCAGCAACTCGACCTGTATATCTGTCTGCGTCCGGTTCGTTATTACACCGGCACTCCAAGCCCGGTTAAACGTCCTGAAGACACCGACATGGTTATCTTCCGTGAAAACTCCGAAGATATTTATGCGGGTATCGAGTGGAAAGCCGGTTCTGCTGAAGCAGATAAAGTGATCAAGTTCCTGCAAGACGAAATGGGCGTGAAGAAAATCCGTTTCCCACAAGATTGTGGTATCGGTATCAAACCTTGCTCCGAAGAAGGCACCAAACGTCTGGTTCGCGCTGCGATTGAATACACTATCACCAACGATCGTGATTCACTGACTCTGGTTCATAAAGGCAACATCATGAAGTTCACCGAAGGTGCCTTCAAAGATTGGGGCTACCAGCTGGCGCGCGAAGAGTTCGGCGGTGAGCTGATCGACGGCGGCCCGTGGGTGAAAATCAAGAACCCGAACAACGGCAAAGTCATCATCATTAAAGACGTGATCGCGGATGCGTTCCTGCAACAAATCCTGCTGCGTCCTGCTGAATACGACGTCATCGCTTGTATGAACCTGAACGGTGACTACATCTCCGACGCCCTGGCGGCGCAGGTTGGCGGCATCGGTATCGCACCTGGCGCAAACATCGGTTCTGATTGCGCGCTGTTCGAAGCGACGCACGGTACTGCACCGAAATATGCCGGTCAGGACAAAGTGAACCCGGGTTCAATCATCCTGTCCGCAGAAATGATGCTGCGTCATATGGAATGGTTCGAAGCCGCAGACCTGATCGTCAAAGGCATGGAAGGCGCTATCGCCAACAAAACTGTGACTTACGATTTCGAACGCCTGATGGAAGGCGCTAAGCTGCGGAAATGTAGCGAGTTTGCCGACGACATGATCGCAAATATGTAATTGCGATATTGTTGAAGTAGATATCGGGGGCATCGCGCCCCCTTTGTTTTTCATCCCTCCAAAAATTCTTCTGCAAAACCCCTGCAAAACTCTTCTGCAAAATTGAATAAAAAATGCACTGTTTTAAATAGCTAAAACTACCCAATCTTTCCCGCGATCGTCGTTATATCTGTCGGTCATCATCTGGTTTTTATGGCCCAATAATTTCTGTGTGTCGATGCCCTGGGCACGATATAACCGTTCCGATAATGAGCGTTGTTCATGAAAAGATGGCGGCGTTCCCTCTGTCCATTTTAAGCCGCTGCGATCCCTGACATGTGAAAACGAAGCGGTGATGGAAGCGCTGGAAACTTGACCGCCTCTTTTTGCTTTCCCCGTCGTATGATGGATGTGCAAAATATAGGGGCTGACTATCATGTCGCGGCACCGGGTGATTACATCCCGAAGCGAGGTATCAAGTTCATCGCAACGTAACGAAAGGGGGATCGCCAGCTTCATACCGGTTTTCTCCTGTTCAATGTGCAAATGGTCGTCCCATATGTCGGAAAACTTCATGCGCGATATGTCCCCCAGACGCTGGCCGGTCACCACAGCCAGAAGCATGGAATTCTGGACGTAGTTTTGCGCACTCTCAGCGGCTTTGAAAATTACGCGCCATTCCTCAATATCAAAGCGTTCGCGCTGCACTTTATTTATTGGTTTTCTGGTGGCTTGTGCAGGGTTGTAACCTGGTTCAACTTCGCCAGCGTGCTGCGCTTCTTTGTAGACATCGACCAGTACCATGCGTACAACCTGAGCCATACGCCGCTGGCCGCGTTCTTTGTATTGTTCGATTATTGTCGCAATATCTTTTGCCCCGATAGACTGCAATTCCATCGCACCACATTCCCGCCGGAACGCCTCAACCGGGGCTGATTTCTGCTTGTAGGTGTTCAGTTTAATTTCGCCACTCTTCAGCCGCTCGTCCTGAATTTTTATGTATTTATCCAACCACGTGCTGACCGTGATCGACATGCCCAGTTTCGTGCTGATTTTTTCCCGAATAGTGAACATGTGCTTCATTTTCTGTTCGGCCAGCCGGGTATTGGCATCTATCGCTATTTGCCGTGCTTCCTCCTCACTATCGCCTAAGCCGTGAAACTTTCCGGTGACTGGGTGCTTATAACGCCAGTAAACCTTTTTGGTTCTGGCGTCGGTATAGCAGGAGAGACCGGGAATATTCACGTTGTATTTACGTGGACGAGCCATCTTCGAGAATCCTTTTTAAACGTGGATTATCATCCTTCTTGACTATGGGCTTATCGGTCATGCCAATAAAGCGCGCTGACGCTTCGACACGCCAGCACCGCCCAGCTTTGAAGGGTGGTGGAGATATCATGCCGCTCTTTGCATACTTCATCAGGGTTGGCCTGCTTGGTATTGGATCCGAGAATTCATCCTGAGCCCATGCATCTAACGTTAATGTTCTCGTCATAAATCACTCCACACGTTTAAGTTATAGCCGGCTGCACACAGGCTTAAAGATTTGAAAGTTTTTCGATTGCCTTATCGATGGCCAGATGCGCGGCCCGGACATCAACATCACGGGAACCAGGCGCGCCGAACTTAGGCTTAATGGCCGTGAGTGCATCGATCAGTTCCGTCCGACTGCCTCCGATAGAGACGGCAGTCAGCACATCATGAAGAACTGCTGGCGCTGAGGACTGATGATCATCCTCCTTATCGGTATCACCGGTCTGGACGATGCAGCCAGCGGCCACGATCTGCTTTTTGGCATGCTCGACGCCCGCCACCCATGCTTCACATTGTTCTTCTGAGTACCAGTGAGCCATGTGCGAGACAGCGCCGATGTCGCAATCAGTCAGCACTACGACCGGCTTTTGCGGGGCGGTGAGTAGCTCACAAACGGCTTTTGCGTCTGCATACGCCTGTTCCTGCGTTGCCACCTTTCGAGTGTTGCCATGAATCCAGCAGCGATAAGAAGAAATCTCATTGCTGTCCCCGACAAACTCAGGGAGAGCTGACGAATATTTCATACCTTCCGGTATGAGTTCGATCGCCACCGGCACCTGATCGCCTTTCAGCGCCTCAGTGCAAGCTTCGACCGCAATGCGCATGAACGCATCAGGACATGCTGCGCGGTCGAGTGCAGCTCGAACCTTCTGAGCAACAGGCCAGCTAATTTCCGGTTTCAGCTCACGTAAGGCGATTAGTTCTTTGACGGCTTCCATCATTTCGCTGCGAGTGAGGAAATTGCTTGACGGGTCGCGCTCGAAATCTTTTAATCGATCGTACGTTATATTTTTCATGTAGTTATCTCGACTCGCCAGATAGGTTAATAAGCACCATAAAACCGACAAAGGCGCATATAACGCCACCAATACCAGCCAGAATAATCAATGCCCAAACAAGAATTGTTCCGATTAAAGCGATCATGGTTTTACCTTATTAAACAATTCTGGATGTAACGCACGAGCAGAACTTAAAAGCCACGGACGGCGGATCATGATATTAAGGCCCAGCCAGTAAAACTCTCTGGCATTGGCGATTCTTACTGTGTGCGGCTTCCAAAACCATTGACGCACATATGACGCGCGAACCCTGATTAATGGCGCTTTCCCTAAACTTTTATGGCTGTAATATTGTTTCATCACTCCCCCGTAATCGTAAAATGGAAACCAGCTACGTGAATCGCATGTTCAACCTGGAAACGGGAAAGCCAGTCACCGTGTTTATTTGGGATCATGACGTTCCGCTCACCTTCGTGGAATGGATGCCCGGCGCGGGCTGAGTAACCGGCTGGCAGCACCACCGGATTAGTCAGCTTGGATTTCAGTGCTACGATTTCCTCCTGAGCCGCCAGCAATTTACGCTCCGCTGCTTTCTCGCGATGTAATGCCTTGTGCAGTTCTTCCTCTGAACCGGCAGCCCGCTGGCGTTCTGCTTCGAGCCTTGCTTGCTGCGCGCTCAATATTTTATAAACAAACGCATATGCAGCGCGTACCGGTTCGTTATCTGCTGCGCCGCAATCCATCAGCCTTTCAACAATTTCTCTCGATAGTGCTGCTGTATCTGTTGTATCAGTCATACTGCCTCCTTCAAAAACAGGATCCAGTGAGTTTTGTCGCCTTTGCCGGTGCGCTGCCAGATTGTTGGCTTCTGGTCGGTTAGTGCGATGACTTGAGCAACAGGGATCTGCGTTTCGTTCCACTTGAAAACCAATGTGCCGTGTGGCCGCAACACTCTGAACGCTTCGCGGAATCCGGCGGCGATGTCTTCACGCCATGTTGCTTTGTCCAGAGCACCGTACTTCTTCCGCATCCAGCCTTTTTCTCCGGCCCGCTCGAGGTGCGGCGGGTCGAATACAACCTGGGAGAAACTGTTATCGGCGAATGGCAACTGGCGGAAGTCGGCAATCACGTCCGGGCTGATCACCAGTTGGCGACCGTCACACAGCGTGTGTTCTTCGCTGCGCACGTCGCTGAATACAGCGCGCTCATCCTGTTTATCGAGCCAGAACATCCGGGAGCCGCAGCACATATCGAGGATTGGCTTGCTGGCCGTATCAGTCATGAGGTTGCTCCTTCACCTTTGAGATGCGTGATGTTGACCATGTGACGCTATGATTGGCGGTTAGAGTGAATGCATTACCACACTCATCACACTCCAGCTTTTCGCCATCTGCGTCATATGATTCCTCAGTGCAAATCTCTGCGTCGCAATATGGGCATCTGGCTTCGTCCTCGTACTCATAATCACTCTCATTGAAATCTTCATCAGGAACGATACGAGTCAACGCTGCTTCTCGACTTAAAGCCTCTTGCCTCTCATGGCATGGATGACAAGTCCAACCCCAAACACCACTATCGTCACGAGTTCCCCATATGCCACCGCCATTGTCATATTCGTTGCGCGGTGGAATGCCAATGCAATCAACTCTTTTTTTATTGCAGCATTGGCAACGGTCATGTTCTTCACAAACCTGGTAAGACATTTTCTCGCCGTTGCTATTGCAGTGACCGCAGCCATTAACCCACAACCAAACACCAGCAATTTCCAACGCATAAAGGTGCTTCGCGGGCGGAGTCAGTGAGAAATCGCACTCCTGAATAACCTTCCCGCCGCGAACTATGCGCTCACCAAACTGCTGAGTGCTGCCGTTTCGTGAGCGATACAATCCGGGAGCGAGTCTCGGGTCATTGATTGCCCCAATAATAATTTCTCCGGCTTCAGTTTTTTCAATCATGACTGCTCTCCTGCTGGCGCTGGTTCGACTGGAATTGAAGCCCAGTGCGTGATCCGCACATCTTCATGCTTCAGGCCATCCAGTTGAAACGACCACTCCCATTCACCGGTTTCTCTCTGCCCCATAGCCATCCACATAGAACGCCAGCCGATCACCCAGCCTTCGCCGTTGGCATCAAATAGAAGCACCTCGTCATTTGCTGATGGCAACTCAACGTCAACGGATACAGCTTGATCATTAATCAGGTCCCGCCATGCCACTGCTACCAGCTGGCCACCGAGAATTCCGGTGCTGGCACCTACCACTGGTTCTTTCCCATCTTCAAAATCAATAACGAAAGTGACTTTTCCCATGATTTCCCCCGGATCAAAACATCAGCTCTTCCCAGCGGCGCATAAACAAAGCTCTGGCCTGTACTGGGTTGAGAGGTGTGATAAGAATGTCGGTCGGCATGATGCCTTCCAGAATCGGCCAGAAATTATCTGCATCGACTTCCAGATCCCGGCGTTCGGTCGCCAGCATGATCAGATCAGCTGTTTTGACGATGGCGCTCATCTCCCGAGGCAGTTCGTACTTCTCGCGGATCAGGGAATCAATCTGGCGCTCGACGCGGGCATAGTCCGGCAGCATGCGTTTCAGCGGGGCGGGGATGTCCTTCATGTACGCCTCAGTGGCATCATGCAATAGGGCTTCGCGCTGGTATTGCGGCTCAACAATCATGCTGCACAGAACAGAGTGCTGAGCCACGCTGTAGAATTCGGCAATCTGTCCGGCAAAGCGGCATTCGTGGGATAGTCCTTGCGCGATATCGCCGATATTGAAGGCGAGCACATTAGGATTTGAGAAATCCAGATGCTGGCCGGAAAAGGTGGTTAACCAGGTCATAAAATTACTCCACACATTAAGAGAGAAATATGCTGCACACTGTTTTTGGGTTGATCGAAGCCCTTGCCGGTTGTGGCAATTAATTTTCAGTAATAACGAATCACTAAATGCCCCAGTGGCTCAGGGCATTTAAGGCCGCGCTATCAGGCTTTGAACTCACCAATGAATGTTTCGACTTCAACGTCGGTGAAATTGGCTTCCAGTAGTTCGCGGAACTCGGTGGCCATCAGTTCTTCAGCTGTTTCCAACTGCACGATCCGCAGAACCAGCACT
>NZ_JBLYPL010000038.1:0-26184 GCF_051851855.1 Rahnella sp. ATs2 | reverse complement strand
ATGGCCGGGCTTTTATTAACCAATCATCGCCAGAGGCTGATTATTGGCTTCTTATTTGCTTCTTATTTAATGTATGCACCGCTGCGCAATGCTTCAATACGCTTATCCAGCGGCGGGTGAGACATAAACAACTCGCTGAATGATTTCGATTTACCGTTGATACAGAACGCCATCATGCTTCCCGCTTCCTGCGGCTCATGACTGGTTTTCAGACGCTGCAATGCAGCAATCATTTTCTCACGACCTACCAGTTTTGCAGAACCCGCATCGGCATGGAATTCACGGTGACGCGAGAACCACATGGTGATGATGCTGGCCAGAATACCGAACACCAGTTCCAGCACGGTTGCCACGGCGAAATAAATCAACGGGTTACCGTTACTGCTCTCTTCGCCATCACGGTTACCGGAAAGGAAACCAGAAGCCACCTGCGCGATAATACGTGAAATGAAGATAACGAAGGTGTTCACCACACCCTGGATAAGGGTCATGGTCACCATATCGCCATTCGCAATGTGGCTGATTTCGTGAGCGATAACCGCTTCGGCTTCGTCCTGACTCATGCTTTGCAGCAGTCCGGTGCTGACAGCTACCAGAGAGGCATCGCGGCGCGCGCCTGTCGCGAACGCATTAATATCTGGCGCGTGATAAATCGCGACCTGTGGCATACCAATGCCCGCCTGCTGAGACTGACGACGAACAGTTTCCATCAACCAACGTTCAGTTTCATTACGAGGTTGCTCGATAACTTCACCACCCACCGAGCGCAACGCCATCCATTTAGACATCAGCAACGAGACAATTGCACCACCGAAGCCAAACAGCCCGGCCATGATCATCAATCCCGGCACGCTGCTGTGCTGAATGCCAGTCAGGCTAAGCACCAGCCCGAATACCAGCATAACGGCCAGGTTAGTCAGCAGGAACAACGCTATACGCATCATAAAATTTTACTTCCTCATTGTTACTTCATTGTTATTGGCAGAGTTTAACCACCGGCACATAGCACACCCGGCTGTACTGATCCTATGGGCTTCTTACTAAGATTCAAGAGCCCATACGTTCTGAAGGTCTAAAATCACAATACTTTACATTTTGAAGCGTTTTATTTCACAGACAAGCCTGAAATTTAGAAGATTTTTCATAATTCACGCATAAAAAAAGCGCACCGGAGTGCGCTTCTTATTTGTCCAACTGCGTGCTTATTTCGCAGCAGTCTGGTCGACCTGAGCCTTTTCCAGTTTGCCGAGATCAACAGCAATATGATCAGCTTCATCGAGATAAGGATCCGGAGCAACGTAGTCTTTCGGCAAATCGTCGAGAGATTTAAGCGGCTTCTTACCTTCACGTTTGAAGCGTTCATTCAGACGGCTAAGACGCAGGGCATCATCCTCTTTATCTTCTTTATCACGCTGCGCGTAATTCAGAGAGGCGATGTTACGTTTGTCTTTCAGCGCCTTGTAATGGGCAATGTCTTGCTGGATGTACTGGAACTCTGGATCTTTCGCAATACGGGCTTCATGATCTTTAAGCAATTCAGGCAGGAACGGTTTCATGTCGCCTAATTTGCTGTAAGTTGCCGCATTAATGCTATCCCACGGAAGTGCGTTATCTTCGAACTTCTCGCCGGTTTCAATCGATTCAATACCGGTTGGCATCAGAATGTCCGGGGTCACCCCTTTACGCTGAGTACTGCCACCATTGATACGATAAAACTTCTGGATAGTGTATTGCACGGAACCGAGTGCAGGCCATTCCGGGCGCAGCATCTGGTCATAAATACGGTTCAGCGAACGGTATTGCTGAACGGTACCTTTACCGAAGGTTGGCTCACCGACAATCAGCGCACGACCATAATCCTGCATTGCAGCTGCAAAGATTTCGGAAGCGGAAGCACTGAAGCGATCAACCAGTACTACCAGCGGGCCTTTATAGTAAACGACGCCATCGGTATCGCTGTCCTGACGGATGCGGCCGTTGTTATCGCGAACCTGAACCACCGGGCCACTTGGAATAAACAGACCAGACAGCGAAACCGCTTCAGTCAGAGCACCACCACCGTTAGTACGGAGATCGATAACCAGACTGTTGACGTTCTGCTTCGCCATTTTCTGCAACTGAACTTTAACGTCATCCGTCAGGCCAACGTAGAAACCAGGAATGTCCATCACAGCGACTTTTTGAGCGCCAACATTCTTAATGGTCATTTTAACTGCGCGGTCTTCCAGACGGATTTTCTCGCGAGTCAGCGTGATCACGTGGTTTTTAGCATTCTTACCCGCAGGCAAGATTTGCAGACGGACTTTGCTGCCTTTCGGCCCTTTGATGAGCGCGACGACGTCGTCAAGACGCCAGCCAATCACATCGACAATTGGCGTTTGTTTTCCTGCCTGAACCTGGCCCACACCAACAATACGGTCACCGACTGCGATAGCTTTGCTTTTGGCCGCCGGGCCGCCAGCTACCATCGAATTGATGACTGTGTAATCGTCGTCACCCTGCAATACCGCGCCAATACCTTCCAGAGACAGGCTCATTTCGGTATTAAACTGCTCGGTGCTGCGGGGAGAGAGATAGTTGGTGTGCGGATCGATTTCATGCGCGAAGGCATTCATCACCAGCTGGAAAACATCTTCGCTGTTACTTTGTGTCAGGCGTTTCATCGCAAAATGATAACGCTTGGAGAGCACGTCACGGATTTCCTGATCGTTTTTGCCAGTCAGTTTGAGGTTCAGCTCGTCATATTTGACTTTCGCATCCCACAATTTGTCCAGCTCAGCGCGGTCTTTCGGCCACGGTGCTTTACTGCGATCAAGTTCAATCGTGTCGTTGCCCGTGAAGTCCATCGGGCGCTCAAGCACTTTCAACGCATAGTCATAGCGTTCAAAGCGGCGTTTTTGAGCCAGATTAAAAAGAGCATATGGCGTGGTTAACTGACCGGTTTTCAGTTCCTCACCCAAGGTTGCACGTTTATCAGTAAACTGTGCGACATCGGAAGCCATTAATACGTTATGGCCATAATCGAGCATGTTGAGGTAACGGTCGAAGATTTTCGCTGAGAAATCTGCATTAAGGTCGAACTGACGATAATGTGAACGGGTAAAGCGAGCAGTAACACGCTCGCTCACCGTTGCATCCTGAGGATCCTGAGTTAAATTAGGAAGTTGAGCGAGAGTCACCGGTGCACTCTCGTTCGCTGCAAAGCTGGTGTTCACCAGCCCTGCTCCTGCCATTAACAGACCCGCAATAACGCTTAATCTGACAAATTTGTTCATGCCTGAGTTGGCCTCCGTATCAGAACTGCAAGTGTTCTGCGCGCACGATCATCGCCAGACCCGAAGAGAGTTGAACGCGTACACCGTCTTTGGCAATTTCCAAAACGGTTGCATCCATTGCACTCTGTCCTGCTCTGACTTTGATTTCCTGGCCAATTTGCAGTTTTGAAATGTCTGTTACTGGCACCTGACGCGGTTCACGTTTTTCCTCACGCGGTGGGCGAGGTGTACGTGGTTTGCGATTTTCCTGACCAGCTACAGCAGCGGGCGCATTTTCACGACGCGGCGCGGGTTTTTTACCTGCCGGACGTGGACGACGTGGCTCAGTGCTTTCACCGGCTTCACGACGTTTAGCCTGTTGTTCTGCACGTTGTGCCTGAACACGGGCTTTTGCTTCTTCCAACTGTTTACGGGCATGTTCAACGTGCTGCTCTTCGAGAACGCCACATGAATTACCATCAAGGTCAACGCGTTCCGCGCCAACTTTGACGCCGTACAGATAGCGCCAGCTTGAGGTATACAGACGCAGAGCAGAGCGTAACTGAGTTTTGCTCAGATTCTCTTCACCTTGCACGCGCTCGACCAAATCCGCAAAGATACCGATCTTTAATGGGCGTGCTTCGCCTTCGGCGGTAAAACAGAGCGGGAACCGCTCAGCCAAAAAGGCGATGACTTCTTTACTACTGTTCAACTTAGGTTGATTTTCCATGAAATTTCCTGATTACAACGGGTTTGCCAACCGGCGCAGGCATGAACAGGCGTCATTATAATGACGCCGTTATTAAATGCCACGTTATCCGACGATCAACTTACGATCAGATTGACATATTTTTCAGCATCGCAGTTTTCGAGATGCTGGCAAAGCCCGCTGACTAACTCTGTCAGCCCCTGTTCATCGGCTTCGTCGAAGCGTTGATAAACGGTGCTATCAATGTCTAATACGCCGATCACTTTGCCATTTACTGTTACTGGCAGAACGATTTCGGCATTACTTGCTGCGTCACAGGCGATATGGCCCGGGAAGGCATGAACATCACCCACACGTTGCACAGTATTTTCCGCCACTGCCGTACCGCAGACGCCTTTTCCTACCGGAATACGCACGCAGGCAATTTTACCCTGGAATGGCCCCAGCACCAGCGTTGTGCCATCCATCAGATAAAAACCTACCCAGTTAACGCCTTCAAGACGTTCAAAAAGTAAGGCACTCGCATTCGACAGAGTCGCAATAAAATTGTTTTCTCCGGCGATCAACGCGCTCAAATCACGTTTTAATTCCGTGTAGAATGCTTCTTTATTCATGTAGTAACCAATAATAACCTAAGGGCACTGAGCCGTTCTGTTGTGCTTAACCCCTATAAAATAAGCATTAAATGCCCATATGAACAAGGTTAATCCTGTGTGACATCAAAAAGACTCACCTACAATAACTGTTTGCCGACCGCATAATACGTTATTTTGTCAAAAAAACCTGGCTGATCTTGGCCTGATGGCCTCGCCTGACCCCTTCGCGGGATGCGTAATTGTAACAACAGGTATTCTTTACTATTTCAGGCACTATGAAAATACACACAATTTCAGCCCAGATACCACAGATTCGCTATCAGCGATGCAGCGAGTGTGACACGCTTTTCACACTTCCGTCGCTGCAACGCACGCAGACAGCTCATTGTCCGCGTTGTAACGCGAAAGTTGAAAAAGGCAGGGTTTGTTCCCTGCCGCGACTGATCACGATGGCTATCAGCATATTATTGCTGATGCCGTTCGCGTATACCGAACCGCTGATCAGCATTCGTCTGCTGGGGACACGCATTGACGCCAGTTTGCTTGAAGGTATCTGGCAGATGTCGCAACAGGGGGATCCCGTGACCGCCAGCATGGTGGCCTTTTGTACCATCGGTGCGCCGCTGACACTCGCAGTATCCATTCTTTATTTGCATTTTGGCAGCAAACTTGGGATGAATCTGAAACCAGTGCTGCTGATGCTCGATCGCCTCAAAGACTGGGTGATGCTGGATATTTATCTGGTCGGAATGGCCGTCGCCAGTATCAAGGTTAAAGAGTATGCCGACATCAACGTCGGTATTGCGCTGGCCGCCTATCTGATGATGACGCTGATGGTCACGCTGACCATGATTAATCTCAACATTGAGCAGTTATGGGAAGAATTCTACCCGCAGCGTCAGCCAAAAGGATTGCCCTCTTCATTGCGGCTGTGCCTGGCCTGTAAATTCACCGGTATACCGGATGAGCGCGGACGCTGCCCGCGCTGCCATGTTCCGATGCGTCTACGCTATAAACACAGTTTGCAGAAAACATGGGCCGCTCTGATTGCCGCCATTGTCTTTTTAATCCCGGCCAATTTACTGCCCATTTCCATCATCTATGCCAACGGGCAACAGCTGAAGGACACTATATTTTCCGGTGTTGTGTCGCTCGCCACATCGGGGAACGTACCGATCGCCGCCATTGTATTTATCGCCAGCGTGCTGGTGCCATTTACCAAAGTGATCGTGATGCTGACGCTGCTTCTCAGCATTCATTTCAAAGCGATTCAGGGACTGAAAACACGTATCCGCCTTTTCCGTCTGGTGCACTGGATAGGACGCTGGTCAATGCTGGATTTGTTTGTTATTTCATTAATGATGTCGCTGGTTAACCGTGACCAGCTTTTGTCTTTTACGATGGGACCGGCCGCCTTTTACTTCGGCGCAGCCGTAATTCTGACCGTTCTTGCCGTTGAATGGCTTGATAGCCGCTTGATTTGGGATGCACATGCAACAGGAAACGCCGAATACACCGACTGAAGCACGGATTAAACACAGACGCCGGATTTCGCCGTTCTGGCTTCTGCCGTTTATCGCTTTACTGATCGCCGGATGGTTGATTTACAGCAACTATCAGGAACGTGGAAACACTGTGACTATCGATTTCCAGTCGGCGGCAGGTATTGTCGCTGGCCGTACGCCGGTGCGTTATCAGGGCGTGGAAGTTGGCACGGTGGAATCCATCAGCCTGACGAAAGACCTGCGCACAATTCAGGTGAAAGTCAGTATTAAAAGTGACTTGTCTGACGCCCTTCGTGAAGGCACACAGTTCTGGCTGGTCACTCCGAAAGCGTCACTTGCCGGCGTTTCAGGACTTGATGCGCTGGTGGGCGGTAACTACATCGGCATGATGCCAGGGCCGGGAAAAGAGAAAGCCCACTTTGTGGCGCTCGATACACAGCCTAAATTCCGCCTCAATACCGGCGAACTGATGGTCCATCTGCATGCCAAAGATCTGGGTTCGCTGAACACCGGTTCGCTGGTTTATTACCGTAAAATTCCGGTCGGTAAGGTTTACGATTACGACATTGAAAGTGGCAATGAAGGCGTAACCATCGACGTACTGGTCGACAAACGCTTTGCTAATCTGGTCAAAGAAAATACGCGTTTCTGGAACGTTTCAGGCTTTAAGGCAGATTTGAGTCTGAGCGGAGCGAAAGTTCAGATGGAAAGTCTGGCAGCACTGGTGAATGGCGCGATCGCTATGGATTCCCCGAATGACGGGAAACAGGCAAAAGCCGATCAGTCATACGTGCTCTATCCGGATCTGGCGCAAAGCCAGCGTGGTGTGGAAATCAATCTGGATTTACCCGATGGTAACGGGCTATCCGAAGACCAGACACCACTGATGTATCAGGGCTTACAGGTCGGTACGCTGACCAAAATCACGTTACAGCCGGATAATAAAGTCACCGGTAAACTGACAGTTGATCCTTCAGTGCTCGACATGATGCGTACCGGCACGCGCATTGAAATGAACAGTCCGAAAATCAGCCTCAATAATGCCAATCTCAGCCAGTTGCTGACCGGTAATACGCTGGAACTGATCCCCGGCGACGGTGAGCCGCAAAAGCATTTTGTGGTGCTCGACAGTAATCAGCGATTGTTGCAGAACCCTGACATACTCAAAGTTCAGCTGATTGCACCGCAGAGTTACGGTATTGATGCGGGACAGCCCATAAAACTTTACGGCCTCAACGTCGGTACAATTATTGACCGGACGCTAACAGATGAAGGCATTGTGTTTAATGTTGCTATCAAGCCGGAATATAAAAACTTGCTGCATAAAGACAGCAAGTTTGTGGTCAACAGCCGGGTTGATGTGAAACTGGGTGTCGATGGTATGGAAGTCCTTGGTGCCAGCGCTCAGGAATGGGTCGATGGTGGTGTGCGTATTATTCCAGGCACCAAAGGCGCACCTGCACAAAAATATCCGCTTTACAGTAATGCCGAAAAAGCTGCCGAAGGCATTCAGGGCGAGCAACCGGGCGCCACGCTAACACTGACAGCTAAAAGCCTGCCTGATGTTCAGACAGGTTCAGTCGTGCTTTACCGGAAGTTCCAGGTAGGCCAGATAGTCAATGTCCGTCCTAAAGCCAATGAATTTGAAGTTGATGTATATATTCAGCCGCAATATCGCAACCTGCTGACAGAGAAGACGATTTTCTGGGCAGAAGGTGGCGCAAAAGTGCAGCTCAACGGCAACGGGCTGACCGTTCAGGCCTCACCGCTGGATCGCGCGCTTAAAGGCGCTATCAGCTTCGATAATCTTGATGGCGTCACCGCCAGCAAAGGGGCGAAGCGTGTTCTGTATGATTCAGAAACTTCGGCACGCGCAGTTGGCAGCCAGATAACGCTGAATACTTATGATGCCAGTAAGCTTTCCGCCGGCATGCCTATTCGTTATCTGGGCATCACCATCGGTCAGGTGGAGTCGCTGAAACTGGATCCGCAACTGAATCAGGTTTCCGCCAAAGCCGTGTTGTATCCGGAATATGTTGAAAACTTTGCCCGCCGCGGAACCCGGTTCTCAATCGTTTCACCGGAAATTTCGGCCGGTGGCGTCAGCAATCTCGATACGCTTCTCCAGCCCTACATTAACGTAGAAGCAGGCAAAGGCGCGCCAGCGCGCAACTTTGATTTGCAGGACTCCACCATCACCGACTCGCGCTACACGGATGGTCTGGGTATCGTGGTCGATGCCGCCGAAGTCGGTTCATTACAAATCGGCACGCCGGTGCTGTTCCGCGGAATTGAAGTCGGTACCGTATCTGGCTTCTATCTGGGCGCCATGGCGGACCGCGTGAATGTGACGCTTCGGATCAGTAAAAAATATCAATATCTGGTGCGGGAAAACTCCGTGTTCTGGCTGGCCTCTGGCTACGACCTGCAATTCGGTCTGACCGGTGGCGTGTTCAAAAGCGGCACATTCCAGCAATTTATTCGCGGAGGTATCGCCTTTGCGACGCCGCCAACCACGCCACTGGCGCCGAAAGCCGCCAACGGTAATCATTTCCTGCTCAATCCTGAAGCACCAAAAGACTGGCAGAAATGGGGAACGGCAATCCCGAGAAATTAACCGATATTATGTTGATCAGGGCCACCTTCGGGTGGCCTTTTCTTTATCAGGCAACGCGCGCAGCCCTCTTATCAAATGTAAATATGATAAACTCCGCGGCAGAAAATCTTCTTCAGCTCTGGAACCACACCTTTGTCAAAGCTCACTACCGCCACCACTTTTACTGATAAATTACCCGCCGCTTTTCTGGAAGCCACACGCGCAATCATGCCCGCTGAACTGAGCATGGACGATTTTATTGCTGCCTGCCAGCGCCCTCTCCGCCCCAGTCTGCGGGTGAATACCCTGAAAATAAGCGTGACGGATTTCCTTGAGCTTGCCGGCAATTATCAGTGGGATTTGGAGCCTGTGCCGTGGTGTGCGGAAGGTTTCTGGATAAACCGCAACGTCCTGGACGATACACGTCTGGGCAATGCCTTATCGCATCTGGCCGGCCTTTTCTATATTCAGGAAGCCAGTTCCATGTTGCCGGTCACGGCGTTATTTGCCAACGATACCCAACCGGTTCTGGTGATGGATGTGGCTGCTGCACCCGGCTCTAAAACCACGCAAATCGCGGCGCTGATGGAAAATCAGGGTGGCATTATTGCCAATGAATATTCCGCCAGCCGCGTCAAAGTCCTGCACGCAAATATCAGCCGCTGTGGCGTCAGTAATACAGCGCTGACTCACTTTGACGGACGCGTATTTGGTGCTGCTCTGCCTGAAACGTTTGACGCTATCCTGCTGGACGCGCCCTGCTCCGGCGAAGGCGTTATCCGTAAAGACCCTGACGCCATGAGCAACTGGTCTGAAAACAGCGTGACTGAAATTGCCTCAACTCAGCGTGAACTGATCGACAGCGCATTTCATGCGCTTAAACCTGGCGGTGTTTTGGTCTACTCCACCTGCACCCTTAACGCACAGGAAAACCAGCAAGTCTGCCAGTGGTTACTGGATACCTACAGGGATGCGGTTGAAGTGGAGTCGCTGGCAGAGTTATTCACAGACGCCGGTAAAGCCGTCACACCGGAAGGCTATTTGCACGTATTTCCGCAGGTTTATGACAGCGAAGGTTTCTTTGTCGCGCGCTTTCGTAAAACAGATTCTGTTCCGCGTCTGCCAGTCCCGGGATATAAAGTGGGGCGTTTCCCGTTCTCGCCACTTTCCCGTCAGGACAGCGCCGAAATTATCAAGACTGCGGGTCTTTCAGGGCTTTCCTGGCCTGAGAAACAATACACATTATGGCAACGTGATAAAGAAATCTGGCTGTTCCCTGTCGTGCTGGAACCTGTTTTTGGCAAAGTCCGTTTTTCCCGTATCGGTGTGCGGCTGGCGGAGCGTTTTCCGAAAGGATTTCGCTGGCAGCATGAAGCCGTGGTGGCTTTCAGCGCCACAGATGCCAAAAACCGCTTTGAGATAAATGATGAACTGGCGCAAAGCTGGTTCCGTGGCGTCGATATCTATCCGGACGACACGCCACCCGCTGATGAATGTCTGGTGACCTGGCTTGGCCAGCCATTGGGATTGGCAAAACGCATCGGTAGTCGTATTAAAAACAGCCCGCCGCGCGAACTGGTGAGAGACGGTGCGATACGTCCGCAGACATTACCGAACGATTAATCAGACTTAACTTTCCCGCAATCTTCTGTGCCAGAGGAGCATTCCGACGGCGCAGAATATGCTGCTTAACCGTCATTAATACCGATAAAAACACCTGATAACGGCATTTCTGTGAATACTGTGCAACTGAACTTTTAGGTGAAATCACGGTGCCAAAGTGTATATAACAATTAGCAGAAGAGCATTTTATGCTTCATATATCGGATAGCGACTTATATTATCAAGAAAGGTTTATTGAATTATAAGTAGGAATAATCCTATCGTGGCATGTATTATTGCCATCAAGATAACATTGTCAGTGATATATCATTTTCAGATATAAATCTTAATGCCTGATGTTGAGTAAAGACCTGCCAGTCGGAGAAGTATCATGTCGGATGAAATGAAACTCGAATCAGCAGATGGGCTGCTTTTGCAGCAAATGGCCAGTCTGCGAGACATTATCGATAACAATTCTGACTGGATCTGGGAAGTCGATGCGCAGGGGCGTTATGTTTTCTCCTCCAACAAATGTATCGAGTTCCTGGGCGTTCCGCCTGAAAAAGTATTAGGTAAAACCCCTTTCGATTTCATGCCTCCGGATGAAGCCCGCCGCGTTGGCGAGCAATTTGCTGCCATCGTTGAGCGTCGTGCGCCTTTCGGTGGATTACTGAACCGTAATATCCGCCCGGACGGCACTGAAGTCATTCTCGAAACCAGCGGTGTTCCGCTCTTTGATGATGACGGGAATTTCCGTGGCTATCGCGGGATTGACCGGAATCTGACCAGCCTCGATCAGGCGCCGGGTCAGCGTCTTTTTCAGCTCGAAACAATCTATTCCAATGCGCCGGTTGGCCTGTGTTTCATTGATTTGCAGATGCGCTACGTCACGGTCAATGACGCAATGGCCACTATTATCGGCCTGCAACCCTATGAAGCGATCGGCCGCAAAGTCGGCGTTTTCCTGCCAGGGCTTTCCCCTCTGCTAAATAACGCGCTGGAACTGGCCCAGCGTAACGAAACAACCCCCGATCGTGAGTTTTCCGTTCCCGGAAAAAATCAGGTTTTCTTCGTGCGTATTAAAGCGGCCTATGACGGACAGAATCATCTGAATGGCCTCTCCGTCGCGATGACCGACATTACCAGCCTCAAACGAATGGAAAGAGCCCTGCGCGAAAGCCAGGAGCATTATCGCAACATGGTTGAGCTTAACCCGCAAATCCCGTGGACAGCCGATCCGCGCGGGATGCTCAATGATGTCAGTTCACGCTTTCAACGGATAACCGGTATGACTCGGCAGGATATCCTGGCCGACAAGTGGATCCAGAGTATGCATGTGGAAGACCGCCGCGCCGCCGTTCAGACCTGGGAACAATGCCTGAAAACAGGCGCGCCGCTGGATATTGAAGTCCGCTTTTGTCACGTAGATCGCGGCTGGAACTGGATGCGTATCCGCGCCGCGGCAAGCTACGCCACCGATGGCTCGATTCAACGCTGGTACGGTACCGCTGAAGACGTTCATGAGCGCAAATTGCTGGAACTGAAACTGGTCAAAGCCAACCGTCGGCTGGAGATCCAGGCACGCACAGATTCACTGACCAAACTGCCTAATCGACGTGAGTTCAAAAAAGTGCTCAGCCATGAATATATGCGCGCCAAACGGAACCGCACGCCGCTGACCGTAGTGATGATCGACATAGACTACTTCAAACACTTTAACGACCATTACGGCCATCTTTCCGGTGATGCCTGCCTGCGTTTAGTCGCGCGCACCTTGCGCAAATCACTCAAACGCAGCACTGACGTCGTGACACGTTTTGGCGGTGAAGAGTTCGCTGCCATTCTGCCGGATACTGACCTGAAAGGCGCATGGATTGTCGCACAACACATTATGGAATCGATTGAATCGCTGGGCATCAAGCATAGCTTCAGTGAATTTAACCGCGTCACCATCAGTCAGGGGATTGCGACTTATATGCCGGACCAGGATCCCGGCATTGAAGATCAGTCAGATATCGTCAGTGCCGCAGATGAGGCCTTGTATCTGTCCAAAAATAATGGCCGCAACCAGATTAACGCGATGCCTGTGTCAGTAAGATTTAATCAGCTTTAATCCTTTTCCGAGCCGCTGCGTTTAGCATAAGGCGGCTCCCGGCATTTGAACACCGCCACACCCGGTTCAAAATCCTGCCTCTTCTCGTCGTCCATAAAAAAGAATATCCGCAAAAAATTCGGGTGGCGCTTTTTGTGCTGTCGACTATTCTCAAATAAGGCAGACCAACTGGTCATACCTGATGTCATTGAAATGGCTTACTTCACTCTGGCGAGGAGTATCAGATGGGAAAATCGATTATCCGGATTGGCAGTTACGAAATTGACGATGCACATCTTTCAACGCCTGAAGCAAAAGGCGGCGATAAGGTGCATATTCCGTGCAAATCAGACCCTGATTTGTGCATGCAGCTTGATGCCTGGGATGACCACACCAGCGTTCCGGCAGTCCTCGATGGCCGTCATTCTGTGTTGTATAAAGAAAAGTACGACGAACAGAAAGATGAGTGGATCATGCGACTGGAGTAACACAGCGTGGCGAACGGAAGTGAGTTCGCCACGCCGCTTGCGGTCGGACGGCGTGAGTCACTGTTGAGGTTGAGTTTTTTTGACCAGAGAGATACCCCGCCCGGCAAAAAAGCGCGCGAAAGTTTCCACAGGTAACGTGACATCCTGTTGGGTAGAAACATTGTGACCTGAAGGATTATGAAAGGTCACAGTCTGAGAATCCGCTCGCGTTACCAGCACCAGATGACCGCCTTTTTGCGGGGGTGTGGAGTCCGGGATACGAACCGAAGGATGCACCGAAGCAATAAAAAACCGGTGTTCCTGCAGTTGACCGGCTATTTCTTGTGCCGAGATATCTACCTTCACCTGAGCTTCAAGCCCCAACTCCTGCCGGACATATTCAACAAAAGGCGCGTAGATCAGCCCCTTAATGTTGTCACCCTCGCGAATATATGCCCCGTAGGACAAGCTGCGGTAGGTCAGTTTCAAAACAGGCACTACTTTGCCTGAAACAGCGGCCAGCACCATTTTCAGGCAACACATCCCGCAAACATGGTTTGCCCACTCAATAAATTCCTGCTGATCAGATGCGCCGGACTGAGGCCACAAACTGATATCACTGAGTTTGATATCTCCGGCAATAATCCCGGCCGCACAGTCAGGATCTTCCCACTGGTTAAAATAAGGGACTGCGGAAGAAGCAGAAAACGAACGCTGATTAACGGACATGACGTATTCCTGGTCGGACACTGAAAACATCAGGTTGATCATTTCACTGACGAATGAAAAGGCCTGATTTCTGCATCAGGCCTCTGGAAAGGTTTAGAACTTTTCAACCATCCGGAACTTCATGAGTAACAGAGGCATAGTCGGTTCAAACATTTCATATTCCTCAAAGAAACGCTGGTGCTCTTTGCGCCAGTATGCCAGCGTCCGGTCACCTTCTCCTTCTTCCCAGGCATGTTGTTCTGTTACCTGATCAAAAGGCACTTGTTTCACTTCGGTCAGTTGCACGGCACACACCGGATTATTGCGGCCATCAACTACCACAAAGATTTCGCCCGGCTCAGGTTCAGGATCATCATCAAGATTTGAACAGGTGGCGGTTTTTGTGCCAGCAATAACGCGCTTAGCCAGTTCGTCAGCTGACGATTCAGTATCACCAAACGACCAGCGCTCTGCGTCCCTGTATTTGAGTGGGATCTGCGGAATCATAATTTATCCTTTCAATTGAGATAGTTCACTGCCATTACAGTTAAACATTAGCACAAAAAAACCCGCCGCAGCGGGTTTTGCAAGCCGGAAAAGTGTCTTAAGGTTTGCAGTTTTCCGGCATTGTCGCCGGCCACTGACGCGCGCTACCGGCGCCGTATAAGACGCTAATACCACATTCCTTATCAACACGCGCCAGAGGTTTACCCGTTTTGTCGATCATCATCGACATGGCCTGTGTGGAAACGACCGCCACTCCGCTGTCAAACGGCGACGCAGCGCTAAACACCGGTACCACCGCGAAGTTGCCCTGCGCATCGACATAACCATACTTACCGTCAGTTTTGGCGAAAGCCAGCCCGTCGACAGGCAAACCTAAATCAGCATAAGAGACGCCATCAGTCTGTTTACCCTGCCCGTTAATCCAGGTTTTTGTCCCATCAGCACGCGTCAGTACGGCATGATCATCGACCATCTGACTGGCGTGGCCCTGAACCGTAAGAACCAGTTTACCGGTATTATCGACATAGCGTGTCGCAGGCTCGTTGTCCTGCGGATCATAGGACACGGACCAGCCGCTCGCTGGCGGCATGCTCCACAGCCCTTCCGGCATGGCTGCCACGCGCACACCTTTGTCATCAATCAGCTCATAGCCTGCTGGCGTTGAGCGCAAGGCCCGCCCTCGCACAAAAGCAGAACTCCGGCTTTCACCCACAGGTTGAATTTGCCATTCGCCTTGCGCAGACAGATATCCTTGCTGAGGCTGGCGCGATAATTTGACCCAGTCGCCGAGCGCACTGATACGTGTTTGCTGCTCATGAAGCTGAATATTACCTTTAGCATCCAGAAGCCAGGACTGACCGGCCGCAGAAGTAGCCAGAATACGTCCGTCACTAAACTGATTTACGGTGAGTCCGGCGACAGGTGCAATTCTTGGTTGCGCGTCATTGCCTGTGATTTCTGCCAGAACAGCCGATTCAGATTGTCCGTCGGTTGCAGGTTGCGTCAGTAACCAGAGGGCGGAGTTAATGCGGCGGGCCTCAGCATATTTCGGCGGCACAACCACTTTACCCTGACTGTCGAGTATCCCCCACAGCCCCTCCGGTGATTTGAATGCGGCCAGACCCTCTGAGTAATCGCCTACATCCTGATACGCCGGTTGCAGGACAGTCTTCTGACTGATGACGTCGTAGATGCCCCACAACGCCCCCTCGGCTGCCGTTTCACGATAGCGGAACCAGCCATTGCCGAGGGATTCAATCTCAAACACGTTCGGCAAATCATAATGCTTACCGGCGTGATCAAGTGCGGTCAGTTTTCCATTCAGATAGTCCAGAGCGTAACCCTGCACAAAAGGAGAAATATTATCTTCAGTCAGCGGGATAATAACCTTGCCCTGCACATCCACCACGCCAGTGCCATCGGCTGTACTCACGATGAACTGACCGATGTTATTGCTGCTGTCAGCAGGTTCAATATCCTGCCATTTAGTATCAAGCTGAAGGGAGCCATCCGGGCGCAGGAAACCCGCGCCATTTTTGCTGCCAGTATTACCAGGGCGCACCAGCGCAAGTGCCTGTGGCGCTGAAGCTGAAGGGGCATCAATACTGGCAGTCAGAGGTTCGATACGGCTGCCTTCCAGAGTGCTGATACTCTTCTGATTCAGCAATGCCTTGCCTGTGGCATCAACCACATTCACCACATCACCTTGATCATTGCGCAGCCACAAACGGTGATCGATAACTTCAGCACTGGAAATTTGCGCCAGCCAGCCAACATTCTGAGTCCCGCCAATGACTCCGCCAGAAGGAGCAACAATGGCATTCACTTTTTTCTGCTCACCTTTGGTCGTTATCAGGAACTCACCGGTATTCTGCTCCCAGGGCTCACTGCCTGCAGGCAGCGTAATGGCTTGTTTTCGCCCCGGCACATATAGAGTCAGAGAGTCTTTGCTGGCAGGATTTAAAACATAATCCCCTGAAACCCGAAGTGCTGCCGCTCCGGCTTCATTGAAAGTGGCAATCACAGCGGCAGAATTATTCAGCAATTTGATGCCATCGACCGTTTTCGCCAGCCAGAAGGCGCCCGTTTCCTCGCTGACAGTAAGATATTTCTGCTCATCCTGACTTCCGTCAGTGCGGATTAAAGTAATTCCATCCGCTTTTTTCGCCAGTGCGACAGAAAGATTACGGGGATCCAAGGTGATGGACGTGTACTGTGGCTGAACACGCCAGGTCAGATTCCCATCCACAATGCCATAGCCTTTTGTGGCATCGACCGCAATGAACAGATCATCGGAACCAAACGGCTCAACCACTTCCATTTTGTCCGTCGCCACATGGCGTACACCGTCTGGTGAAAGAAGTACGCTGTTAAATGTCAGGCTGAGGCGGGCAGGAACACCATTACTCAGGACAGCATCATCAACCAAATCATCAAGTGCTTTACCGACCTGAATACCTTTACGATCAATAATCTGGGATTTTCCGTCCACCTTCACAACGGCCAGACCGGCTTCTGTAAAGGGTTGTACGCTGTCAAAGGAAGGCTGAATCATCCAGTTGCCGGTCAGATCGATATAGCCCCATTTTCCCTGCTGCATGGCGGCAGCGGCACCGAAGTGGTAATCCCCAACCTGCTCAAAAACAGGTTTGATGACGAGCTGCCCCTGATTATCCAGAAACCCCCAGCGCTCATCCGTTGCCTCAGCTGCGGATAAAAGTACGGCAGCACGCCCTTCACGCACATCGCGGATACACAAATTTTGCACTAAAGGCAGCGCCGCGCGTAACTGGATATCGGCCCTGGAAGCGGGCAATGGCGCCGAACATCCCGGTGCTGATTCAGCCATTACAGGTTCAGCCGCAACAGCCGAGGCAGTCAGCGTCAAAAAGGCCAATGTGCTACCGGTGTTCAATGCGCAGTGGAGTGCGTGACGTAGCCTTAAAGGTTTGCTGACAATCATTAATTACCCCCGGAACCGCAAGTGGGTGCTTTCGCAGGCCAAAGATAAGCACCTTTCGCATCCACGATGACGCGCTGATTACAACGCACCTGAATTTTTGCCTGTACATTCCCGTCGGCATTCAGCAAATTCACCACACCCTTGCCACCAGCCCACGCACGCTTCTCACTAAAATCGGTTGCCCAGTCAAATTTAGGCAAAACAGCGAAACGGCCCGTGGTATTGATATATCCCAGCAGGTTGCCGTACGTTGATTTTTTCACGGCGGTCGCAAAATTATTGCTCATCGCACCCACCTGATCGAAGTAAGCACCGATCAACTTCTTGCCTTGCTGATCGACAAAACCATAAAGGCCTTTTTGATCACGCATAGGAATAACACCCGAACTGGCTTTGTCGGCCTGCAGGCTGTCAAGCCCGACAAAGCGCTGGATTTCATTGCCATCGTTGTCATAAAGAACGGTTTCACCTTTCTCGTCATCATTCATGACAAGGCGCATCATCGAATTAAGCGGTTGCGCCTGTTCGAAGCCCTCTGCCGAAGCGCCATGGTCATTTATCAGCATAGTTCGCCCGTCGCTGACAGCACGGCTTAGATTCAGAGGTGCGATGAAATTAAATTCAGCCGTGTAAAGCGGCTGAATTTGCCAGTAGCCCTGGCTGTCAATCGCGCCGTAATGTGGCGCGAAACTCAATTTTATCCAGTCACCTTCTACAGAACTCGATGAAGCGTTAATGGCTTTACTGACCGGGGAACGCCCGGCGTTGTCCAGTAAGGCCACGCCCCCTTCGGAAGGTTGAACCAGCCAATGGTTCTGCCCGACAGCTTGTGGTCTGGCGAGTAAATCCGTCGCTAACGCCTGCCCGCTTTGGGCACTATAAAGACTGTAATGGCTGGCGAGTGCACCACGTTCTACAGGCTGATCGTTATCAGAAAGAGTAAACGCATCCTGACCAATATATTGGAATTTACCGCTTCGCTCCGCATCCGGGGCTATCGCCCAGGAGCCATTAGCGCTGAGAACGCCCCATCCTTCATCCGTTTTAGCCAGAGCATAACCTTCGCTGAAGGCATCGATTTCAGTGAACTGTGGTGTCACCTTAATACTTTTGCTCGCGATATCCCACAAGCCCCAGCGCTGCGCTTCTTTTTCACCCTCGGTGTAATAAATCAATCCTGAGGATAAACGCTGAGCATTTTTCTGAATGTCTGCCGGTACCTCGATTGCATTACCGTTTCGGTCAATCAGATGTTTAACATCTGTATTATTGGCATTCTCTACAGCCCAGGTGTAATCACCCTCGAACGGAGTGATCTGGGTATACACCGGCTGAATAACCCACTTACCTGAAGCATCGACAGCACCCGTTTTTTTAGTTTGAGTGTGGATGATAAGCGGCGCCTGAGAACCGGAGATTTCTACTGAAGCCCATTGAGGATCAGACAAAACATTACCTTGCGAGGTAAGAATGGCAGGCGGTTTGCTGGCATCCGCGGGGGTCAGAACCGCCCATGGGAGACTGTGTGCCACATCGCCGTTTGTTTCTGGCAGTGCAGTGACATCATCTGTGATCGCCACTGTACCCAATGGCCGCAGCTGGTAGTCTTTGAGAGCAGTAAGGGTGGCATCATTGAGAAGCGCTACACCATTGTTGTCATAAATCTGGGCGACTTGTGGTGCCTTGCCTTCAGTTTGCATAACCCAGAGATGATTTCCCTGCTGCAGCACTTGCGGCTTATTCACTTTCAGCGAAACAATCTGATTATCTGCACCGATGATAACAATGCCTTTGCTACCCGTACCCAGCGTTGCTTTTCCCCAGACCAGAATGTTTTCAGACTGATCAGCAGGAATATCCTGCACTTTCTCCAGCTTGCTGCTGAGTAACTGTTTATTGTTATCATTCCCAGTCACCAGCCAGCTGCCGGAAGCAAGCGGTCGAACAGATTTGTATTGCTCTTTATTTAACGCAACACCCTGACGATCCACAAATGACCAAAGATTCTTGGTTTTTACCGCAACTACGTCACCATTAAGTTGTGGTTCATCCCGCGTTTTAAGCACCATCGGGTTTATCGCCCAGTCACCGTTCTCATCGAGATAGCCCCAATAACCTTCTTCTGAAGAATCACGTTTTTTGGCGGGGATTAACCCTGACTGTGGCAAATCGAGCGCCATAACATCATCAGGTAAAGAAAGAGAGCGATCGGTGGAAGCATTCCACAACGCAGGTGACACCTGCGTTTGGACACTTGCCAGGGCCTGACCGCCGGCAAAACCACGGCTGTCGAGTGCAACGGCGAATGGCAGCGTTTTAATCACTGCGCCTTTTTTGTCTATGAGCGCCAGACGATTATCTGTCACCACTAAGGCAGTCCCTTGGGCATTAAAATCTGTAGCACGCGTAAAACGCGGCTCGATAACCCAGTGGCCTTTTTTATCGATATATCCGAACTGGTCGCCTTTTTTCACCGCAGCCAGGTCGTTAACAAACCCCCGCGCTTCGCTGAAATCAGGTTTGATGACCATGTGCCCGGTGGTATCCACGTAGCCCCACTGTGGTTCACGCGAAAGTCCGACCTGAACAGGCGAAAGCCCTTGCTGGAAAGGTAGCTGACAGTCTTTGGCGGTTTTTGCATTGCCACATGCCCGTAACTGCGCGTCGTCCGCATGTGCCGGCATGGTAAAAAAAGCATTCAGAACCAGGGTTAACGCACTGAAATTTCTGATGTATTTAAATTTTTCGGAGCAATTCATCCGATGCCCTTATAACTGGATAAAATAGGAAAGTGTTGCGCGCGCTTTTTCTTCATCACCCGCAAAATGGGCGTGTGGGACGGTAATAAATCCGATAATAATCAATTTCAAACGCGCGCACATGTTATACGCCTATAGGGTGTCAGCTTGTGAAAGAAAAAGCAGCTAATTTATTACTCTGTAACGAATGAATACACTTCATCACTGCACCGAAAGGTACTCTACAGATGTTACCATCCGATTTGATTCAGCACATTCCGCTAACCTCATAATTACATTTTTACTTCTTTCTTAAAAATAGGATCATTTTTGGTTACAGGCATAAAAATGGCGAATTATTAATCTCTGAAAGATTCTTATAACTTTTGATTAAAGTCATTATTTCCCCAGCTTTTGTCTGGTTTTATAGATAAATGAGCGTTGTGTGACCAATATCACTCCCGTCTGGGTGACGTAAAACCTGGCAGTGTTCGGTTACAGCGTATTTCAGGTGCTTTATCTAATTGGGGAAAAGTCATGCCTATTGTTCGAGCCAGACTGAGTTTGTTTGGTGGCGACACTGTCGTCATACGTTGTTCAGAAAAATGTCACATACACCTGATGTGTGAAAGTGAAGTTGAGCGAAAAGGACGTCACTCTGGTTTCGGCGATATTTTGACAGTTAATGATCAGAATACGGCTTATGTAGGGATCCCCTACAAAGGTGTCTGGAATGTCCTCATCGATTCCAAATGCGACTCTCTGGAGCATTCAATCAGCTACCTGCCAGCCTGATCACCTTCTTATAAAAAAACCTTCATCTCTTATAATATTTTGCTCAGGCGATTGGAAAACCATTTGCCTGATCTTAAGACCTCGCAATCCAACGTTTTGCAGCTCATGAAGTTACAGACATCAGGGAATACCGTCCACGGTCAAAGTTGATTCTTGCGTAACGTCACGTAATAAACTTTAGCGCGTTACATCAGTTACATAGCGTTATTGAATTGAACATTCCACATATCTGAAAACCTCTTTCCAGGCCTGATTAATTGATTGCAAGCGGTGATTCCACATAGCATTCTGTCTGATGTAACGACGTGGCGCCGGTCAGTTCACCGGATTTTTTTCAGGCAAAAACAGATATCTAAAAATGAATAATAAATCACTTTGCACCATCGCTGACGTAGCCGACCTTATTCCTGAGCTGCGTAAAGTTCGCCAACACTTGCACCAACACCCGGAGCTCTCCAATGAAGAGTCCGCAACGGCTGCGCTCGTGGCTGAAAGATTAGCATCTCTCGGCTTTCAGGTGACGACGGGCATTGGCGGCTTCGGCGTCGTCGGCACAATGACACTTGGCAACGGTTCACGCAGTATCGGGATTCGTGCCGATATGGACGCCTTACCGATAACTGAACAAACAGGTGTGAGTTACGCCAGCCAGAATCCAGGCAAAATGCATGCGTGCGGACATGACGGACACACAACGATGCTTCTTGGTGCAGCCGAACAACTGGCACGCAGCAAAAACTTCTCGGGAACCGTACATCTTATTTTCCAGCCTGCAGAAGAAATCGGTTTCAACAGCGGCGCTGAACGCATGCTGGCTGAACAACTTTTTGAGCGATTCCCGTGTGATGCCGTTTACGGCTTACATAATCATCCGGGCTATCCGGTCGGGAAAATGATGTTCCGATCAGGGCCGTTTATGGCTGCCTGCGACACCGTCAATATCACTATCCATGGAAAAGGGGGTCATGCCGCCCGCCCTCACATGACCGTTGACCCCATTCTGGTTGCCGGCAGTCTGGTTGTTGCCTTGCAGTCGGTCATTTCACGCAACATCGACCCAAATGAAACGGCAGTGGTCACTATCGGTTCATTGCACTCCGGCCATGCGGCGAATGTCATCCCGGAAACAGCCCGTCTGGAAATGAGCGTCCGCTCGTTTGATCCGCAAGTACGTAAAATCCTCGAACAGCGCATTTGTCAGCTGGTGGATAATCATGCAGCCGGATACGGCGCAAGAGCAGAAATTGAATATGTGCCCGGCTACCCGGTGCTTGTGAATCATGATAAGGAAACAGCGTTTGCAACCGAAGTGGCAAAAGAACTGCTGGGTGAAGACAACGTCATTGATAATCTGCCACCCATTTCAGGCAGTGAAGATTTTGCATATTTCCTGCAGCAAAAGCCGGGGTGCTTCCTTCGTTTGGGTAACGGGGACAGCGCCGTTTTGCACAATCCGGCTTACAACTTTAATGATGAAAGCCTGAGCTTCGGCGCAGCCTACTGGACTCGCCTGGTTGAGCGTTATCTGGCAGATTAACGACCTCACGGCTTAGCGGCAAAATCCGAACCAGCGCATGCCTAAGTGGAAGTGATTCGCATGCGCTGCGTTATAATCCGGACCGATAGAGTTTCCAAAAAACGGACAGCTCTCTGTGAACAATGTATGAATATACTGCGCTTCAGTGCCAGTCTGAGGCCACTGCTTCAACACGGTTAAATGTCGGCCATCCGCCAGCTCAAAACCCGAGATATCAAGAGCTTCAGCCGTCGCATGTTCACTGAGCCGTGCATTGGGTTTATTGTAAACGTTCCGGCAGGCATAACTGCCCAGATGGTCAATTTTCACCAGCCGTGAACCTAACTCCTGAGAAGCCAAGGGCTTCGCCACCTGCCCGACAAACATCGCACTGCTAAGGGCAAGGCGACAGCTCGCCAGATAGTTAGAACTCAGTGCAACATCCCCAAAACCCCGAACACGAACGGGATCAGTCAGCGGACACTTTCCTCCCATATTCCCTGCATTACTGAACTGGATAGCGCCTTCAGTTTGAGCACGTTCAAGTGCGGCCAGACATTCGTGAGGATTATTATCCAGCTTTCTTAATTTGTACCGGGTAATCAGATTCGGAGGGTCAGTGATAACCAGCGGGGTGAAAGGATTATATTCAGAAGGCACATGGCGGTTTAACCACGGACTGCAGAAATACGCTGCAGCTAAAATCACAATCAGGCTAACCCAATATCGCATAATGCTCCTTACCCGGTTGTGCCGCAGCAGTCCCTTGATTTATCGAGAGTAATATTATGAGTATAGCGCCTGAGTAAATAATGTTCTGACAGAGTTACAAGTAGGGAAAGAAACTTACGAAGGTTTGACATAAATCGACATTGAGTTTGTTATTTTAACTCCCGAAGACTAAGTTTCTTCTCCTGTGTCCACTGTGAACTGTCCTTCATAGTGTGTAAGACCCTCGCATTACCCCTTTCAGCCCGCCCCGAGCGGGCTTTTTTTAACTGAAATCTGGGAGCGCTCTTCAGCAATGCCTTGCCCGGTTATTCCACCCGCCTGACATCCGGATGCCTTTCACTGGCCGCCTCATGAAAAATATCTCCCAGCCAGCCGGGAATCTCATCCTCAGTCATCTCATCAGGAATGATGATGTCATAAAGTCTGGAAAACTTTCTCTCTGCCAAATCCGCACGGAAGACTTGCCATCCACCGGAAGTCTTTTTAACAGCAAGGTGGCGACCAAAAACATTATAAATCAGCATAGAATTCGCCCTGTCAGGTCATGCAAATAGAGTATGAAAGCATCATAGCTACAATGGTGAGAGAAAGTCTAAATTGGGGATACCGAAGGTAAGTGAAAATCGGCTAATTGACTGTTTGGATTGCAATTTTTTGATTTGAAAAACAGGCAAAAAAAGACCGAATACGATTCCTTTATACGCAAAAAATTAATTTATTCCTTTTATATCAACACATTAACTTATTTTATATACGACAAATAACTATCAAAACCTTATTTCCACTTCCTTTGATTTCAGATAGTTAATACCTATTTAGTTTCAATTCGTGAAGATTTCGTTTTCATCGGAGCATGAAGTTATCCAAGCTATCATCAAACTTCATGATGTCCTTCTTTTGCCCTGCCATTGTCTGCAGAATCTCCATGCCCTGCATCAGAGACACTGGCTGTTCAATGACAAAGCAGAACCAGTCATCGTAAACCTGTCCCAACCAGTAACCGCCACCGTGCTCTTTCAGGCGCTGGAAGAAGACGTACTTGCCAGGTTCTATTCGATCCCGAGTCTCGCCGCGGTACACGATGTCAAAACCCAAATCCTTCTTAGCCATAACCGCCTCAAAAAAATACTGTTCATACACACAGTATAATCATGAGGAATTTGGTTTGTGAAGTCAGTGTAGAGAGAAAAATCTTAGAAGGCTGATCTGAAAGGAAATAAAAACCCCGCCGGAGCGGGGTTAAGATGGAAGTTGCATGCTTATTTTCTAAGATATCTTACTTATGACTTTTTTCCCGATTCCTATAAATGGTTTCTCAATAAGTTTGTGAACCCAAAAAGCCAAAAATATAGATACGATGGTAAGATATATAAGTTGCGAGATACCATTATGATTATTAAACAACTTGAAGGTATCTGGGTACTTTTGGAAAGCCTCGATTATAATCGCATGCGTTAAATAAAGTGAGTATGAAATATCCCCCAACACATTTAGACAAGGAATTTCTTTTACTGTATTGAATTTTTCGAAGCAAAGACCAGAGACTACTAATACTGCACACCACATTCCCCAAAGCATAGGGCCATGTCCATATACTTGAACAGAGAGTATAGACAAGATAGCTATTAAAAAAACAAAACCAGAAATCACCCCTAGTGCTTTTTCAAGATAATCTGGCAGTTTTACACCCCTCGTTAAAGTAAATATTTTATATATTACTAATCCGTATATAAAGTCAATAAATAAAGGAGAGGACAAGAATGTCAGCGGAGCATGAAGTACGCTGCCATTCGCAAAAGAATTATCATTATAGGCGGCTAATGTAACTACACCTTTGAAGTGGTATTGTATTCCGCAGACTAATGCCAGTATTGATAAGATAGCGATTAACCATCTGAATCTATGGTTAATAGAAAAAGAAAGCATAAATATAGCGTAAAAGGCTATTTCATAGGTAAGCGTCCATGCAGGACCCAATAGATTATATCCAAAGAATGGCGATCCTGAAGAGTAGTTTTCATTTAACGGAATGATAGACCTAATCAAAAGAGAAAAGTCATATCCGTTCCCTAAGGTAAAAAATGCCGTTAAAACCGAAAATATTAACAGTGGGTATATTCTAAAAAATCGCCTCAGCACATACTTAACTGCCATTAGGTTTTCTTTTTTTTCTGTAGCATAGCAAATTATAAATCCACTAATTATAAAGAAAAGGTCTACCCCGAAGGCACCGCCATAAAAAAGAAGATCGCCCAAATCCTTTTGCGCATATACATTATTTAGATTTACCCTAAGATGGTAAAAAACAACCATTAACGCCGCTATTCCGCGAAGATAATGAATGCTGTTTATTTTTCCTGAACCCACGATTTGCACCCGAAGACATAAAACATCCATGTTAGATTATCGTCAGGGTTAATACAATGAATGTGACAAAATTATTCAAGCATGAGGCGCAGTA
The DNA here is from genome assembly GCF_051851855.1 of Rahnella sp. ATs2. NCBI lineage: Bacteria > Pseudomonadati > Pseudomonadota > Gammaproteobacteria > Enterobacterales > Yersiniaceae > Rahnella > Rahnella sp. ATs2. The sequence continues at coordinate 944 of NZ_JBLYPL010000038.1, read as the reverse complement.
GGCCACTGAATATCTGGTGCAGGAAACGTATCTAAGGCCTCAAGCTCATCCAAATAATCCAACCATGCATTATATTGCGTCTTTTCTGTGTCAGTTAACCTCCCCATGGCTGCCTTGCCAGGCCATTGTTTACTGTTGATATAAACATTAGCTTCTTCTATTCGGCTTTGCTTTTCCGTCTCTGCAAGTGCTACTTGCTCATCGTGAGAAGGTGGTGGTGTGCCTCCCCATGTTGGATATCCATCATCACCAGCAATGCGAATCTTCCCAGAGGGTGGGGTTTGAAATGAAGCAAATAAATCCTCATCAACTTCCACGCCATTTTTCGGCCAAACGCCCGCACTCTCGTAATCATCTTGCATATCGAGGGGGTAAAATGCATTTGTCACTGCATCGTATAAATATTTGTTCATTGATTCATTTCCCAATTGCGATCCAGTTTGCACCGGCACCGGTACCAGATGATGAAGGTCTTGAGCTACTCAAATAAAAGCCCGCCAGACCGATTGGAGTTACAGAAAAGGAAGGGCAATCCGTCGCTATGTTGCTTGCGGTATCAAACGAAGTTGTCACCGTGAAAGAATTTGTGAATGCAATCGGCAATGGAATAGCTAGGGGGTAACCAATCGGGCCTGATATAGATGTTCCTCTTTGAATAATTGTGCCATCTGGAAACTTAACCCAACCAGATCCCGACGTAAATGAAGCCATGCTAGGGAGTTGATTGGCACCAGTACCAACGGTTGCAGTAGCTGCCGTCCCAAGTCCGAGGTTAGACCTTGCTGTCGCAGCATTAGCTAAGTCAGATAAATTACTGGCTTTCTGGGTAGCCCCAGTGATGCGCGAGTCATTACCAGCCGCTACCGTTCCTGCTGCAGTGCCTGTATTTAAAGTCGCGGAATTCCCTAACCCCAGATTGGTTCTTGCTGAAGCTTGGGCGGCTG
>NZ_JBLYPL010000037.1:0-27017 GCF_051851855.1 Rahnella sp. ATs2 | reverse complement strand
TATGGTTGTTACCCTGATCCACCCAATCGCGATGGATGACGGTCTGCGTTTCGCAATTCGTGAAGGCGGCCGTACTGTAGGTGCTGGTGTTGTTGCTAAAGTTATCGCTTAATCGCTGATAGTTTTTTGTCACTATTCGTTGACGCAATACACACTAAAAGGGCATCATTCGATGCCCTTTTTTCTACGCTGTGGCGCTAGAACCTATCTCATCAGCGATTTTTACGTCATAATCACTGGTGAGATAGGCTCTGAGATATAGCGTAAAACACCGAATTGCGCTCAAGTAGAGCATCGATCGGTTTGGTTTGCCTCGCAATGCGAGGCAAAGTTGTTTGTTCTGAATCATTGTGACGGGTTGGTTTATGAGTGCGAATACCGAGGCTCAAGGGAGCGGGCGCGGCCTGGAAGCGGTAAAGTGGCTGGTTGTTGCCGTTTTGTTGGTTGTAGCTATTGTCGGTAACTATTATTACCGTGCATACAGCCTGCCGTTACGCGCGTTAGCCGTAGTTGTTATTATCGCAATTGCAGGCGCAGTGGCATTACTGACCACTAAAGGCAAAGCGACAGTCGCGTTTGCTCGTGAAGCGCGTACTGAAGTACGTAAAGTCATTTGGCCAACGCGCCAGGAAACATTGCATACCACACTGATCGTTGCTGCGGTGACTGCCGTTATGTCTCTGATTCTGTGGGGGCTGGATGGTATTTTAGTCCGCCTGGTATCTTTCATTACTGGCTTGAGGTTCTAAATGTCTGAAGCACCTAAAAAACGTTGGTACGTCGTTCAGGCGTTTTCTGGCTTTGAAGGCCGCGTAGCGCAATCGCTGCGTGAGCACATCAAATTACATGACATGGAAGAACTGTTTGGTGAAGTCATGGTTCCAACCGAAGAAGTGGTTGAGATCCGTGGTGGCCAGCGCCGTAAAAGTGAACGTAAATTCTTCCCGGGTTATGTGCTGGTACAGATGGTAATGAATGACGCCAGCTGGCACTTAGTTCGCAGCGTTCCTCGTGTGATGGGCTTCATTGGCGGAACGTCAGATCGTCCTGCACCAATCAGCGATAAAGAAGTTGATGCGATCATGAATCGCCTGCAACAAGTGGGTGATAAGCCACGTCCTAAAACATTGTTTGAACCAGGTGAACTGGTACGTGTTAACGACGGTCCGTTTGCGGACTTCAATGGCGTGGTTGAAGAAGTTGATTACGAAAAAAGCCGCCTGAAAGTGTCTGTATCCATCTTTGGCCGTGCAACACCGGTTGAACTGGACTTCGGTCAGGTTGAAAAAGGCTAACAGCAGCTTTCTAAATATTCGTTAGAACAGATGTTGTACAAGGCGCGAAATTGAACTATAATTTCGCGCCTTTTGTTTTTATGTGCAGCCTCTGTACGTAAAGCGTAAAGAACCAAGTTCTGTAAATAACGGGGAGCCTCTTCAAACAGGCGATATCACCCAAACGAGGATATTTACCATGGCCAAGAAAGTACAAGCCTACGTTAAGCTGCAAGTTGCAGCCGGTATGGCAAACCCAAGTCCGCCAGTTGGTCCAGCTCTGGGTCAACAAGGCGTGAACATCATGGAATTCTGTAAGGCGTTCAATGCTAAGACTGATAGCATGGAAAAAGGCCTGCCAATTCCTGTTGTTATTACTGTTTATTCTGACCGTTCTTTCACCTTTGTTACCAAAACCCCTCCTGCAGCAGTACTGCTGAAGAAAGCGGCTGGTATCAAGTCTGGTTCCGGCAAGCCGAACAAAGACAAAGTGGGTAAAGTAACGAGTGCTCAGGTTCGTGAAATCGCAGAAACCAAAGCTGCGGACATGACTGGTTCTGACGTTGAAGCGATGACTCGCTCCATCGAAGGTACTGCTCGTTCCATGGGCCTGGTAGTGGAGGATTAATAAATGGCTAAGCTGACCAAGCGCATGCGCGTGATCCGTGACAAAGTTGATGCTACTAAACAGTATGACATCACCGAAGCCGTTGCTCTGCTCAAAGAGCTGGCCACTGCTAAATTCGTAGAAAGCGTTGACGTTGCTGTTAACCTCGGCATCGACGCTCGTAAATCTGATCAAAACGTTCGCGGCGCAACCGTACTGCCACATGGCACCGGTCGTTCTGTTCGCGTTGCCGTCTTCACCCAAGGTGCAAACGCTGAAGCTGCTAAAGCTGCAGGCGCTGAGCTGGTAGGTATGGAAGATCTGGCTGACCTGATCAAGAAAGGCGAAATGAACTTCGACGTTGTTATCGCATCTCCAGATGCAATGCGCGTTGTTGGCCAATTAGGTCAGGTTCTGGGCCCACGTGGTCTGATGCCTAACCCGAAAGTTGGTACTGTAACTCCTAACGTTGCTGAAGCGGTTAAGAACGCTAAAGCGGGTCAGGTTCGTTACCGTAACGACAAAAACGGCATCATCCATACCACTATCGGTAAGGTTGATTTCGAATCCGACAAGCTGAAAGAAAACCTGGAAGCTCTGTTGGTCGCTCTGAAAAAAGCGAAGCCTTCTCAGGCTAAAGGCGTTTTCATCAAGAAAGTAAGCCTGTCCACTACCATGGGCGCTGGTCTTGCTGTTGATCAAAGCGGCCTGAGCGCAACAGTTAACTAATTAACTGCTGACGTTTATCGCTTTACGCGGGCGGTAGATTTGTCTAGAATCTATGGCCCGTTGTTTCGTTAATGCGAAACCAAGATTTTTCGGTTGGAGTCTGGCCTATCCAGACCTCCGTCCAAGACCGCAGGTGTCCCGAAAGGGACTTAATCCTTCCTGCGTAGACGGTGACAGAGCCTGAAGAAAATATTTCTTTGTCTTTTTTATAAAGAATTAAGATTTGTCTTTGCTGGATTCTCTGCTCACCGTGTTTGAACGCTTGATATCGATTCTCGATAACAAGTGATGTGAGTTCCGGGGATTTTCCCCGGCCAAATCCAGGAGCAAAAAGCTAATGGCATTAAATCTTCAAGACAAACAAGCGATTGTTGCTGAAGTCATCGAAGTAGCCAAAGGCGCGCTGTCTGCGGTTGTTGCGGATTCTCGTGGCGTAACTGTAGATAAAATGACTGAACTGCGTAAAGCAGGTCGTGAAGCTGGCGTTTACATGCGTGTTGTTCGCAACACCTTGATGCGTCGCGTCGTAGAAGGTACTCAGTTTGAGTGCCTGAAAGACACGTTTGTCGGTCCAACCTTGATTGCATTCTCTGCTGAACACCCAGGCGCTGCTGCCCGTCTGTTCAAAGATTTCGCTAAAGCGAATGCAAAATTTGAGGTTAAAGCTGCGGCCTTTGAAGGTGAGTTTATTCCTGCGGCTCAAATCGACCGCTTGGCAACTCTACCTACTTACGAAGAAGCAATCGCACGCCTGATGGCAACCATGAAAGAAGCCTCTGCAGGCAAATTGGTTCGCACTCTGGCTGCTGTACGCGATCAGAAAGAAGCTGCTTAATCAGCCTTTTTTATCTCGTTCATTTGCTTACGTATACACTATTTCTGAATTCTAGGAACACTTGAAATGTCAATCACTAAAGAACAAATCATTGAAGGCGTTGCAGCTCTGTCTGTAATGGAAATCGTTGAACTGATCTCCGCTATGGAAGAGAAATTCGGCGTTTCAGCTGCTGCTGCTGTTGCAGGTCCTGCTGCTGCTGCTGAAGCTGTTGAAGAAAAAACTGAGTTCGACGTTGTTCTGGCTGCTGTTGGCGCGAACAAAGTTGCAGTTATCAAAGCTGTTCGTACCGCAACTGGCCTGGGTCTGAAAGAAGCTAAAGACCTGGTTGAGTCTGCTCCAGCAGCTCTGAAAGAAGGCATCAGCAAAGACGACGCTGAAGCTCTGAAAAAATCTCTGGAAGAAGCTGGTGCTTCTGTTGAAGTTAAGTAAGTTTAACTTCCCGGAGTGCAGTCTGTCCTAACAGACTGATGGCTGGTGACTTTTTAGTCACCAGCCTTTTTGCGCTATAGAGTGTCAGTGGTGTTTCACACTGTTTGAGCACTGAACTACTCTAATATCTCTTTCTATAGACGCCTTAATATATTGATGCCCCTTGCTGTAGCTCATCTACAGATAACGCACAACGAAATGATTTAAGAGTGGTAGAAAACAGATATTGCGGGAAGCGTTTCTGCTTTCCGGTCGACATAAACGGTGTTGCATGAACTGTCCTTCTCAGGGCAGACAAGATTGGGTCACTGATCAGCGAGCTGAGGAACCCTATGGTTTACTCCTATACCGAGAAAAAACGCATTCGTAAGGATTTTGGTAAACGTCCACAAGTTTTGGACATTCCATATCTCCTTTCTATCCAGCTTGACTCGTTCCAGAAGTTTATCGAGCAAGATCCGGAAGGCCAGTACGGTCTGGAAGCTGCATTCCGTTCTGTATTCCCTATCAAGAGCTACAGCGGTAACTCTGAGCTGCAATACGTTAGCTACCGTCTTGGTGAGCCTGTATTCGACGTTAAAGAATGCCAGATCCGTGGTGTGACGTTCTCCGCGCCACTGCGCGTGAAACTGCGCCTGGTAATCTACGAACGTGAAGCACCAGAAGGTACGGTCAAAGACATCAAGGAACAAGAAGTCTATATGGGCGAAATTCCGCTCATGACCGAAAATGGTACCTTCGTGATTAACGGTACTGAGAGGGTTATCGTATCTCAGCTGCACCGTAGTCCGGGCGTATTCTTCGACAGCGATAAGGGTAAAACCCACTCATCGGGTAAAGTGCTTTATAACGCACGTATCATCCCTTACCGCGGTTCATGGTTAGATTTCGAGTTTGACCCGAAAGACAACCTTTTTGTGCGTATTGACCGTCGCCGTAAATTGCCTGCGACTATCATTCTGCGTGCATTAAATTACACGACTGAACAGATCCTTGACCTGTTCTTTGACAAGGTGACTTACCAGATCCGCGACAACAAGTTGCAGATGGAACTGGTACCTGAGCGCCTGCGCGGTGAAACAGCTTCCTTTGATATCGAAGCTGACGGCAAAGTCTATGTAGAAAAAGGCCGCCGCATCACTGCCCGCCATATTCGTCAGCTTGAAAAAGACGAAATTCAGCGCATCGAAGTCCCTGTTGAATACATCGCAGGGAAAGTGGTCTCTAAAGACTACATCGACACCAATACCGGTGAGCTGATCGTCCCGGCTAACATGGAATTGTCTCTGGATCTGCTGGCTAAACTGAGCCAGTCCGGTCACAAAACCATTGAAACGCTGTTCACCAACGACCTCGATCATGGCGCGTACATGTCCGAGACCATTCGCGTCGACCCAACCAGCGATCGCCTGAGCGCACTGGTTGAGATCTACCGAATGATGCGTCCTGGTGAGCCACCAACGCGTGAAGCGGCCGAAAGCCTGTTTGAGAACCTGTTCTTCTCTGAAGATCGCTACGACCTGTCTGCTGTTGGTCGTATGAAGTTCAACCGTTCTCTGCTGCGTGATGAAATCGAAGGTTCAGGTATCCTGAGCAAAGACGACATCATTCAGGTAATGAAAAAGCTGATCGGCATTCGTAACGGCCAGGGCGAAGTGGATGATATCGACCACTTGGGCAACCGTCGTATTCGTTCCGTCGGCGAAATGGCTGAAAACCAGTTCCGTGTAGGTCTGGTTCGTGTTGAGCGTGCTGTTAAAGAGCGTTTGTCTCTGGGCGACCTCGACACATTGATGCCTCAGGATATGATCAACGCTAAGCCGATTTCGGCTGCGGTGAAAGAATTCTTCGGCTCAAGCCAGCTGTCACAATTTATGGACCAGAACAACCCGTTGTCTGAGATTACGCATAAGCGTCGTATCTCTGCATTGGGCCCGGGCGGTTTGACCCGTGAACGTGCTGGCTTTGAAGTTCGAGACGTACACCCGACTCACTACGGTCGCGTATGTCCAATCGAAACGCCAGAAGGTCCAAACATCGGTCTGATCAACTCCTTGTCTGTGTATGCACAGACCAATGAGTACGGTTTCCTGGAAACCCCTTACCGTCGCGTGCGTGATGGTCTGGTGACTGATGAAATCAACTATCTGTCTGCAATTGAAGAAGGCAACTTCGTAATCGCTCAGGCGAACTCCAACCTGGACGACGAAGGGCGCTTCATTGAAGACCTGGTCACTTGTCGTAGCAAAGGCGAATCAAGCCTGTTTAGCCGCGATCAGGTTGACTACATGGACGTTTCCACCCAGCAGGTTGTATCCGTTGGTGCTTCACTTATTCCATTCCTGGAACACGATGACGCCAACCGTGCATTGATGGGTGCGAACATGCAACGTCAGGCAGTTCCGACCCTGCGCGCTGATAAGCCGCTGGTAGGTACTGGTATGGAACGTGCTGTAGCGGTTGACTCCGGTGTTACTGCCGTAGCTAAACGTGGCGGTATTGTTCAGTACGTGGATGCATCCCGTATCGTTATTCGTGTTAACGAAGAAGAGATGTACCCGGGCGAAGCAGGTATCGACATTTATAACCTGACCAAATACACCCGTTCTAACCAGAACACCTGCATCAATCAGATGCCGTGTGTGAATCTGGGCGAGCCAATCGAGCGCGGCGACGTGCTGGCAGATGGTCCGTCAACAGATCTGGGCGAACTGGCACTGGGTCAGAACATGCGTGTCGCGTTCATGCCTTGGAACGGTTACAACTTCGAAGACTCCATTTTAGTCTCCGAACGTGTTGTGCAGGAAGACCGCTTCACGACCATCCATATCCAGGAACTGGCATGTGTGTCCCGTGACACCAAGTTAGGGCCTGAAGAGATCACCGCTGACATCCCTAACGTGGGTGAAGCTGCGCTCTCTAAACTGGATGAGTCCGGTATCGTTTATATCGGTGCTGAAGTGACCGGTGGTGACATTCTGGTTGGTAAGGTGACACCTAAAGGTGAAACCCAGCTGACGCCAGAAGAGAAACTGCTGCGTGCGATCTTCGGTGAGAAAGCGTCTGACGTTAAAGACTCTTCTCTGCGTGTACCAAACGGTGTTTCCGGTACGGTTATCGACGTGCAAGTCTTCACCCGTGATGGCGTGGAAAAAGACAAGCGTGCGTTGGAAATCGAAGAGATGCAGCTGAAGCAGGCTAAGAAAGACCTGACTGAAGAGCTGCAGATCCTGGAAGCGGGTCTGTTTGCACGTATCCAGTCTGCGCTGGTTGCTGGCGGTGTTGAAGCTGACAAGCTGGGCAAATTGCCTCGCGATCGTTGGTTAGAACTGTCACTGACTGACGAAGACAAACAGAATCAGTTGGAACAGCTTGCTGAACAGTATGACGAACTGAAATCCGAGTTTGAGAAAAAACTCGAAGCTAAGCGTCGTAAAATCACTCAGGGCGATGATCTGGCACCAGGTGTGCTGAAAATCGTTAAAGTGTATTTGGCCGTTAAACGTCAAATCCAACCTGGTGACAAGATGGCAGGCCGCCACGGTAACAAAGGTGTTATCTCCAAGATCAACCCGATCGAAGATATGCCTTACGATGAAAACGGGACTCCTGTTGATATCGTACTGAACCCGCTGGGCGTTCCATCACGTATGAACATTGGTCAGATTTTGGAAACCCACCTGGGTATGGCCGCGAAAGGTATTGGTGAAAAAATCAATGCCATGCTGAAGAAACAAGAAGAAGTTTCTAAGCTGCGCGAGTTCATCCAGCGTGCCTATGATCTGGGCGACGACGTTTGTCAGAAAGTTGATCTGACCACCTTCACCGATGACGAAGTATTGCGTCTGGCTGAGAACCTGAAAAAAGGTATGCCGATTGCAACACCAGTCTTCGACGGTGCGAAAGAGTCAGAGATCAAGCAACTGCTTGAAATGGGCGGAATCCCTACCTCTGGTCAGATCACACTGTTTGACGGCCGTACCGGCGAGCAATTCGAGCGTCAGGTTACTGTCGGCTACATGTACATGCTGAAACTGAACCACCTTGTTGACGATAAGATGCACGCGCGTTCTACCGGTTCTTACAGCCTTGTTACTCAGCAGCCGCTGGGTGGTAAAGCTCAGTTCGGTGGTCAGCGCTTCGGTGAGATGGAAGTGTGGGCGCTGGAAGCATACGGTGCCGCATATACCCTGCAGGAAATGCTGACTGTTAAGTCCGATGACGTGAACGGCCGTACTAAGATGTATAAAAACATCGTAGATGGCGATCATCGTATGGAACCAGGCATGCCGGAATCCTTCAACGTATTGTTGAAAGAAATCCGTTCTCTGGGTATCAACATCGAGCTGGAAGACGAGTAAGTACTCGAATTCGCACTGATCACAGGGGCACCTGCCTGTTAATCAATACAGACCAGGTGCCTAACAGGTCTAACCCGACGGGAGCCAATCCGTGAAAGACTTACTAAAGTTTCTGAAAGCGCAAACTAAGACCGAAGAGTTTGATGCGATCAAAATTGCTCTGGCATCGCCAGACATGATCCGTTCTTGGTCTTTTGGTGAAGTTAAGAAGCCAGAAACCATTAACTACCGTACGTTCAAACCAGAACGTGACGGCCTTTTCTGTGCCCGTATCTTCGGACCAGTAAAAGACTACGAATGCCTGTGCGGTAAGTACAAGCGTTTAAAACATCGCGGCGTGATCTGCGAGAAGTGCGGCGTTGAAGTGACCCAGACTAAAGTACGCCGTGAGCGTATGGGCCACATCGAACTGGCTTCCCCGACTGCACACATCTGGTTCCTGAAATCGCTGCCATCGCGCATCGGTTTGCTGCTGGATATGCCACTGCGTGATATCGAACGTGTTCTGTACTTCGAATCCTATGTGGTTATCGAAGGCGGCATGACTAACCTCGAAAAACGCCAGATCCTGACTGAAGAGCAGTATCTGGATGCGTTGGAAGAGTTTGGTGATGAGTTCGACGCGAAGATGGGTGCGGAAGCAATTCAGGCTCTGTTGAAAAACATGGACCTGGAAGCAGAGTGCGAGCAACTGCGTGAAGAGTTGAACGAAACCAACTCCGAAACCAAACGTAAGAAGCTGACCAAGCGTATCAAGCTGCTGGAAGCGTTCGTTCAGTCTGGTAACAAACCAGAGTGGATGATCCTGACCGTGCTGCCGGTACTGCCACCAGACTTGCGTCCATTGGTTCCGTTGGACGGCGGCCGTTTCGCAACGTCGGATCTGAACGATCTGTATCGTCGCGTTATCAACCGTAACAACCGTCTGAAACGCCTGCTGGATCTGGCTGCGCCAGACATCATCGTACGTAACGAAAAACGTATGCTGCAAGAAGCGGTAGATGCTTTGCTGGATAACGGCCGTCGCGGTCGTGCTATCACCGGCTCTAACAAGCGTCCGCTGAAATCTCTGGCAGACATGATTAAAGGTAAACAGGGTCGTTTCCGTCAGAACTTGCTGGGTAAACGTGTCGACTACTCTGGTCGTTCCGTTATCACCGTAGGTCCATACCTGCGTCTGCACCAGTGTGGTCTGCCGAAGAAAATGGCACTGGAACTGTTCAAACCGTTCATTTACGGCAAGCTGGAACTGCGTGGCCTGGCCACCACCATCAAAGCCGCTAAAAAAATGGTTGAGCGCGAAGAAGCTGTCGTTTGGGATATCCTGGACGAAGTTATCCGCGAACACCCGGTACTGCTGAACCGTGCACCAACCCTGCACCGTTTGGGTATCCAGGCGTTTGAACCGGTTCTGATCGAAGGTAAAGCAATTCAGCTGCACCCGCTGGTTTGTGCGGCATATAACGCCGACTTTGATGGTGACCAGATGGCTGTTCACGTACCGTTGACGCTGGAAGCTCAGCTGGAAGCGCGTGCGTTGATGATGTCTACCAACAACATCCTGTCACCTGCGAACGGCGAGCCAATCATCGTTCCTTCTCAGGACGTTGTATTGGGTCTGTACTACATGACTCGTGACTGTGTTAACGCCAAAGGCGAAGGCATGGTTCTGACCGGTCCTAAAGAAGCTGAGCGTATTTACCGCGCCGGTTTGGCCTCTCTGCATGCGCGTGTCAAAGTGCGTATTACAGAAGAGATCAAAAATACCGAAGGCGAAGTTACGCACAAAACGTCGATTATCGACACGACTGTTGGTCGCGCCATCCTTTGGATGATCGTACCAAAAGGTCTGCCGTTCTCTATCGTCAACCAGCCTTTGGGCAAAAAAGCTATCTCCAAAATGCTGAACACTTGTTACCGCATTTTGGGCCTGAAGCCGACCGTTATTTTTGCTGACCAGATCATGTACACCGGTTTTGCTTACGCTGCCCGTTCAGGCGCGTCAGTAGGTATCGATGACATGGTAATCCCTGCGAAGAAAGCAGAGATTATCGAAGAAGCAGAAACCGAAGTTGCTGAAATCCAGGAACAGTTCCAGTCTGGTCTGGTAACTGCTGGCGAACGCTATAACAAAGTGATCGACATCTGGGCTGCGGCCAACGAACGTGTTGCTAAGGCAATGATGGAAAACTTGTCTGTTGAAGACGTCGTCAACCGTGACGGTGTTGTTGAACAGCAGGTTTCCTTCAACAGTATCTTTATGATGGCCGACTCCGGTGCGCGTGGTTCTGCTGCACAGATTCGTCAGCTGGCCGGTATGCGTGGCCTGATGGCGAAACCAGATGGTTCCATCATTGAAACGCCAATCACCGCGAACTTCCGTGAAGGTCTGAACGTACTCCAGTACTTCATCTCTACTCACGGTGCTCGTAAAGGCTTGGCGGATACCGCACTTAAAACGGCTAACTCCGGTTATCTGACTCGTCGTCTGGTTGACGTCGCGCAGGATCTGGTTGTGACCGAAGACGACTGTGGTACTCACGAAGGCATCATGATGACTCCGGTCATCGAAGGTGGCGACGTTAAAGAACCACTGCGCGAACGTGTTCTGGGTCGTGTGACTGCAGAAGATATCCTCAAGCCGGGTACGGCGGATATCCTGGTTCCACGTAACACCCTGCTTCACGAGAAGACGTGTGATCTGTTAGAAGAGAACTCAGTCGACAGCGTGAAAGTACGTTCAGTCGTAAGTTGCGAAACCGACTTTGGTGTGTGTGCAAACTGCTACGGTCGCGACCTGGCACGTGGTCACATCATCAACAAAGGTGAAGCGATCGGTGTTATTGCAGCACAGTCCATCGGTGAGCCGGGTACCCAGCTGACGATGCGTACGTTCCACATCGGTGGTGCGGCATCTCGTGCGGCAGCGGAATCCAGCATCCAGGTTAAGAACACTGGTACCATTAAACTGAGCAACCATAAGCACGTTAGCAACTCTAACGGCAAACTGGTCATCACTTCCCGTAACACTGAGCTGAAATTGATCGACGAATTCGGTCGTACCAAAGAAAGCTATAAAGTGCCTTACGGTTCCGTGATGGGCAAAGGCGATGGCGCATCAGTTAACGGCGGCGAAACCGTTGCTAACTGGGATCCGCACACAATGCCAGTTATCAGTGAAGTGAGTGGTTTCATTCGCTTTGCCGATATGGTGGATACTCAGACCATCACACGCCAGACCGACGACCTGACCGGTTTGTCTTCTCTGGTAGTTCTGGACTCTGCAGAGCGTACCGGTAGCGGTAAAGACCTGCGTCCGGCACTGAAAATCGTTGACGCTAAAGGCGACGACGTATTGATCCCAGGTACTGATATGCCTGCTCAATACTTCCTGCCAGGTAAAGCGATTGTTCAGCTGGAAGATGGTACTCAGATCCACTCTGGTGACACCCTGGCGCGTATTCCTCAGGAATCCGGCGGTACCAAGGACATCACCGGTGGTCTGCCACGCGTTGCTGACCTGTTCGAAGCACGTCGTCCGAAAGAGCCTGCAATCCTTGCTGAAATCAGTGGGATCATCTCCTTCGGTAAAGAAACCAAAGGCAAACGTCGTCTGGTAATTTCTCCGTTGGATGGCAGCGATGCTTACGAAGAAATGATCCCTAAATGGCGTCAGCTGAACGTGTTCGAAGGCGAAGTTGTGGAACGTGGTGACGTCGTATCCGACGGCCCAGAGTCTCCGCACGACATCTTGCGTTTACGTGGTGTTCACGCGGTTACCCGCTACATCACCAACGAAGTGCAGGAAGTTTACCGTCTGCAAGGCGTTAAGATTAACGATAAGCACATCGAAGTTATCGTTCGTCAGATGTTGCGTAAAGGCACCATCGTTAGCGCTGGTGGCACTGACTTCCTGGAAGGCGAGCAGGCAGAAATGTCTCGCGTTAAAATCGCTAACCGTAAGCTGGAAGCTGAAGGCAAAATCACGGCAACATTCAGCCGTGACCTGCTCGGTATCACCAAGGCATCCCTGGCGACCGAATCCTTCATCTCTGCTGCGTCGTTCCAGGAAACCACGCGCGTTCTTACCGAAGCGGCTGTTGCCGGTAAACGTGATGAACTGCGTGGCCTGAAAGAGAACGTTATCGTTGGCCGTCTGATCCCAGCCGGTACCGGTTACGCTTATCACCAGGATCGTGCACGCCGTAAAGCTCAGGGCGAAGTGCCAGTTGTACCGCAAGTCAGCGCGGATGAAGCAACGGCTAACCTGGCTGAACTGCTGAACGCAGGTTTCGGTAACAGCGACGATTAATCGTCTTCTGTCGAAACGCATAAAACCGCTCCTTCGGGGGCGGTTTTTTTTTGCCTGAAATCTGGGAATTGATAATGCTGAGAAAGAGGAGCCGGAACAGGGAACTGGACGATAACCTGTTCCGGCTATTTGGAAGCAGCGCCGGGATGAGTGGCGCCGGCCATCTGCGAATATGCAGCGGCAAAAGCACAGTAATGCCCCCGGCCTGCTGGCGCGAGGGGCAAAATCATTTTATGGAATCTGCATTCCTGAGAGTTTACCGGTTTGCCATCCACCGACATTTTCCTGCGAGACGCGCCCCAAAAAACTGTCCCAGTCTTTCCACACCGGCTGAAGCCCGGCTTGCGTTAATGCTTGCGCAACGCGTTGTGGCGATCGGTTATCGTGCGGAGCAAATTGCTCAAGTTCCGGATGATCGTCAGCATAGCCGCCGGGCTGTGTTTTAGATCCGGCACTGACGGTGTTGATCGCCAGCGGAATGACGTGATCGCGGAAATAAGGTGATTCGCGTGTAGACAGTGAAAGCTCGACATCCGGTGCCAGCATTCTGAAAGCGCATATCAGCTGAACAAGCTGATTTTCTTCCAGCAATGACGCCGGTTCTATTCCACCGGCGCAAGGACGCAATCTCGGAAACGCCACCGAATAACGGCTTTGCCAGTAAGTTTGTTGCAGATACAGCAAATGCTCGGCCACCATATAACTGTCAGTCCGCCAGTTTCCTGAAAGTCCGAACAGTGCACCCAGCCCGATTTTATCAATGCCCGCTCGTCCGAGCCGGTCTGGTGTTTCCAGTCGCCAGAAGAAATCCTGTTTCTGGCCTCGCAGATGATGTAATGCATACGTCGGCGCGTGATAGGTTTCCTGATAAACCAGCACGCCATCCAGTCCCAGCGTTTTCAGCTCAGCATATTCTTCCTGTTGCAGCGGCTGAACTTCAATCATCAGCGAATCAAAATGGTTTCTGATCGCCGGGAAATGACGGCGAAAATAGTCCATTCCAACTTTCCCTTTGTGTTCGCCGGTGACCAGCAACAGATGTTTGAAGCCCAGCGCATTCAGCGCTTCGCATTCCCGCCCGATTTCATCCTTATCCAGCGTTTTACGTTTGATTTTATTGCTCATCGAAAAGCCGCAATAAGTACATTCGTTGGCGCAAAGATTGGATAAATACAGCGGTGCGAAGAAATTCACCGTGTTGCCGAAGCGCTGGCGCGTGAGTTGTTGAGCCCGCTGCGCCATGGGTTCCAGATAAGGCAGCGCCGCCGGAGAAATTAACGCCATAAAATCCTCACGGTCGATTTTATTCCGGCTGAGCGTCCGTTCGACGTCACGTGTTGTTTTACTGTTAATGCGCAGCGAAAGGTCATCCCAGTTCAGCGCAGACCAGACATCCGTAAAGCTGCTCATGACGTCGCCTGTGAGGTATTGAGAAAACCGGTCAGCGGGCTGGATGCACTGGCGTGTCGCTGTCTGCCGCCTAAACCACTCTGGCGGGCAATGACTCCGGCCTGAACCGCGAGGCGGAATGCGGTAGCCATCTCTACCGGATCGCCCGCGACGGCAATCGCGGTATTGACCAGCACAGCATCGGCGCCCATTTCCAGCGCTTGCGCGGCCTGGCTCGGCGCGCCAATACCGGCATCCACCACCACAGGAATACGCGCCTGTTCGATGATGATTTGCAGAAACTCGCGGGTTTGCAGCCCCTGATTGGAACCGATTGGCGCACCCAGCGGCATGACCGCTGCGCAACCCGCTTCCTCCAGACGCTTACACAGCACCGGATCCGCGCTGCAATACGGCAGAACCACGAAGCCTTGTTTCACCAGAATCTCTGCGGCTTTCAACGTTTCAACGGCATCAGGCAGCAGATATTTTACATCCGGGTGAATTTCGAGTTTCACCCAGTTTGTTCCCAGCGCTTCTCTTGCCAGTTGCGCGGCAAACACCGCTTCTTCCGCCGTTTTGGCGCCTGAGGTATTCGGCAACAAACGTACACCTAGCTGTTGCAGGGGAGACAAAATGTCGTCTCCGCCGCGACGCAGATCGACACGTTTCATCGCCATGGTCACCAGCTGAGAGCCGGATGCTTCGAGCGCTCGTTGCATCAGCACCGGACTGGCGAATTTTCCCGTACCTGTAAAAAGGTGCGATGTGAATGTGGTATCAGCAATTTTTAACATGTCAGCCTCCGGCTATCGCCTGAAAGAGCAAAATCTCATCACCGTCTTCCAGCAAGTGAGCAGGCCAGTTATCACGGGGAATAATGACCTGATTAACTGCCAGCGCGCTGCCTGCAGGGTTTAATGCCAGTACATCGAGCAGGGTCAGCAATGTGAGCGGTTGACTGAAGTGGTGAGATTCATCATTAACCAGAATGTTCACGCGTGGCCTCCGCAGACGGCACAGCTTGACGATCGCTTGAGTTGCAGCGAACGCCAGTTTTGTGTTTTTCCGTCGAACAGCCGCAGTTTGCCGCTTAAGGATGAAGGCATTCCGACTAGCATTTTTATTGCTTCCAGCGCTTGTAGTGTACCGATCACTCCGACCACGGGGCCGAGTATTCCAGCGCTTCGGCAGTTGCGTTGAGGTTCTATTTTTTCAGGGTAGAGGCAGGCGTAACAGCCTTGAGAGTAAGGTGGTTCAATTACCAGCAGCTGACCACTAAAACCAATGGCGCTTCCACTAATCAAAGGCTTGCTAGCTGCGATACAAGCGGCATTTACTGCATGGCGAGTGGCCATATTATCGCTGCAATCCAAAATTAGATCGGCCGTTAAAACAGCCTGAGTAAGCAAATCTTCTTGAAGACGCAGGTGAATGGCGATGCAGTCGAGCTGCGGAGTTAAGGACTGCAAATGGCACTTCGCCAGATTGGCCTTATTTTGTCCTATGTCATTCGTACGATATAAAATCTGTCTTTGTAAATTAGATATATGCAATTTATCGTCATCAGCGAGTAAGAGTTTGCCAACTCCGGCGGCTGCCAAATACAGCGCAGCAGGGGAGCCTAAACCGCCGAGCCCGACAATCAACACTTTGGAATTAGTTAATTGCTCCTGCCCTTTAGTACCGATGTCTTCCAGCAACAATTGCCGGCTATATCTTAAGAACTCCTGGTCGTTAAGCATCTTCCGGCACCTTGCTGGCGCATATAGCCAGCAGTTCGGCGGTAGCGGCACGCCAGTCCGCTGCCTGCGTAATGGCGCTGACCACGGCAATGCTGCCGACGCCGCAATCGAGAACCGACGGCGCGCGGTCAATACTGATCCCGCCGATGGCCACCGTCGGGAATCTTCCGTCGAGTTGCTTAATATGTCGGGAGAGTTCTTCCAGACCCTGCGGGGCTGACGGCATGTCCTTGGTCTGCGTCGGGAAGATATGTCCGAGTGCGATATATGAAGGATTCACGGCGACAGCGCGCGCCATTTCAGTATCGTCATGGGTGGAGACGCCCAGTCGTAAACCGGCCTGACGGATTGCCTCAAGATCGGCAGTATCCAGATCTTCCTGACCCAGATGCACGCCATAAGCCTGATGTTTTACCGCCAGACGCCAGTAATCGTTGATGAATAACCGCGCCTGATATTTTTTCCCTAGTGCGATGGCCTCGATTATTGCTGGCTCGACTTCTTCATCGGGTAAATCTTTTACACGCAGTTGCAGCGTTTTAACGCCTGCCTCCAGCAGGCGGGCGATCCATTCCACAGTATCAACGACCGGATATAAACCGAGGTGAAAAGGAACGGCAGGAAAGGGCTGAGCGGACTGATTCATTTGTTGATCTCCGTGGCAGGGTGATAAAGCTCGCTGCCGCGTGAACGGAATTCGGCCGACATTTGCGCCATGCCGGATTCAACGAGTTCTATTGGCTGGGCTTTGGCTTCCAGCGCGGCGGCGTAATCGCGAACTTCCTGAGTGATTTTCATTGAGCAGAATTTCGGACCGCACATCGAGCAGAAGTGAGCAACTTTGCCGGATTCCTGCGGCAGCGTTTCATCGTGGTAAGCGCGGGCAGTGGCCGGATCCAGAGCCAGATTGAACTGGTCTTCCCAGCGGAATTCAAAACGCGCTTTGGACATGGCGTTATCGCGGATTTGCGCACCCGGATGACCTTTGGCTAAATCGGCGGCGTGTGCTGCGATTTTGTAGGTAATCAAACCCTGCTTAACGTCTTCTTTGTTCGGCAGGCCGAGATGCTCTTTTGGCGTGACATAACACAGCATGGCGCAGCCAAACCATCCAATCATCGCCGCACCAATACCGGAGGTGAAGTGGTCGTAACCCGGCGCGATATCGGTGGTCAGCGGACCGAGCGTATAGAACGGCGCTTCGTGGCAGTGCTCGAGTTCTTCGGTCATGTTGCGTCGGATCATCTGCATCGGCACATGCCCGGGACCTTCGATCATCACCTGCACATCGTATTCCCAGGCAATTTTGGTCAGTTCGCCCAGCGTGCGTAATTCAGCGAATTGTGCTTCGTCATTGGCATCCTGAATTGAGCCCGGACGTAAGCCGTCGCCCAATGAAAGGGAGACATCGTAGGCGGCGCAGATTTCGCAAATTTCACGAAAATGCTCAAACAGGAAACTTTCGCGATGATGTGACAGACACCATTTCGCCATAATCGAACCACCACGCGACACAATGCCGGTCAGACGTTTGGCCGTCATCGGCACGTAACGCAGCAAGACACCGGCATGAATGGTGAAATAATCGACGCCTTGCTCGGCCTGTTCCAGCAGGGTATCGCGGAACATTTCCCAGTTCAGGTCTTCGGCCACGCCGTTCACTTTTTCCAGTGCCTGATAAATCGGCACCGTGCCGATCGGCACCGGGCTGTTACGCAGGATCCATTCGCGGGTTTCATGAATATAACGGCCGGTGGAGAGATCCATCACGGTGTCTGCGCCCCAGCGCGTTGACCACACCAGCTTCTCGACTTCTTCTTCGATGGATGATGTCACCGCTGAGTTGCCGATATTAGCGTTCACTTTCACCAGGAAATTACGCCCGATGATCATCGGCTCTGATTCAGGATGGTTGATGTTGGCAGGAATAATCGCACGCCCGGCGGCGACCTCCTGACGCACAAACTCTGCGGTGATATTGGCAGGCAAATGCGCGCCAAAGCTTTCACCGGGGTGTTGCTGGCGCAAAATCTCTCCACGGATCCGCTCGCGGCCCATGTTTTCGCGAATGGCGATGAACTCCATTTCCGGGGTAATCGTGCCTTTGCGTGCGTAATGCAGTTGCGTAACATTTTTGCCAGACATGGCTTTACGCGGACGCGGCAGATGCTCGAAGCGCAGATGATCCAGCCCTTCGTCCGCCAGCCGTTGCTGGGTAAAGCCGGAGCTGACCTGTGGGAGTTCCTCCGTGTCCGCACGCTCTTTTATCCAGCGGGCACGTAATTTTTCCAGACCGGTGTGCACGTCGATAACTGCTGACGGATCCCCGTAAGGTCCGGCGGTGTCATAAACAGGGATGGCTTCGTTTTCTTCGAACTTCGGATTATCTTTGCCACCGCCGACCAGTGTCGGGCTGAGCTGGATTTCACGCATCGGCACGCGAATATCTTTGCGGTCACCTTCAAGATAAATACGGCGGGAATTGGGGAAGGCTTCGCCCTGCAAACTGTCGATAAACGACTGAGCCTGCGCACGTTGTTCACGGCGATTAGACGCTTTCTTTTCGGAAATAACGGGTTTCTGGGTACTCGACATAGCAAATTCCTCGCAAAAAAACGTGATGGAAAATTGCTTGTCTGGAGGTATACGGCAGGAGTAAAAATGGGCGGTGCAGCACAGGCGGCCTGATGCAGGCGAATGCCAGAGTGAGCTGAACGCATAACATTACTCTTGTTCCCTTCGCGGGTACTAACCCGATCAGGTTCCGCGGATCCCGAATTAACGGTCTCAGCCTGGCGTAATCTTCGCGAGAAAATTATGCGCTAGGCACTCCGACAAGAAGCCTCAATATAGGAGGCGTTTTTTGAAACTACAACTAAAACTACAATTAAAACCACAAACAGGTGCAGAGTTTTAATGTGACAAAGCGTTAAGCCGGTCTGGCGAGATGTTCTTCATTTGCAGGGGGTTTTTCTTCATGATTGCTGCGGTCAAATGCCAGAATAATCAATTGATCTTCCAGCTGAAAACGCGCATCCAACGCTTCACCTACATCGGATAATGCATAATGAAATGCGAAAGCATTGTCATCATCAATATCATTTTCAGTGTAACTATCATGGAAAGCCATGATAGCTTCAGTGTTCAGCTCCAGTGCAGGGTATATTTTCGCAGCCTGCAATTTTATCGGACTGTTCGCACCTTCGACTTCATCAATGATCCGCTGATACAGATGGAAATGACCGGCAGAAAGATAGTCCACCAGGTTATGGCAAAAGTTATCCAGCGCTTTTTCGTTGAGAGGGGTATGTTTTTCTTTATTGGGTTTCAGGCCGACCAAAGTGCAGTACGAAACCAGCAGCTCTTTGCGCGCGTGCAGCCATTGATCCACTAACTCATTACTGCCACCAACGCGTTGGGTCAGTCTTTCCAGACGATTTAGCATGGTTGACTCCGTGAGCGATAAAAAAGTAACTAAAAGTTACTAATATGTGAATATCTTACTCAGATTGTCAGTCCCGACGAGGTTATGCAACAACAATTATGGAATTACAGATTACTGAGCAACATAACGGCTGGTGGGTTATCAGCCAGGAAGGCAAGCTGTGGCTGCCTGAGGGCGAACTGCCGTTTGGCAGCGCCGCACAATATTCTCTGACCGGTAAAACGGCGCGTCAGATTGGTGAATGGCAGGGTGAACCTGTCTGGCTGGTCCGTCAGACAATGCCAAATCATATGGTTTCTGCCCGTCAGCTGCTGGATCAGGATCGCGGATTATTCCAGCTGGTCGGGCGCGGCGTGCAGCTGTCAGAATTTTATCGTTCTCATAAGTTCTGCGGATACTGCGGGCATGAAATGCACGTCAGTAAGACCGAGTGGGCCGCACTTTGCGGGAATTGCCGCGAACGCTATTACCCGCAGATTGCGCCCTGCATCATTGTAGCAATCCGCAAAGGTGATGAGATTTTGCTGGCGCAGCACGTCCGTCATCGTAATGGCATTCACACGGTTCTGGCTGGCTTTGTTGAAGTCGGTGAAACACTGGAAGAAACCGTGGCTCGCGAGGTCATGGAAGAAAGTAATATCCGCGTGAAGAATGTCCGTTACGTCAGTTCCCAACCGTGGCCGTTCCCCAATTCGCTGATGATGGCATTTATGGCGGATTACGACAGCGGCGATATTAAACACGACCCGAAAGAGCTGCTTAACGCTGACTGGTACCGCTTTGACCAGCTGCCACAGCTGCCACCGCCCGGCACGATTGCCCGTCGTCTGATTGAAGACACAGTTGCGCAGTGCCGCGCAGAAAGCGAAGACGACGAGGTCTAGCGTCAGTTTTGCGTGATAGAATGCCGTCATATGATTGTCGGGCGGCCCGAATATTGAAGGAAAGAGCAAGAATGAATGAGTTGAAAAACGACCGTTACCTGCGTGCTTTGTTACGTCAGCCAGTGGACATTACACCGGTGTGGATGATGCGTCAGGCTGGCCGTTATTTGCCGGAGTACAAAGAAACCCGCGCTGAAGCCGGCGATTTTATGTCGCTGTGTAAGAATGCCGAACTGGCTTGTGAGGTGACTTTACAGCCGCTTCGTCGCTATCCGCTGGATGCAGCGATCCTGTTCTCCGACATCCTGACCATTCCTGATGCGATGGGGCTGGGGCTGTATTTCGAAGCCGGTGAAGGCCCGCGTTTTTCTTCGCCACTGACCAATCGTGCTGATGTCGAAAAGCTGCCGGTTCCGGATCCTGAAATGGAGCTGGGCTATGTGATGAACGCCGTGCGTACCATCCGTAAAAACCTGAAAGGTGAAGTGCCGCTTATCGGTTTCTCCGGTAGCCCGTGGACTCTGGCGACGTATATGATTGAAGGCGGTAGCAGCAAAGCCTTTACCAAAATTAAAAAAATGATGTACGCCGATCCGTCTACCTTGCACCTGTTGCTGGATAAAGTGGCCGACAGCGTCATTCTTTACCTTAATGCTCAGATTAAAGCGGGCGCGCAGTCGGTGATGATTTTTGACACCTGGGGCGGCGTGCTGACACCTCGCGATTACCGTGAGTTCTCTCTTAACTACATGCACAAAATCGTCGATGGCCTGATTCGTGAAAACGAAGGCCGCCGTGTGCCGGTGACCTTGTTTACCAAAGGCGGAGGCCAGTGGCTGGAAGCGATGGCGGCAACGGGTTGTGACGCGCTGGGTCTGGACTGGACCACCGATATTGCTGAAGCGCGCCGTCGGGTTGGCGACAAAGTGGCGATTCAGGGCAACATGGATCCTTCCATGCTTTACGCCTCACCGGTGCGGATTGAGCAGGAAGTAGAAACCATTCTGGCTGGTTTCGGCAAAGGTAATGGCCATGTGTTTAATCTTGGCCACGGTATTCACCAGGACGTTCCGCCAGAAAATGCGGGCGCTTTTGTGGAAGCGGTACACAGCCTGTCCCGCCAGTATCACGAGTAACATGGCATTATGATCGACACGCGCGCGTTACGTGAAGAGCAACGGATCCTCGCAGATCAGATTGAACTGCAGGATCCGCCTGAATTCACCACACCGTCGTTGATCGCCGGTGTGGATGTCGGGTTTGAGCAGGGCGGTGAAGTCACCCGCGCGGCGGTCGCTGTTCTGAGTTATCCAACTTTGGAGCTGGTCGAATACCAGATAGCCCGCATTCCGACCGTCATGCCCTACATTCCTGGTTTCCTTTCTTTCCGTGAGCTCCCCGCACTTTTACAAGCCTGGCAGCAAATCTCATCGCACCCTGATCTGGTTCTGGTTGACGGGCAGGGGATCGCGCATCCGCGGCGGCTCGGTGTCGCCAGTCATTTTGGCCTGATGATTGACGTGCCGACCATTGGTGTGGCGAAAAGCCGTTTATGCGGGCAGTTCCTGCCGTTAGGTGAAGCGCTACACAGCAGTCAGGGGCTGTATGAAGGCGATGAACAGATTGGCTGGGTGTGGCGAAGCAAGCTACGCTGTAATCCATTGTTCATCTCGCCTGGTAATCGGATCAGCATGGACTCCTCTCTTTATTGGGTGGAACAATGCATGCGGCAATATCGGCTGCCGGAACCGACCCGTTGGGCGGATGCCGTGGCATCAAACCGGGCGTCGTTTCAACGCTGGCAACGCTTGAGTGATGATCTTTAGGAATCAAGGAATAGGGATATTGATTTATTTCAGGTAAACTCCCGCGCAGAAAAGTTAACGAGATCAACTCATGTTACGTAATCCAATTCATTTACGTCTCGAAAAGCTGGAAAGCTGGCAACACGTGACGTTTATGGCGAGCTTGTGCGAACGCATGTACCCGAACTATCAGGCATTTTGCCTGGAAACCGGGTTTGGCGAAGCACAGCTTTACCGTCGTATCCTGGACTTAATCTGGGAAACGCTGGTGGTAAAAGACGCCAAGGTCAATTTTGACTCACAGCTCGAAAAACTGGAGGAAGCGGTGCCTTCTTCCGATGATTACGATCTCTACGGGGTTTATCCGGCGATTGATGCGTGTATTGCATTAGGCGAACTGATTCATTCGCGTCTGAGCGGCGAAACGCTGTCTCATGCGATTGCGGTGAGTGAGACGTCAATTCGTACTGTCGCGATGCTGGAAATGACTCAGGCAGGTAAAGAAATGACCGATGAAGAACTCAAGGTCATCCCTGCCGTTGAAGAAGAATGGGACATCCAATGGGAGATTTTTCGCCTGTTGGCTGACTGTGAAGAGCGTGACCTGGAATTAATAAAAGGGTTACGTTCTGACCTGCGTGAAGCCGCTGTCAGTAACATCGGCATAAATTTAGCGCAATAAGGCAAGAAAACGTGATTTAACGCCTGATTTGTCGTGCCTTAAGGCTTCACATCCGCACCCTGTCTGGTCTACATTTGGGGTGCGTAAAAAAAGTGGCTATCGGTGCGTGTATGCAGGAGGGTGCTGTCAATCGGCATATCCGTCGCACTCGATGCTTTGCAAACGATAAACACACTGTAAAGGATAACTTATGAACAAGACTCAACTGATTGATGTAATTGCGGACAAAGCTGATCTTTCCAAAGCACAGGCCAAAGTTGCTCTTGAATCTACTCTGTCTGCTATTACCGAGTCTCTGAAAGAAGGTGATGCTGTACAATTGGTTGGTTTCGGGACTTTCAAGGTAAATCATCGTAACGAGCGTACTGGTCGTAACCCACAGACTGGTAAAGAAATCAAAATCGCAGCTGCAAACGTGCCTGCGTTCGTTTCTGGTAAAGCTCTGAAAGACGCTGTTAAGTAATTGCTTGCAGTGAAAAGAATAAGCGGAGGGGTTTTTAGGCCCCTTCAGTTTATCACCCCCAGGCTGGTAGCAGGTTTACTGGTGCTCGGTCTGGTGGGTTGTAGTTCTGATAAAGGCCCTGAGTTATTCTTTGCCAGCGGTTATGTTGCTGATCAGGGAATTAACCGGCTTTGGCGCGAAGATAGCGCCCAGCACGAGCCTCAAACCATCCTTAACGTCTATAGCCCCTATTTCGGCGGCGATACGATCATCACCCGATACGAATTCCAGCAGGGGCAATTGCACCTGATTAAAGAAACCCATGCCACCAAAACTGATTTGGGCGTCATGCTGCGTTTTGACGAGGGTGGCAATGTCAGCTTCATGCAGCGACAGCTCCCGGAGCGTCGGGAAAAATTATCCTCTGATGAAATCGAACGCTATAAATATGAAGCGTCAAAAATCCTCGACCTGAGCAACGCGCTGCAGGCAGGGAATGTCCGCCTGGTTCAGGCTCGCTGGCGCAAAGGCATCATAACGACCTGCGCAGGTGAACAAGTGACGCCGGCGCTCACTGTCCGTTCACAGGTCTGGCTGGCGAAACGAGCCAGTCGCAGTAACGATAATCTGGGGCTAGCCTGGCTGACGGCACCGCAGGGCAACGAGCTGTTGCTGGTCGCCAATGAAGATTTCTGTAAATGGGAACCGAAAGAGTCTGACCTCTGATCTCGTTTTGATAAAAGAAAAGGCACGCCGAAGCGTGCCTTTGTTGATCGTCGGGACGGAAAAAATTACTGATTACGTTCGCGGTCGATAGCGCGATAACCGATGTCTTTGCGGCAAAAGCTGCCTTCCCAGTGAATATCTTTTGCTAAATCATAAGCGCGTGCCTGAGCCGCTTCCACGGTTTTGCCCAACGCCGTCACACACAATACGCGGCCGCCATTCGTTACCACACGTTCATCCTGCAAGCGGGTTCCGGCCTGGAAGACTTTGCCATCTGGCACTTCTTCCAGCGGCAGACCGTGGATAACGTCTCCGGTTTTGTAATCGGCAGGATAGCCACCCGCGGCGAGCACGACACCCAGCGACGGGCGCGGATCCCACTCGGATGTTTTATCGCCCAGACGACCTTCAGCACCGGCGAGGCAAAGATCCACAAGATCTGAACGCAGACGCAACATGATCGGCTGAGTCTCCGGATCACCGAAACGGCAGTTGAACTCGATCACTTTTGGCTGCCCGTCAGCTGAGATCATCAGACCTGCATACAGGAAACCGGTATAAGTGTTGTTTTCTGCCGCCATGCCACGAACGGTTGGCCAGATAACCTGATCCATGACGCGCTGATGAATTTCATCGGTCACTACCGGCGCCGGAGAATAAGCGCCCATGCCGCCGGTATTCGGGCCGCTGTCGCCGTCACCCACGCGTTTGTGATCCTGACTGGTCGCCATCGGCAGCACATTGGTGCCGTCGACCATAACGATGAAACTGGCTTCTTCGCCGTCGAGGAATTCTTCAATAACAATGCGATGGCCTGCATCGCCGAAAGCATTGCCTGCCAGCATGTCGTGAACGGCGTCTTCCGCTTCTTTCAACGTCATCGCAACAATGACGCCTTTACCTGCTGCCAGTCCATCAGCTTTGATGACTATCGGCGCGCCTTTGCTGCGCAGATAAGCCAGAGCAGCTTCGATTTCAGTGAAGTTCTGATAATCAGCGCTTGGGATGTTATGTCGAGCCAGGAAATCCTTAGTGAAAGCTTTAGAACCTTCCAGCTGCGCAGCTTCCTGCGTTGGGCCAAAGATTTTCAGACCGGCTGCGCGGAAAGCATCCACCACACCAATTACCAGTGGCGCTTCAGGGCCAACGATGGTCAGGCCAATATCATGACTTTTGGCGAAAGCCAGCAAACCGGCGATGTCAGTGGCGGCGATGTCCACATTTTCCAGCAACGGCTCCAGCGCGGTACCGGCATTGCCAGGCGCAACAAAGACTTTATCAGCCAGAGGTGACTGCGATGCCTTCCATGCCAGTGCATGTTCACGCCCGCCGTTACCGATAATTAAAATATTCATTCGAAGACTCCGGTGAGCGGGCGCATCGCACCCGCTAAAAGAAAATTAATGACGGAAGTGGCGCATGTCGGTGAACAGCATCGCAATGCCGTGTTCGTTTGCCGCGGCGATCACTTCATCGTCACGGATAGAACCGCCAGGCTGAATAACGCAGGTGATGCCTACTGCTGCTGCTGCATCGATGCCGTCGCGGAACGGGAAGAAAGCATCAGAAGCCATGACAGAACCGGCGACTTCCAGACCTTCGTCGGCGGCTTTAATACCGGCAATTTTAGCGGAGTAAACGCGGCTCATCTGGCCAGCGCCGATACCGATGGTCATTTTGTCACGTGCATACACAATGGCGTTGGATTTCACGAATTTTGCGACTTTCCAGCAGAACAGCGCATCTGTGAGTTCCTGCTCCGTCGGCTGGCGCTCTGAAACCACACGCAGATCAGCCGCATCAACCATACCCAAATCGCGATCCTGAACCAGCAGGCCGCCATTAACACGTTTGAAGTCTAGTGCTTTCTGACGATCTTCCCATTGCCCGCAGGTCAGTACGCGAACGTTTTGTTTGGCTGCGGTCAGGGCCAGAGCTTCGGCACTGACAGATGGCGCAATGATCACTTCTACAAACTGACGGCTGATGATGGCTTTCGCTGTTTCGGCATCCAGTTCACGGTTGAAGGCAATAATGCCGCCGAAAGCGGATGTCGGGTCAGTCTGATAGGCGCGCTCGTAAGCGGCCAGAATGCTGTCACCGATGGCCACGCCGCAAGGATTGGCATGTTTAACGATGACGCAGGCCGGTTCAGCAAATTCTTTCACACATTCCAGTGCGGCATCGGTATCCGCAATGTTGTTATAAGAAAGCGCCTTGCCCTGAAGCTGGGTAGAAGTGGCAACCGAAGCCTCGCTGACGTTCTCTTCTATATAGAAGGCCGCGTTCTGATGGCTGTTTTCGCCATAACGCATATCTTGTTTCTTTATATAGCTAAGATTCAGTGTGCGCGGGAACTGTCCGGAAGCGGATTCGGTATCGCCGTGATAAGCCGGCACCATGGTGCCGAAGTAGTTGGCAATCATGCCGTCATAAGAGGCCGTGTGCTCGAAAGCTTTGATCGCCAGATTGAAACGGGTCGCCAGCGTCAGCGAGCTGCTGTTGGAATCCATCTCTTCTATAATAGAAGCGTAGTCGCTGCTCTTCACCACGATGGCGACGTCTTTGTGGTTCTTCGCCGCCGAGCGAACCATTGTCGGGCCACCGATATCAATGTTTTCTACTGCATCTTCCAGTGAACAGTCCGGGCGAGCGACGGTTTGTGCGAACGGATAAAGGTTAACGACCACCATGTCGATTGGCGCAATAGAATGCTGCGCCATAATTTCATCATCTTTCCCGCGACGACCGAGAATGCCGCCGTGAACTTTCGGGTGCAGAGTTTTGACGCGTCCATCCATCATTTCCGGAAAACCGGTGTAGTCAGACACTTCAGTGACTGGCAGGCCGGCTTTAGCCAACAGACTGGCAGTTCCGCCAGTGGAAAGTAATTCAACGCCACGCGAAGACAGGGCCTGGGCGAATTCTACGATACCGGCTTTGTCAGAAACACTGAGCAGGGCGCGGCGGATTGGACGAGATTGTTGCATGGTGGTTGTATCCTTGGCTTTGGAGTCGCAGTAAAGAGCGTTATCGGAGTTCAGTGACGCTTTTCTTCTCTCCTTCTCTTTATATAGAGAAAATTATTGAGAGCAATTTGCAGAAAACGCGGGACTGAGCTCGGATAACTCCCCTCCGGCAACCGGTATTTCATTTGTTACCCATAAAGGGCTGCGAAAACTGACGCGCGAAATTGTAGCGAAAACGATTGCGCGACGCTCGCAAAATTTGAGATTCCTGTGCCCCTGTGGATAAATCTGTGTAAAACACGGTATAAGCAGTGTGTTTGCTGTGTAATGCAGCAAACAGTGATTTTTCTTAAAATTAGCCCTTGCGGCCTGCTGAGAAC
>NZ_JBLYPL010000036.1:0-32773 GCF_051851855.1 Rahnella sp. ATs2 | reverse complement strand
TTAAGTTTCCTTAAGCGGGCTTTTGTAATTGGGTTTCTCTGCCGGAATTTTCCCCGGAGATACATGAGCATGTAAATCGTTGGTGTAATAGGTCGCCACATCCTTTGCGCTAACTGATGCGGCTAACAAAACATTTATTTTTTCACATCAGCAACGCGCATACCGTTAAGTTGTTCATCGGTGATGGTGTTACCTGCTTTAAAGTAATCGATCACAGCTTTGTAAACAGAATACCCACCTGTTGTATTACGCACATTACCCTCGGTAAACGCGGTGAAGCCGTCACCACCATCAGCAAGGAAGTTTTGGGTAGCAATGTGATAAACCGTCGCATCCACAATCGCCTTACCATTAAGTGTAAGCTCCAGGACCCGTTGTCCAACGGGTTTACTGCTGTCGTATTTCATTTCCAGACCTTTTGAGACCTGCAACACTCCGTTACTTAAACTTGCGCCATGTTCCATCAAACTACGTAATTGTTTACCGGTAAGATCCATAGTGACCAGATCGTTAGGGAATGGGAACGTACTAATAACATCGCCCATCGTAATCGTGCCAGACGGGATCTCGCTGCGGATACCGCCTGAGTTAGTTAAGGCTAACTGTGTGTTTTTACCCGCAGCGGCCAGCAAAGCATCCGCAGCAAGGTTGCCCAGTGATGCTGATTCACCATATGCACGTGTTAATTCAACCGGCGACTGCGCCACTTTCTGTCCTACCACTTCATCGAGTTTCTTATTCCAGCCGTCGATCACCTGCTTCGTTTGCGGATCGGGCTTCCACTCATCTGCGTAAATGGTTTTAAGTTCGAAATTTTTCATCGTAAAGCTATGTGGCTTGGTGTAGTCCAGTACCAGTTTCCCCACATCGATACCGCCGCTATCGGTTGAGAGGATTAGCGTATTGCCTGCTTTAATCGGTTCCGGCGTACCGACATGCGCATGTCCGGTAATTAGAATATCCAGACCTTTCACCTGGTTTGCGGTTTGAATATCTTTATCCAGCGCACGACGCACATCGGTACTTCCTATACTGGACTGACGGGCAGGCGTGCCTTCATGAACCAGCAATACGGTCAAATCCACTTTGTCCTTAAGTTCATCGATATAACGCTGTAACCATTTAATCTCATCCCGCGCTTCAATACCTTCGCGCATTGCAGCAGAAACCGTATCATTGAAGGCAAATACACCGTGCAAACCTATAACGCCAATTTTTACGCCATCTTTTTCAATAATTGTATATGGCTTATCCCAGAATGCTTTATCGCTGTTCTGATAAAAAATATTGCCCTGCACAATAGGGAATTTCGCCTGGCTAAGCTGGAGCAACGCATTATCCCAGCCATCATCAAATTCATGATTGCCCATTGTGACCGCATCAAACGGCATGGTATTCATAATATCGATAATGGCCTTGCCCTTTGTTAGGCTGCTAATATAAGGGCCTGTAAAATAGTCACCTGCATCAAAAAACCAAGTTGCTTTACTTTTGGCTTTTTCCTCTTTTACCAGAGTGGTGATATTCGCCCAGCCACCCACATCCCGTTTACCGTCAGCAATCCATGGCACTTTATAAGGTTCCACATGAGCATGGAGATCATTAGTATAAATAATAGTGAGATCCTTGGCGCAGGCCCAAAATGGTAACGTCAGCAGAATACCCGCTGCGATTAATTTTATCTTCATAATCAATTCCTTTCAGTTTTATAAAGACTCGCTACTTTACGTTCTGAAAGGGTTTTAAATGCGTGTCTGCTCACACAATTAAGCAAGAGTTATGGGGCAAAATCATCGACCCATTGAAATCGTTGGTGACTAATATTGACTCTGTTTACCATTAATACCTGCAAATCGTTTGGTTGCCGCAATTTAGGGCTGCCAATCTCCGCAGCTGCAGATTACAGTTGGCCAGACTACAGACTGGGATATCCGGCATTGCACTGTCGTGCATGTGGGAGTTATCCCCCTCTGTTTGATGAACAACAATTTAATGACTGGCTGTCTGCTCACTTAAGTGCATATGCCTCAGAAAACGGTCGTTTTTGTCCTGAATGTTATTGCAACAAAACTATTTGCTATGGTCATAACCCGCGGGGAACACAGCGAGTTCAGTGCCGTGTCTGCAGAAAAGTCTGGACACCCAAACAGCAAAAACAAAGAAAAATAATCCCTCCGGAAAGAATTGAAACTGTGTCACTTATTGTGCCCTTCCAGGGGAGTAGTGCAGAACAGAAACTGTATGTTCTGCTCAGTTTCGATGCCACCTTCGGTAATATTCTTCATATTTCCACAAATTTTACTCAGCATTTCATTGGTGAAAGTCTGCGGTACCGGTGGCGCGGGAGAATTGAACCTGATTTGCATCATAGCGATATCGTAATTCGCGTTGATTTGCGCGAGACGCAATTTCTGAGACGGAGCCAGTTTGATGAAATTCAGTATGGAAGTGCGGTTCTTAAACGTAACGCCAGAGGTGCAATTTTGCGTCCAGTTATCGCAGCTCACGGGCATTTCCGAGTACTGAGCCTCCTTTTTCCTGACGTAAAAGTACATGTTATTTCACACGAATGTTTTCTTCGGGGAGCCGTCATTACTGTTTGGGCAGATCTGTTTCGCCAACGGCAAGCTGAGCTTTGGTTTATAGAAGAGGAAATAAATGACACTGAGAGTAATATCCCCTGGCATTTTCAGGGAATAACACAGCATGGCTGGTGGCAAGGCCAATGGCAGCTTTGGGCGCAGAAGAAAAATCGTAAGATGGTTTGCTCATTAACGGGCGGGGATAGCAATAACGCTGAAACGCTCTCTTTAACGGCCAGCAGGCAGTTTATCCACTGGCTATATAAACAAACTAATTTTACCCACAGTGCTCAATTATCCGCAGGGAGCGTAACGCAATTACTACGTTCCCTGGCGCATGACTATAACGAAAAACGTGAAATAAAAGGAACAGGCTGCGGGAGTCAGAAATAGTATTTACTTCAACTGATTGCGTCAAAGCCATACGGGTTCTGGCGCCGGGCATGAAAAGCAAAAAGCCCGCTTAAGTTTCCTTAAGCGAGCTTTTCTAATTTGGCTCCTCTGACTGGACTCGAACCAGTGACATACGGATTAACAGTCCGCCGTTCTACCGACTGAACTACAGAGGAATCGTGTGAACGGGGCGCATAATATCCAGAGGGCGGTGGAGTGTCAACGGCAATTTCCTGAAAAGCAGTGCGACTGCTCAGCAACTAATCAATATAGCCATAAAACTTCACTTTTTTGACAAGGAAAACCGTTTAATTCTGCCTTTTAACAATCACAACGCTGTCCGCGAAGTTGCCTTGCCAGCGGGTCCTGTTGATAAAAACGGGTGAAATGACCGTATACCAGCGGAAAACGCTCCGAAAGCAATTCTGGGGCACTAAAGAAATATTCAGAAAGTACGGCAAAACACTCTGCCGGATCGGTCGCTGCGTAGGCATCCATGCTGGCCGCTTCTTCGCCAACGGTGTCAATTTCATCCTGCAAATTCTGCATCGCCGCCTGTAAATCATGCTCCCAGGCCACCACTTCGCGTAACGGAATTGGCGGGATGCCGCTCACTTCGCCACCGTTTCGCATATCAAGTTTATGCGCGGCTTCGTGGATAATCAGGTTAAAACCGGAGTTATCAAACGAGTCTTCAATATCCTGCCAGTTCAGCACGATCGGGCCCTGATCCCAGCTCTGACCGGCGTGAATTTGCGTTCCGGCATGAACCAGTCCGTTTTCATCCTGCCACGGAGAATCGACAACAAAAGGGGAAGGGTAGAGCAAAATTTCATGAAAACCATCGAGCCACGACGCACCGAGTTCCATCACCGGCAGCGCAAAAAGTAACGCAATGCGTGCCTGCATCTGTTCAGTCAGCACAATTCCCTGCAAAGGAACCAGTCGTTTCTGATGCAAAAGCTGGCTGGCGACCTGAATCAGACGTTGTTGCTCTTGCTCGTTCAGGGAGGACAACAGCGGGATATTCAGAGCGTCATTCCACGCGTCTGATTTCTCAATTTTCAGTTCATTCGCTTTCCACGGCCACTTAATCATCATCTTGCTCGCAAAGTGATCATTCGATTTATCAGCAGGGTTTGCCTCAGACTACACCAATACAAGTAACTTCAACAGGTTAGCAGCGTATCGGGACAATTCTGAATGGATGTTACACATCATGAGATTTTAAGCAAAATGTGCACACGTCTAATCAGACGTAGCTCACGTTATTATTCTAGTCACAGAGCGCGCAACGTGCCCGCCGCATCGAAACGCACGGCGGGCGCGGGGAAGTGTTAATGCCTGAGCCACTTATCGATAAATTCAGACGGATCAACAGGCTTTCCAAAAAAGTAGCCTTGCAGGTATTCGAGGCGATAGGGGGCGAGATAATCCACCTGTTTTTGCGTTTCTATACCTTCCGCCACGATGACCATTTGCAGGCGTTTGGCCAGATCAATAACGTTATCGACAATATGCCCGGCCAGCGCATCGGTGCCGATCCGGCCTATGAAACTCTGGTCGATTTTCAAAATGTCGATGTGGAATTTTTGCAGGTAGGCCAGGCTGGAATGGCCGGTACCAAAGTCATCCATGGCGATCAGCACGCCCATCCGGCGCAAGGCACTGAACAGGCTGTGGGTGGTTTCTGAAGGCTCTATGAGCTCGCGCTCCGTCAGTTCCAGAACCAGATTGATCGGGTTCTCCCGGAAGGCGTCAATAAAAGCTTTGCAGTCTTCGACCAGCGTCAGGTCTTTAAAGTGGCTGGCGCAGATATTGAACCCGAAATGGAAATTTTTCGGCAACTGAGCGGCCAGCGGGCCGAACTGATCGCGCACCTGCGCCATCATCTGGCGGGTCATCGGCACAATCAGCCCGCTTTCTTCTGCCAGAGGGATGAACTGATATGGCGGGATCAGCCCCATCTGCGGATGCTGCCAGCGCATCAAAACTTCAGCGCCGGTGATTTCATGGTTTGTTCCATCCACGACCGGCTGCAAGTAAGGGATAAATTGTTTTTTCCCCAGCGCGTTTTTCAGTGCAGCAACCGGGCCACCCAACCGGCCAAGCAGCGCATAGGTCATAAAAGCAATGAAGATGCTGATCAGCGGGAACAGGATCAGGCTGACAGTGGCGTAGTCAAAA
Source organism: Rahnella sp. ATs2 (assembly GCF_051851855.1). NCBI lineage: Bacteria > Pseudomonadati > Pseudomonadota > Gammaproteobacteria > Enterobacterales > Yersiniaceae > Rahnella > Rahnella sp. ATs2. Next base: position 27,611 of record NZ_JBLYPL010000036.1, on the reverse strand, counting down.
ATATAACGCCAGTGATCGCTCGGGCGGATCACCAGTTGCATTTCATAAGGATAAAACGAGGATTTCAGCGACATCTTTTCGCCATCAGGCCAGATTTCAGAAGTATGAATTTTGCCCTGGCTGTCCATCCACTTGTCGCCGACTTGCAGGATCAGATACGCGTGGGTACTGAGCAATTGCAGAATATTATGCAGGAAATAACCATCGACCCCGACCAGTACGCCACTGCCGTTAACATCATGACGATAGGCAATCAGCGGGTGATCAGGCGTCACTATATTGCCGCTCATCAGCATCAGTTTTCCATCGACGTAATTTTGAGTGGAAATCGTATCGTCACGTTCACCGAATAAAGAGGCGCAATAAACCTTATGCTGGCGATATAAATTGACGGTGCGCACGTTGGGAACTTTGGCGACCTGCCAGCGCAGCGCCTGAATGGTGGGCTGATCACAAGGTGCACCAATCAGATTTTCCACCGCGCCAGCGGCGATCGCGGCATTATCCAGTGTCATGTCCACCAGTCTCACTGATTGTTGCAGGCTGGCGCTCACATCGCGCCGTAATCCCTGCGAGGTTTGCCACGAGATAGCCAGTATCCCGACTGCCGCGACCAACGTGAACGCAAGCAGCGCGAGGCAAATCCGCATAGAGGGTCGGTTTAACCAGTTTGAGCCCAAGAGATATCCACCAGTGAGAGACGGAGCAAGAAGTTTTGTTCTGTTAATATAACCCATAATGGTGTTAACCATTGTTACAGCTGGATAAGAAGGTTAATTTCACGCCATTGATAAGCCTGTCTTTTGATGCAAATCATGAATGATTAATTGTTTAACTATTTTTTGTGTCTATCAAATAGGGTCAGCGTGTTATCCCCGGCTGAAGCACTGCGGTGCCGTTATTCCAGTGAACCGGGCGGTCTGATTTACCGTTTGAGCTGGATCTCAAGTCTGCGTCAGTTTGTGCGGTTTGAGTGTTATCGGGTTTTACTGACGGCATAAAGTTTGTAGCATAAGACTTTATGCCGTCTGTCAGTCACCGACACCAGGACTATCCGATGCTTCCCCGTTTTAAAGTGCTTCTTTCTGCCGCTGTGTTGTCTTTTTCCTTTTCAGGTGCAGTCTTTTCCGGCTCAGCATTTGCTGCTGATGCGCCGAGCTACGGGCCGCAACTACAGGGTTTTGACTATCCTTTTCCGCTGAAACAATTCTCTTTTAATTCCCAGGGTGCTCCGCTTCAAATGGGCTATCTGGACGTACCGGCCACCGGGCATAAAAATGGTCAGACTGTCGTGCTGATGCACGGTAAGAATTTTTGTGCCGCGACCTGGGGCGACACCATTTCGGCGCTGGTGAGTAAAGGTTATCGGGTGATCGCGCCCGATCAGGTCGGGTTCTGTTCATCGACCAAACCTTCCCATTACCAGTACAGTTTTCAGCAACTGGCGACCAATACCCATGAGTTGCTGAAAAGCCTGAAAATAACCAAGGCCGTGATTGTCGGGCATTCTACCGGCGGTATGCTGGCGACGCGATACAGCCTGATGTTTGCACCCGAAGTATCGAAACTGGTGCTGGTGAATCCGATTGGTCTGGAAGACTGGAAAGCCAAGGGCGTGCCTTATCGTACCGTGGATCAGTGGTACGACCGTGAGCTGAAAACCTCGGCGGACAGCATTAAACAGTATGAACTCAAAACCTATTACGTGAATAAGTGGAAACCGGAATACGACCGCTGGGTCGATATGCTGGCAGGGCTGAACAACGGGCCGGGGCATAAACTGGTGGCCTGGAACTCTGCGTTGATTTACGACATGATTTTCACGCAGCCGGTCTTTTACGAGTTCAAAAATCTGCGCGTGCCGACCACGCTGATGATCGGCACTGCCGATACCACAGCGATTGGCAGCGACATCGCGCCGCCTGCGGTAAAAGCCAAAATCGGTCACTACAACGTGCTGGGTAAACAGGTCACGAAACTGATCCCTCATGCGAAACTGATCGAATTTAAAGGCCTCGGCCATGCGCCGCAGATGGAAGAACCGGAAAAATTTAACGCGGCATTGCTGAAAACGCTGTCACGCTGATTTCCTCTGTTTTCCGTTTCAATAATAAAAAACCGCAGCCTGAATGAACGGGCTGCGGTTTTTTATTGGTATTGCAGAACGGCGGGATTAACGCAGATTATCTGGGAAATTGGCTGGCAGTTCGCTTGCTGCGCAGTCGATCACAGTGTCATTATCCGCACCGCAATCACGCACGAAGGTGATGGTCGCGAATTCATCAATAACTTCAGTCGGATACGCCGGTCCCGCATCACGGTAAGAATTCATCAGCGGAATGTGGTCGTTCTGGAAGCAGACGGTTTTTTCCGGATTATTCATCACCCATCGTGGGAAGAAAATGGTGCCGTGGAACACGTTATCGCCCAGATTCACAATCAGGCTGACGTCAGTGCCGGTCGGTTCAGTCCAGGAAATTTTGTACACATCAGATGCTACCCGCACGATATACGCTTTCTGATCTTTCACCCAACGGTTGCCGACCAGCCCGCTGTGAATACGGTAATCCAGGGTGTGCGCGTTTTTGACGTAGATTTCATAATTCCAGCCGTTGTCGTAGGTGTAAACCACATGTTTGCCAACGAAACCGCTCAGGTCATGTTTATCAAATGTGCTCATGATATTTCTCCTTAACTCAGTATTGGAATGAAACATTTCGTTTCGTTGAGAAGAATATTACATCTTAAAAAACTGATAGAAAAACGCTGATTTCAGATGAAAATCATCTAAAATATAGATGTGTTTTTATTCTGAAGGGATCACGATATGGCGTTGCCAAGAACCACTCTGGAGCAATGGGTGGTGTTACAAACGGTGATTGAACAGGGCAGTTACGCGCAGGCGGCAACGGTGCTCAACCGCAGTCAGTCTTCGGTCAGTTATGCCCTGAGCGGGTTACAGGAACGCATCGGTTTACCCTTGCTGGAAATTAACGGCAGAAAGGCGACGCTGACCGAACAGGGGCGCGCTTTACTGGCGCAGGCAACACCGCTGATATCGGCATTTTTACAGCTTGAACATCGGGCTGCCGGGCTGAAAGACGGTGTTCGCACTGAGCTGAGTCTGGTGGTCGACAGCGTGTTTCCCAAAAACAGACTGTTCCGCGCACTTAAACACTTTCAGTCGCAATTCCCGGATACACGGGTGCATCTGACTGAGATTTTACGCGGGGAAAGCCTTGCACAACTCAGTGAACAATCGGCCGATTTGTACATCACCACGCTGGCACCTGAAAACGCAATCCATGGCCGTTTTCTGCTGGATGTGGACTTTGTTCCGGTGGCGAAAAGCGATCATCCGCTGTTGTCTTTGCCCGCTCCGCTGACCGCTCAGGATCTGGCGCGTTTCCCGCTGATCAGCGTCGCTGACCGTCACGCGCCGCCTGAAGATAAACATCCGGCAGGCACGGTGGCACACTGGACATTCACCACGGTCGGTGCGGCGCTGGAAGCAATTACAGTGGGTGTCGGTTACGGCTGGCTGCCGCTGGAAAGTGTGGATAACGCGCTGAAAAACGGATTGCTCAGCCGCCTGATGCTGTCAGCCAGAACCGTCAGGCAAACGTCGCTGTATATGGTGCTGGATGATGAAACGCAGCGCTATGATCAGACGGTCAGTGCGCTGGCGAAAAGTATTCTGCAGGAGTGCAGTTTGCTGCCGTGAAATCCGGCAGCACATCGTTTCATAACGCTGTCCCGGTCAGCGAGACGCTTTACAGGCGGCAAGAATATCGAGCTGTGGGTCACGCTCCGACGTCTGTACATTCATCGCGCTGAGCACGGTGTGGAACAGATTGTCCTGTGAGACATCTTTGTCCGCCGCATTGTCTTTCAGGCATTGCATGTCGATTCCCTGCGCTTTCGCATAATTATCGGAAAGCCAGAACAGCATCGGAACATGTGTCTGCTGCGCAGGTGCCACGCTGTATGGCGTGCCGTGCAGATACAGACCGTTTTCGCCCAGCGATTCACCGTGATCAGAAAGGTAAATCACCGCCACATTGTATTTGTCCTGATACTGCTTCGCTTTTTCAATGACCTGTGACACCAGATAATCGGTGTAGAGCAGGGTGTTATCGTAGGTATTCACAAGCTGTTCCTGTGTGCAGTTTTCAATGTCGCTGCGCGGACAGTCAGGCGTGAACTTACGGAATTCCGGCGGATAACGTCTGGAATACGTCGGCCCGTGACTGCCAATCAGGTGCAGGGCAATCAGGGTATTTTTTCCGTCGTTTTTAATATCCTCATCGATATTTTGCATCAGCGCCATGTCGTAGCAGGTGTCGCCGTCGCAATATTTGCCGTCATTTTTAGTCGGGATAATGACGTTTGGCACGCGGTCACAGACACCTTTACAGCCTTCGTCGTTATCTTTCCAGAAAACGGAAACGCCAGCTTTATGCAGGATATCCAGCAAGCCTTCGCTGTTTCGGGCGCGGTTAGCGTCGTAGCTGGTGCGTTTCATATTCGAGAACATACACGGCACGGAAATCGCCGTCGCCGTGCCGCATGACGTCATTTTGCTGAAATTCACTACATCCGCAATGGCCTGCGTGTACTGGTTAGTCGGTTTGCCATAACCATTCCACGACTGATTTTTCGCCCGCGCGGTTTCACCCACGACCAGGAAGACCAGATTCGGTTTCTGGCCAGGCTGTTGTACCAGTTTTGCATCGTTGCCAATCGTCTGGAACGGTATTTTCGGCGTGAAATAACGGTGATTCATGTACTGGAAAGCGCTGTACAGATAGTTAGTCGGGACGATTTCCAGATTGAGCGTGCGGTTGTTACGCCCCACAGACGCATAATCTTTATAGAAAACACCGGCGATCGACGCTACTACCAGCAGTGAAATCACCATCGACATCAGACGCACACCGAGACGGCGCAGGCGGGTCTTTTCATAGCTTACCGGCGTTACGAATAACAGAACAGCGGGCAGGATGCCGGTAAACACAAACCACAGCACCACCTTCAGATTGAGATACGACGTCGCCTCAGCCGATTGTGTCTCGATAATGTTTTCAATCATGCTTCGGTCGAAAACGACCTGAAAGGTCATCATGGCAAAACTGGCGAGGGCGCTGAGCGGCAGCACAATGATGAAGAAGGGCTTAAGCAACGGCCGCAAGCTAAAAGGGGTGAACACAAAGTTCAGTGCAGCAAACAGGGCGACAGGAATGCTCAGGGCAAAAGCCAGGTTATAAGCCGGCAACGCATGGAGAATGCGGTAAAAGTGCAGCAAAATCGGCAGGTTGACCACAAAAGTGAAGTACAGCGTTAAGAGCAAGGTCAGCTTGAAATAGCTGATTTTTGGCAATAAATAGCGCAATGCAAACTCCCAAAAGGGGTGAAAAAGCCAACGTAATGCGAGGCAAACATAACGTGCAGAAATGATTGGCAGGAATCATATTAGTTCAAGCTTAAGAAAGCCTTAACGGGAGTGTCATAAATGTTTAACGTGATGGGTTTTTAGAAAAGGTTCAGAAAATAAATAAAATATAGTTAGCCAGTTTTCTCCTCCAGACCCCTTATCCTGTGCGGTATAGCGCGACGCTGTTCAATAAGAAACCGTTTCGTTTAAGCCTTTCTGAGCGCGTTTCTTCCGCTCATTTTGACCTTCCCTGATTACTCCTGACACGTTTAATTCACCACTGGCGGCTTACCGGCTGTCAGAAGGACGTTTGTGTTGATTTCATCTTCGGCCACCATCGCGGCCAGCAGTATCATCGAATCGGATGTCATTATCGGCCCGCGGGTGGTTATCGGGCCTTTTTGTATTATTTCCGCCGGTGTGCAAATCGGTGAAGGGACCATTATTTCTTCGCATACGGTCATCAACGGCAATACGAAAATCGGGTCAGATAACCAGATCGGCATGGGCTCTTCGATTGGCGAAATCAGTCAGGATCTGAAATATGCAGGAGAACCTGCCTGGCTCGAAATTGGCAATCGCAACAGGATCGGCCGCCACGCGACATTGCATCGGGGAACCGCACAGGGCGGGGGATTGACCCGTATCGGTGATGACAATACTTTCGAGCGCGGTGTGCATATCGGCCATGACTGTCTGGTAGGGAATGCCACGTTTATGGGCGAGAACAGCGGACTGGCCGGACACGTTGTGCTGGGAGATGACACTTGCATTGAAGCCATGTGCGCGGTGCATCAGTTTTGCATTATTGGCACGGGAGCCCGTTTGCTGGCCGGTTCCTGCGTTGTGCAGGATGTGCCGCCTTATGTTCAGGCGGGTGGAAACCGCGCATCGCCGCAAGGAATTAATGAACAGGCCGGAGCCTTCAGGCAGGCGGAACCCGCTGTGCGCGAGGTGATCCATTATCTGTATGACCTGCTTTATCACCAGCAGGCGGCGGTCGAAAAAGTGAGACTGGAGATCGGACGTCTGAGTGTTGAATATCCGTTGCTGTGCCACTTCAATGAATTCTTCCTCCGTTCAGCACGCGGGGTTGTGCGCTGAACGGAGGAAAGGTCAGTCAGGCTTCCAGGGCTAACAGCGCGAAAGTCGCCAGCCAGTGTTCGCCCATATAGGTGCTGTCGAGGTGATCCAGTGCGCTATGCAAATGCGCTTCGGCGGTCTGGCGCAGGAGCGCCGCACGCGGATCACCCGCAGGTAACGCCGACGCCAGCGAACGCTGACACCAGGCCCGGCTGAGATTGAGTCCGTCGAGATGGCCGATTTTGCCATCATTGCGGTCAGTCACGGTCGCCGGCGTGAACAACGTCGCGGGCTGGCTGTGTGCCAGTTCCGGCAGGAAACGCCCGAACCAGGTGACAAAGGCGTCGCGAGGTAACACGCGGCGCATCAGTTCGGCTTCCATCAGTGAAGGCGAAAGAAATTCATCACCACCTGGTTCCCACGCCTGACAATGCACATCTTCAAGATGCCAGCGTAGTGCCGTTTCTTCGATGGTTGATGCCAGCACAGAATGTTTAACGCTGCGCGCATAATCGAGCGTCAATGCCAGAGCAAAGGCGGTATTAAAGTGACTGCCGACGCGCAGCGGATACGTGGCTTTTGGCAGAAAGTCAGTGAAGCTTTTCTCAAAGAAGCGACTCATCGGCGCCAGCGTTTTGGCCCATCCTGCGGCCTGCGGCAATGCCATTTCATGCAACTGCTGAGTGAGCGCCAGAAACCACGCCCAGCCGTAAGGACGCTCAAACCCGTTATGTTGCGGCTGTTGCAGATACGCCATCTCACCCGCGACGTTTTCGGCGGTGAAATGCTCGTTCACCACGCTGATGATTTTTCCGGCTTCCGGCAGCTCAGGAAAGCGATTCAGTAAGCGCAATAACAGCCAGTAACCATGAACGCAGGAATGCCAGTCGTAGCTGCCGTAAAATATCGGATGCAGCTGACGCGGAGTCTGCGCATCCGCCGCGCTGCCCATGGCGTGCATCAGTTTATTGGGATACTCGCGTGTTAAATGGTTGAGCGCCAGCGAGGCAAAACGGGACGCCATTTCTGGCGTCAGGGTCGTTGTCGGTTGCGTTGTCATCTTTTCCCTTATCAGAAACGGAACACAAAGAGATACATAAAGGCGGTGTTGACCAGCAACAGCAATACGCCGGTTTTCCACTGTGCTTTGATCACGCCATTTTTATCCTGCAATTCAAGTAAAGCCGCCGGAACGATGTTGAAATTCGCAGCCATTGGCGTCATCAGTGTTCCGCAAAAACCGGACAACATCCCGATAGCGCCCATAATCGCGGGGTTTCCGCCCAGTTGATTAACGATGAGCGGCAAGCCGATACCCGCTGTCATCACCGGGAATGCGGCGAACCCGTTACCCATAATCATGGTAAACAGCGCCATGCCGAAGGTATAAGCGACAACAATCGCCAGCGGAGATCCCAGCGGAATAATGTTTTTCACCAGTTCAGACACCACGCCGCCGACGCCCGCCAGTGCAAACAACGCGCCGAGTGCGGCCAGCATTTGCGGCAAAATAGCCGCCCAGCCCACGGTATCCATCGTCTGACCGCCGGCTTTAATCGCCTTAACCGGCGAATCGCGCAGCATGATCAGCGCAGCAATAAACGCCACCAGCGTGCCGATCACCAGTGAAATCAGCGTGACGTTTTTGGCTTCCACCAGCGGCGTATATTTCAGCGTCAGGGTGCCAATCAGGGTCACAATCGGGATCAGCAGGGCGGGAATAAACAGTTTGTTGCCAAAACGCTTCGCACCCGCCTCACGTTTTTCTACCATTTCCGGCTGATCGTTATCGGTTTTGCCTTTACCGAGTTTTCCGGTACCGGCAATAATGGCCAGTAATATCGCCATGCAACCGGTGACGAAATGCGGTAACTCGCCGCCAAACAGGAAGGTAATGCCGTAAATGCCCCAAAACAGCGCGTTTACGTAACGGCGTGCGTTGCTTTTATCGCGCAGGTTAAAGAAGGCGTAAGCACAAAACATCAGTCCTGCAAGGATATAAACGGTTTGTAAGCTGATCATTTCGCTGCGCTCCCGTGATGAACGTCAAAACGTTTTGCCAGCGAGCGGTCAAGCAGCCACAAACGAATAAAGTGGATAATCAGCGCAGCGATGGCCGTCGGGATTGCCCAGACGGAAAGATGCAGGGGCTCAACGTTAATACCGTATTGCTCAAGAAAACCTTTGATCAGCAGGATAGATTGCACGGCGATGAAGATATCCTCACCGAAAAATACCGCAACGTTATCCGCCGCCGCGGCGTGAGCACGGATTTTCTGGCGCACATCATTGGGTAAATCACCGTATTTGGTGGTAGCCGCCGCTTCTGCCATCGGTGCAATCAGCGGGCGAACCATCTGCGCGTGGCCGCCAAGAGAATTGAGCCCCAGCGCAGCGGTCATCTGGCGCAGGAAGAAATACAACATCAGCACACGGCCGGTGGTGGCAGCGTGGACTTTCGAAATCAGATGCCGCGCCTGTTCCTTGAGGCCGCTGCGCTCAAGAATGGCAATCACAGGAAGCGTCAGCCAGATCAGGCCCATATAACGGTTATCGGTAAAGGCTTTGCCGAAAGCGCTGATAATCTCAACGGTGTGCATACCGCCCGCCAGCCCGGTTGAAATACCGGCGACGGTGACCACTAATAATGGATTAAACCGCAGTGCGAATCCCAGCACGACGATCGGAATACCAATTAAAACCCACATGGTGTGTCCCTCAATGTTGTTGTGTTTGTTTTATATTTTTGATGGTTCTCTGCCTGGTGAATACACCGGTAATAACCCTGTGTAATTACATAGATCTAATTCGCATAAAAAATGCGTGAAGCGGAAAGTAACAAGCGTGATGACTGAACGCAAGATGGAAAAAATGCGAAAAATCTCACAGGGGAATGGTTAAATAATGCAGTGAATTAATCCTGCAATATAAATAACTAACGGCAGATTTTTATCTGGTGTATCTGACAGGTGAGGGGAGAAATAGCAGAATAATAAACCCGGCGCTCAGGCCGGGTTTGCAGGAAGGACAGGAAAGAGAAAAGCGGTTATTCGTCGTCCTCGTCGCCGTAATATTTCACGCCGAGTTTGATGAGTCCGCGCCCCTGCGATTTACGGTGTAAGTTGCTGTCACGTAAGGAGTAAACGCATCCGCAGTATTCCTGCTGATAAAAACGCTCGCGCTTGCTGATTTCAATCATTCGCGCTGAACCGCCTTTTTTACGCCAGTTATAATCCCAGTACACCATGCCCGGATAAGGCGCGGCCGCACGTTCGCCGCAGCCGGTAATTTGTTTCATATCTTTCCAGCGCGAAATACCCAGACAACTGGTAATGGCACTGAAACCATTTTCCCAGGCATAAAGCGCCGTGCGTTCAAAGCGCATATCAAAACACATGGTGCAACGCTCGCCGCGCTCAGGCGCATTTTCCATTCCTTTAGCGCGCTCAAACCAATTATCGGTGTCGTAATCTGCATCAATAAATGGAATGCCATGCTGCTCAGCGAAACGCATATTTTCTTCTTTGCGCAGCATATATTCTTTCTGCGGGTGAATATTCGGGTTGTAGAAATAGATTGTATAATCGATACCTGACGCCTGAATGGCTTCCATCACTTCACCTGAACAGGGCGCACAGCAGGAGTGCAGCAGCAATTTATCGTGACCTTCAGGGAGTGTGAGCTTTTCGCGGATGAGTTCAGACATTGTTATTCACCAGAATGTAGGATTTTCTTTATCTATTAATACGCTCCGATCATAGAGAACCCAGCGTGACTGTCAAAATTTTCTTGCGGGTTTACGCTTGCGTAGAAGGGCGGTGTATTGTTCAGTGCTATGATAAGGATGATTGCAGGGCGCAGCCCGCTACACAGAGATTTTAAGGAAACAGGTAATGCAGATTATGAGATCGAATCAAATTCGCTGGCTCAGTGTGTTGATTGTGATGGGCGGGCTGTTACTGATTCTTCCTCTTCATTTACTGGCATGTTTTATTGCCGGTTTTTTAGTGTTTGAACTCATCAACGCCCTGACGCCGTACTTTCAGAAAATCATCAGCGGAGAACGTGCCCGCTGGGTTGTGGTCGCGGTTATCGGTACGCTGGTCGTCAGTTTCCTGACGGTGGCGATTGCCGGTATTGCCGATTTTCTGATGGAAGATATGAAAAATCCGGTGGCCTTTAACGCCATGGTGTCGCGTTTGCTTTCCGACGCACAGAGCCGTCTGTCGCCGGTATTGCTGCATTATCTGCCCGCCAATATTGAAGAGTTACAGCGCAGTTTCCTGCAATGGTTACGCGAGCATATTGTGATGATTCAGGCTTTCGGCAAGAACGCGGCACATGTGTTTCTGACGATGATTATCGGCATGATCCTCGGCGCGATTATTTCGCTTCAGCAACCGAATCACGGCGAACATCACGCGCCGCTGAAAAAGGAACTGTTGCAGCGGATGCGTTTGCTGGGCGAAGCCTTCCGCAATATTGTGTTTGCTCAGTTCCAGATTTCTCTGATCAACACCGTTTTGTCCGGTATTTTTCTGTTCGGGATTTTACCGCTGTTCGGCATTCATCTGCCGCTGGCGAAAACGCTGGTGGTGGTGACGTTCGTGTGCGGATTGCTACCGGTGATCGGTAATCTTATTTCTAACACGCTGATTTTCATCGTCGGTCTTTCCCTTTCATTGTGGGTCGGCGCGCTGGTTCTGGCGTATCTGATCATCATTCACAAGGTGGAATACTTCCTGAATGCGCGTATTGTTGGCAGCCGTATTAAGGCGAAGTCATGGGAAGTTCTGCTGGCTATGCTGGTCTTTGAAGCTGCGTTTGGTATCCCCGGCGTCGTGGCCGCACCTATCTACTACGCGTACATGAAAAGCGAACTGAAAGAAGCGGGTCTGATTTAATCCTTTCTGAAAACATGGCGCTTTGCCTGCAGGGCGCCACTGTTTAGTCACTGTACAATCCTTTCAAAAAATCCTGAAAAAAACAGATTCAGGCAAGCAATAGCGAGAATCGTTATATCTGTTTGTCATCTAAAACCCGCATAATTTCCTGGTGCCTGCAGTTCGTGCGGGCATGAAGTATTCCGTTTGCCTACCAGGAGAAAAAAATGACGCTTAACGTTCGTGGTTTCGCTGCACATTCAGCGGATGCGCCTCTCGCGCCTCATAACTTTGTTCGCCGTGACCCGCGTGATACCGACGTTGTGATCGACATTCTTTACTGTGGCGTGTGTCACTCAGACATCCACCAGGCTCGTAACGAATGGCATCAGAGCATTTATCCGATGGTTCCGGGCCATGAAATTATCGGTCGCGTTAAACACGTTGGCGCGAAAGTAAAAGGCTTCAACGTCGGCGATACCGTCGGTGTGGGTTGTATGGTCGATTCTTGTCAGCACTGTGAGTCCTGCGCAGAAAGCCTGGAACAGTACTGTGAAGAAGGCGCTACCATGACCTATAACAGCCATGATCGTCATGATAACATGATGACTTATGGCGGTTATTCTGAACAAATCGTAGTTTCAGAAAAATTCGTACTGCGCGTTTCTGAAAAGCTGGATATCAAATCTGCCGCACCGCTGCTGTGTGCCGGTATCACCACTTACTCTCCGCTTAAGCACTGGAAAGTGGGTAAAGGCCATAAAGTCGCGGTTGTTGGTTTAGGGGGTTTAGGTCACATGGGCCTGAAATTCGCTAAAGCGCTGGGTGCGGATGTGACGTTATTCACCCGTTCTAAAGGCAAAGAGCAGGAAGCTTACCGTCTGGGCGCTGACCACGTAGTGTTGTCTACCGACGCAGAACAAATGGCCGCAGTGAAAAGTCACTTCGACTTTATTCTGGACACGGTACCTAACCCGCACGACCTGAATCCGTACCTGGAAACCCTCAAGCGTGATGGTACGCATATTCTGGTTGGCCTGATCGAGCCAATCGAACCTGCGCTGCACAGCGGTAAACTGGTCATGGGCCGCAAAACCGTTGCCGGCTCCCTGATCGGCGGTATCGCGGAAACCCAGGAAATGCTGGATTTCTGTGCTGAGCATGACATTTCCTGTGATGTGGAAATGATCGACATGCAGGATATCAACGGCGCTTACGAACGTATGCTGAAAAGCGACGTGAAATACCGCTTTGTTGTTGATATGGCTTCACTGAAAAACGCCGGTTAACTTTTATTGCGCATTGAAACGCGTGTATTGCGCATTGGATAGCGTGTATTGCACGCTGAATAGCCTTTATTACGCGTTGACTAGCAATATTGGCTAAATAGCGACCTAATGCGTCTGTCCTGAATATTGAGTTAAATCAGCAGGGCAGGCGCATTGTGGCGAAATTTACTCTTTACACGTTTCTGTGACTTCTCGGCTTGAAAGCGCGGTGGTATCCTGCTGCCTTTCGCCGGGCGAAGGAAAACCAGTGGCTAAGAGTTTTGATGAACTCATCAGAGACATGGATCTGATGATTGAACATGTGGACAGGCTGAAAGACCTGCCGCCACGTGCAGCGCAACCAACCGCTGCGGACAAACCTGCGTACGATTCTTTCGGTGAGATTTTCGCCCTGAAAGCCGTGATGCGGGCTTTTATTTCTTCTGTCGACACGATTGTTAAAGTGCAGATTGCGAAGAAAGTCGAACAGGATATCGGCCATCTGGAGAATACCGTGCGGTCAATCGGCGGTGGCAGTGCTGACGCGGAAGACGTCGCGCAAATTACGGCTTATGTCCGTAATGCAGTTTCAGAGCTCATGGATTAATCCAGCACGCAACATTCGTGCTGTAAAACGCCGGTCACCGTGTCTTGTAAAGACAATATGTGACCGGCTTTTTTTTGGACTTTCTCACCCATAGGCGCGGCGTCTAAAAGCGTCTATTCTTGCCTTAACTCCTTTTGCTGGTGTCGTTTATGTCTCAGGATTACCGCTATTTCGCGTCAGCACGACGCAGATGTTATGCCCTTTTATTTGATCACCGCACACGCAGCGGTCGCCGGATGGAAACCTTCTGGATTGTTATCTCGCTGCTGAGTGTCATTTCTTTGTTCATTGAGTCGAGCGCAAGTGATCTCTTCCCCAATTCGCCGAAGATATTGCTACAGCTTGGCCTGATGGAAGTGGTGTTCACCGCCGTGTTTACGGTGGAATACTTGCTGCGGTTGATTTCCTCACCACGAAAAACTCGCTACCCGTTGAGCTTTTTTGGGATTGTCGACCTTTGTACTGTGTTGCCGATGTATATCATCTGGTTGATACCGTCGCTCACGTTGTCAACGAATCTGATGGTGCTGGTACGTCTGCTGAGAGTCCTGCGGGTACTTCGGGTGCTCAAATTGCTGCGCTATATGAGTGATGCCGGGCTCTTGTGGCGCAGCCTGATGCGCGCGCGACGTAAACTGGGCATCTTCTTCGGGTTTGTGGCGATCATCTTGTGTTTATTTGGCGGACTGATGTTTGCGGTAGAAGGGGGGAATGACGGTTTTAGTTCACTGGGAACCTCAGTTTACTGGGCGGTGGTCACGCTCACCACGGTCGGTTACGGTGATATCACGCCACATACCGCGCTGGGGCGAATGCTGGCATCGGTGCTTATTCTGCTCGGGTATTCCATCATTGCCGTTCCTACCGGGATTTTGACCGCTTATATGTCACAAGAGTTGGAAAAAGGACGTGCGGCGCGTTCTTGTCAGATTTGTCTGCATTCAAGACATGAAATTGATGCAAAATTTTGTGCGCATTGCGGAGCGGTTCTTGAAGCCGATACTTCCCAACCTGTTGAAAAATAGCCTGATAACTGCTCAATGATTGTACTATCTGGTACGTATTTCGACTATTTTTGGGGTTTACCTCACCATTGCATTAAAAAGAGTTGCTATTAAAGGGCAGTCATGAGTAAATACATACCGGCCTGTGGTACAGACCTATTTATGCACGACATCCTGAGTAAAGTTGTTCCAATTTAAAGCGTTATCCATGATAACCCTGCTCTGACGAATTTCCTTCTTAGTGCCTCCATAAGTAACGACTGAAATCCGGCTATAACATGCCCATGGTGGCGAAATTTATTTTTAAAAGGTAATTCCTATGTCAATGATGAAAGGTCAGGTTAAGTGGTTTAACGAGTCTAAAGGCTTTGGCTTCATCACTCCTGCTGACGGCAGCAAAGATGTGTTCGTACACTTCTCCGCTATCCAGGATCAAGGTTTCAAGACCCTGGCTGAAGGCCAGAACGTACAGTTCACTATCGAGAACGGTGCTAAAGGTCCGTCTGCGGCTAACGTTACCGCTATCTAATCTTGCTTTACCGCTGTTTCAGCGATAAACGTAAAGATAACAAAAACCCGCATGCGCGGGTTTTTTTACGTCTGTAGTTTGTCGATCTGGCTTATGGATCCTGTGTCAGGATGTCATTTGCAGATGCAGAAGGCGGAGTTTGCTCTGCAATAACTGCTTTGCCGGAAGGTGCTGGCAAAAGAACAAAAAAAAGCCCGCATAGTGGCGGGCAAAAATATTTCTTATGACATTCATTGTTGTACTCCCTCGGGGGTGAGCACGCTGTCAGTATAGTGGATATCAAAGTCAGGATTCTGGCCGAAATATGTTAAGGAAATGCAAATAAGTGCCGCAGGGTTATTTTCTGCTTTTCAGGCTAACTTTCCCCTCGCCACCTGCTTTTGTGTGGCGGTCTGTACTACAATAAACATAATTGAAAACCATGGGATAACCTGATGAAAGTTAATGATCTTGTGACAGTGAAAACCGACGGTGGACCACGCCGTCCGGGTAAAGTATTAGCCGTTGAAGAGTTTTACGAAGGCATCATGTATCTGGTGTCGCTGGAAGATTATCCGGCAGGCATCTGGTTCTTCAATGAAGGTGACAGCAAAGACGGTACATTCGTCGAACCGCGCGAAGGCACCGAATAGTCTTCGCCTGCAAACAGGCTGTCGGCATAAAAAAACACCGGGGCAAATGCCGCCGGTGTTTTTGTTTCTAAGGCTGTCTTTTAAAGCAATGTTGCGGGATCAGAACGTTTCCCAGTTAGGCTGTTCGCTGGCCTGTTTGGATGAACGCGAGTCCGGGGCGGAAAGGGTGCGAACCGTTGGCTGGCGCTTTGCCGGAGCACGTTGAGTGGTGCCCTCAAGACGAAATACCGCGACGGCCTGAGTCAGACGCGCAGCCTGTTCTTCCAGCGATGCCGCCGCCGCAGAGGCTTCCTGCACCAGTGAGGCGTTTTGTTGAGTGACGCCGTCCATTTCCGACACGGCCAGACTGACCTGACTGATCCCGCGGCTTTGCTCGTCAGAGGCGGAAGCGATTTCACCCATGATGTCCGTAACGTGACCGACGGCGGTGACGATTTCAGACATTGTATCGCCTGCGTCGCCGACCAGAATGCAGCCTTCGCCCACGTAATCGACGGATTCTTCAATCAGCGTTTCAATTTCTTTCGCGGCCTGCGCACTTCTTTGCGCCAGATTGCGCACTTCGCTGGCGACAACGGCAAAGCCGCGGCCCTGTTCGCCCGCCCGCGCGGCTTCCACCGCGGCATTCAGCGCCAGAATATTGGTCTGGAAGGCAATACTGTTAATCACGTTGGTGATTTCAGCAATTTTGGATGAGCTGCGCGAAATTTTATCCATCGTCGTCACCACATCTTCCACAATGCTGCCGCCTTTTTGCGCTTTGCGCGAAGCATCAGCGGCCAGTTTGCTGGCGTGATGGGCATTTTCCGAGTTCTGTTTCACGGTCGCGGTCAGTTGTTCCATGCTGGCGGCGGTTTCTTCCAGCGCAGCGGCCTGTTGCTCGGTGCGGGAGGAAAGATCGGTGTTACCGGAAGCGATTTCCGTTGAACCCTGATAAATCGACACGGCACCTTCACGCACGGTCAGCACCGTGGACGCCAGAGAGTGCTGCATCTGCTCAACATTGCTGCTCAGCACACCGATTTCATTGCGACCATTGCTCTGACCTGGTTGAGTCAGGTCGCCTTCGGAAATTTTCTGAATACGCGTCACCAGACGGTTAAGCGGATTAATGATCACTTTGCGCATCACCAGATAGGTGATGAAGGTCAGTACCAGCGCCAGCAGGAAGCCGCCCGCCATCAGCGTATAACCGAGAACGGCGTTACGCTGGGCTTTGTCATTAATGGCGTTGGCGGTTTCGGTGCGATAGGCGATGGCAGCCAGTAACGGTATGTTGTTGGCCAGATCGAGGTTGCGCACGGTTTCTGCTTCCTGAGAAATGACTTCTTCAAAATGCGCCTGTTTGGCTGATTCCAGCATCGGTGCCATGCCTTTGGTCAGATAATCGTTGTAAGCTTTTTTCAGCGGCTCATCGAGCGCCAGATCCTTTTCTGTTTTATTCGGGCGATTGATATAGCTCTCAAAAGAAGACTGCGATTGTTTAATCCGGCTGGCGGCGTCAGTCAGGTTCTGATTAAACACATCCTGATCGCCGACACGGGCAGCAGCAGCGGCCTGGATCAGCAACAAACGCGCCGTGCGCAGATGGTTAGAACTGTTAGAAAGCGCCAGACGAATTTGCAGTTCCTGCGTGGCATTCGCGAGTGCGGCATTGCTTTGCTTAAGAAAGAAGCTGGACGTACCGATGGAAATGGCGAAAAGAAACAGGATCCCGGTGAGGATCAGGCTAATCAGGGTAATCAGTCGAATATTGCTGATGAAAGACGTTCTGGAATCTGAAAGGGTAGGAGTATCCATATTATTTTATTCCGCTCTGTTGATCCTGCATACCGTCGGTTCCGGACGGTAAGTAACAGCGATGTAGACATTGCCAGCGGGCAAGTCCTGCCGTGACGAAAAGAAAGCGCCAATAAGATTCATCGGCATTTGAGCGGAGGTATTCAGTTTATATTTGTGGCGCAGATCGCATTTTTGCAGATTTATCGCGTTCGCTACAGGCTACGTCAAGACACAGCCTGTAGCGGGGACCGGAGAGAGGCTAATTAACGTATATTCCGTTGGTGAGTTGGTCACACAAACGAACAACGTGATAAATAATATGTTTATTCGGTGACTTTATTTTCCGCTTAATATTTCCTTTATATGAAGACACCGTTTTTGTTTTGATTTGCAACTTATCGGATATTTCAATCGTTCCGTTACCTGACATCCACATTCTTAACGTGGCGGATTCTGAACGGCTGAGCATCACCGGTCTGATATCCAGCGCCGCACAACTGGCCGGATCCTGTGCCTGCGGCAGTGAGGGATGATTCAGTAACTGACGGAGCGTTGCTGCCTTAATTGATTTCGAGGTGATAATCACGTTCTTTCGAACAAAAATATATTCTTCAAAATGAATACGCGTACGCGACATGAAGATAAAAAATAACGTTTCAGGGCAGTCAGTAATCAGTTCACCCAGCCGCTCTTTGTTATGCGACTGAGACAACATGCAATCCTCATTAATAAACACCACAGAGGGTTTGAGTCTGACGCATCCGGCCTGAAGCTGGTCAAAACTGCTGGCGTAACTGATTTCCTGTTCGCTGGTGAGTAATTGTTGCAAGCCCAGACGGGTATACCGGCATGGATCCAAGATTATCGTTTGCATAGTAAGTCCTCGTAGGACGTCCTTGTTCTGCATAATGATTGGATTCTTTGGTGTCAGCACAAAGCGCAAAGAATGCGCGCTGACTCTACTTTTTGCATGAAAGTTGACCGGTTGGAAGTGTTATTTTTTGTTGTTCACGGACAGGGAGGTTTTTGATTAATTTGGTTTATGTCAGGATTAACTTTGTAACTGAACAAAAAAAGGAAACTAATTCGGATTATTCTTAATGGATGTAAGGACATAGAAGAAAGGCTTAATAACAGGTGTGTTACAGTAACACTCTGCAACACTTCGCAGGGAGATGATGATGCTGCTTATGCTTAAAAACAATTCACGAATGAAAAATGGCAACAAAAGCGGACGCAGCGTGTCAGCGCTGCGTCACTGTGATTACCAGTAGGATTGCCAGCACTGGGTCAGGCGCGTCAGGGCTTCAACATAAAAATAATCGCCCCAGCTGCAACACTCATCCACGCCTTTACCGCTCGCCATGTGATACACAGAATGCTTAAGCAGACCATCACAATCTTCCTGCTCACCGGTCAGATAATTCTCAGTCAGTGAATCCATGATGCGAAGCGCCATTTCCTCATAACAGGCGCGCTTGTCGTCCGTGGCGGGCAGGGTCGTTGCCAGACTCAGCAGGCCGCACACCGCAATGGCAGCGGCTGAACTGTCGCGGACGGCATCGGTGCCCAGCAGCGCCAAATCCCAGTGACACACATCATCTTCCGGCAGACGGTTAAGGAAATAATGTGCCAGGCAGCGTGACAGCTCGACCTGTTCTTCATCACCGGTATAACGGTAGCTGAGAAGGAATCCGTAAATGCCCCAGGCCTGACCGCGAGACCAGCAGGAATCATCCGCATAACCCTGATGCGTGTTGCCGAAACGCGGTTCACCGGTCACGGTATCCATGTAATACGTGTGATACGTCGACGCGTCCGGGCGCACAATATATTTCGCAGCCTGCTCCGCATGGGCGCTCGCCGCGTCTGCAAAGCGAGGTTCGCCGGTTTGTTCACTTGCCCAGTAGAGCAATGGCAGGTTCATATTGCAGTCAATAATCATGCGCCCGGCCTGTTCCGGATCCTTTAAATCCCCCCATGCCTGAATGATTTTTGCTTTGCTATTGAAGCGTTCCATCAGAGCTTCGGCCGCCAGCAGGGCAAATCCGCGTGCCTGACGATTGCCGGTCAGTTTAAAGGCGCTGACGCAGGACAAACTGTAGAGAAAACCGAGATCGTGCGTGGCGGTATCAATGCGGTTAGCGATGCGGTTACCAAATGACGTCACCTGTTTTTCTGCCGCCAGCCGGTAACGGTCGTCGCCGGTCATCTCATACGCCAGCCACAGTTGTCCGGTCCAGAAACTGGTGGTCCACTCCACATTCTCCGTCAGTTTGTAGTGGCCGTTTTCGCAGGTTTCTGCCGGAAACTTATCGCCAAATTTATCCAGATTGCGGGAAATTTTACTGAGCACCACCTGGCGTGCCCGTTGTAATTTTTGCGCGAAAGCAATTCTGTCCAGCTGGTTAAGTTCAACGGGCAGTAACTTTTCTTTCGTGATGTTGAGCGTCATAACGTCTCCCTTTTGCAGAGCAATAAGTGTCTTAGAGTCATTGGATGGATTTCAGTCGGTCATTTCAGCGGCGCGAGTTCGCCGTTGTTTTCGGCAGGTTCTGCGGGGGCTGGCGTGCCGGAACGCAGGCTGTGACAGGCAGATAACGTGAAAGCAGAAATCAGCGTGAAGCACAGTGCAATGCCGCCCATCACCAGATACGTGTGTTCGAAACCAATGCGGTCATAGAAGTAACCGGCAGGCGGGGCGACCACGATTGAGCCAACATAAATCATTGCCTGATAACCCAGCAGATACATGGTGGCGTTGACGCGTTTGCTGAAATGCTCAGCGATATATTTGAATACCGATACCAGCAGCAGGGCGATTTCCAGCCCGTAGAACGGTTTGATAATCGAAATAAGTAGCGGATCGCTGGTCAGTCCGGAAGCGATCAGACGTATTCCCACTACTGCGCCCACCAGCAGCAGGCCTTTCTTGGCACCGAAATAGTTAGCCAGGAAAGGGATCACCATCATCATCAGGAATTCCAGACCGGACTGCACGGTGCTCAGATATCCGTACCAGGCATTGCCTTGCTCTTTGGTGTCGAAGAAGGTGACGAAATAGCGTGAGAACTGCTGTTCAGCGACAAACATCATCCACGCCACGCCCGCGACATACATTGAGAACATCCAGAATTTGCGGTTTTTGAGCAGCAAAATAACGTCGCTGAACACGATTTTTTGCGCAGAAATCACGTCGTTATTTTTGAGTTCTTCATCACCAATTTTCAGCGACAGCAGAACCGCTAACATCACCAGCGACGTGGCGCTGCTCAGACCGAAGTTCCAGGCCGGAGAAAGATTAAACAGTAAGCCGGAAAACGAGGCCGCCAGCGCCCAGCCGAGCGAGCCCCACATACGCACCTGACCGAATTCCATGTGGTACAGGCGACTGAAGCGGTCGGCGTAAGATTCAGAAGCCGCCACACCGGCGTACCAGCCAAGGCTCAGATACAGCGCACCGGCGATAATCCCAAGCATCAGATGGCTTTCCAGCAGGGGCTGATAAATGTAAATAAAGAACGGCGCCATCAGCGCGGAAACCAGCACGACAAAATAGAGCAGGGATTTGCTCATGCCGATTTTGTCCATGATGTAGCCATAAACCGGCTTCATGATCACCGCGAATACGCCGTTGATGGCAAACACCGTGCCGATACTGACGCTGTCCAGACCGGCCTTTTGGCCGAGCCACAGGGCATACAGCCCGAAGCTTGAAGACCAGGTGAAGAAATACAGGAATATAAAGCTGCTCATTTTATAGTAAGCCGTTTTACTGGCAGTTTTTATCGCTTTCATAGTGACTCCTGAAACGGACTCTGACGGTTAACCTAACGTTATCTGGCCGCGGTGGCCGGGAGACTGCCAGCGCAGTAGCGCACCCTCCAGACTGACTTCCGGCACGTCTTTGTTGCTGATATCACCGGTTGCCGACGCACATACGGCGGTGATCAGCCAGTGTGAACCTGCGGGAAGGCTGTTTTGCAGCACCGGAATGACCGCCGTTTCGGCAAACATAATGCTGCTGTTCGGCGGTGTGATCACCGTACCGGCTTCCCGCACAGCGTGACTTTCCAGGCTGACAATCCGGCTGATGCCGTTACGTGCTGTGACCGTTATCGCACGGCGATCGCCGGTGAATTCAGCTTGCGTGGAAGGTTCCTGAATGACCGCAAATCCGCCTTCGGCTGTATCAAGCGGACGCTGATTTTCGATGTGATGAACCCGCAGATGCCAGTCGCCGCAAGGAATAAGCCAGGTGCGGACGCAAACGTCATGCCACGGCAGCCAGCGGGAATAAATCATCGAGCCGGTGATGCGGGTTTCGGCACAGTCGCGACGTCCGCGAAAATATCCGTCGCCTTCAGAGAACATCAGCATCGAATCACAACCGGCGTGATTCAGCCCGTAACGGCCACGATCCAGTGTGAAACCGAACTGGCTGGAATAGGCGAATTTGGTGTACTTGGCTTCGGTATTTACAAAGTTATTCAGCTCAAGCTGCCCGGAGGTCAGCATCACCACATGCTCACCTTCGGCATCGCGGGTCAGGATCTGACTGGCATGAGGAATGCAGTGAGCGCGGGATAGTTCCGGCAGTGGCGCTTCATCGGCCTGCCAGAACGCATCGTCCTGTGGCAGGGCCAGCACCAGAAACAGTTTGCACGCCCAGTAAGGGGAACCCGGCGCGTTATAGTCTTCGGCCATCACCAGATTTGGCGTGTGATAACCAATACTGAGCACGCCGTCACGGTCAAAAATAGGCTCTTTCAGCCAGTGCCGCAGATGACGCAAGATCACACCTTTGATGATGCCCGGCGTGAAAACGTCCAGTTTGCTGTACGCGGCGGCGCTCCAGAAAGCCGCTTCGGCGAAGCGATAGGTCAGGCTGCGGCCGAAAGGCACGGCCGCACCCTCTGCGGAGAACATGGTGATGAAATCCTGAGCGAAACGCTGCGCACGTTCACGAAGCATGGCGGCACGCGGCGCATCCACATCCGCCATATTTTGTGCGTAAAGCAGTCCGTAATAATGAAACGCCATTGAAATGTAGTAATCACGCGGACGGCCCGGACCATCGGAATACCAGCCATCGCCAAGATAATAACTTTCCATCAATTCAAAACGGGCGCCTGCGGCAGCCTGATCCCAGGGCAGACCGCTTTGCTTAAAGCCCATTTGCACCATGATCGGGAAGAAATTCCAGTTGTTATTGGGAATCGTCGCATCACGCCCCTGATCCAGCCACGCCGCCAGGTTCTGCTGTTCCTGCGGGGTGAAATGCTGCAAGAGTTGCTTATTAAGGAGCGTCAGCCCGACACCGAAGGCGGCCATTTCTACGCATCGCTGATCGAAATCGCGGATATTCCCCCAGTATTGAGGATGCTGCGGGTCGGTACCCAGGCGAATGGCATTCAGGTAAAAGGGCAGATCTGCGCATTCGCCGCCACCGGCCAGCAGCGGGAAAATCCCCCACAGCATGCGCGACAGCGCCTCCATTTTGGCAACCTCTTTACCGTAATGCGTGGTGGAATTTCCCAAATCAATGCCGCTTTTACCTTCTTCTGTATACGGCGACACCGCCGAGAGAAGTTCATTAAGCAGTTGCTGCACATCGTCGCGGGTACGCAACGGATTATCGATATTCACAATATTCAGGGTCATCAAAGTTCTCCCGGTGACTGAATGGGAACCAGAAAATAGGGGTTTATTAATTTGAAATATTATTTCAATTCTCTGCGTCGAGACTGAAATATAGAGAAGTGAGAAGTGCTGATTGTTAACTGCTTCACAGAATGACGTGATTTTTAAAATTGTGGTTATTAAATGGCGGGTAAAAGGGCTTAAATTATAAAAAACAGACTGAAAATTGTGTTTTGTTGTCCTGAAGAAAAAAGACGCAAAAATACACTGCGAGGAAACGACCCGAATGCCCGCATCTGATTATCTCGAACGTATCGCCCTTAACGAACGTCAGGTTTCTTTTAACCGGATGAGCCGCGGCAGCGCCAATTATTTTCACTGGCATCAGTGCCTGGAATTACTTTTTGTCAGTCAGGGCTACGGCATTGTGATTGTCGATAATCAGCAATACACGCTACGACCGGGTCGGATGTTTGTCTTCCCGCCATTCAAACTGCATAAAGTTTTTGTGGAAGCGGACGAGAAGAACGCATATCTGCGCACCACAATTCATCTCGATCATCAGTTGCTGGATGGCTGTCTGCAATCATTCCCGCAGCGCCGCAGGCGATTCGCCAGTCTGTGGGATGCCGACCGTGCCGCGCCTATTTTTGACCTGAGCGATCATGCCAGTCATATCGAAGTGATCCTCGAACAGTTTAATCAGTTGCCCGAACCGCAGGCGGATCAATGGGAAGAAATCACCATGCTTATCCTGCAACTGATGGTGTTTATGCCTGCGGAAGACGGGCAGCCGAAAACCATCAGCCGCACGACGGCTTCGAAAGTGATGCAATGGATCGAAGAAAATTACGTGCGGAAGTTTTCACTGGCAGACCTTGCGGCTGCGCTGGGTCTTTCAGAAAGCTATATATCACGGGTATTCGGGCAGGAAACGGGCGGCTCGATTCAGGATTATCTCGCCACGCGGCGGGTAAAACGCGCCTGTGAACTGCTGCGCTCAACCGACCGTTCGGTTGAGGAAATCGGGCTGGAATGTGGCTTTTCTGATGCGCCGTATTTCATCACCCGTTTCAAGAAAATGATCGGCAAAACGCCGCTGCAATATCGCAAGGCGGCGTTTTCACTATTACCGTGAAATCCTCACATTGACCGCCAGCCAGCGGGGGAAGAACCCAGCGGTGAAGCCGGTAAATCCCACTGCAGCGACGTGTTTTCCAGCCAGACCGGCGCAAGCAAACGCCGGGCATTGCCCCAGACGGTGATTTCCGCCTCCGTTGAGAAGTCGGCTTGTTCTGCGGATCCTATCAGCGGTTCGTCGCTGGCGGCGGATGCGCCATTTTCCATCAGTTCCCGGGCGGTACGTGCCAGCGACAGGCGGAATTCGCTGCCCTGACCGGTCTCCACCCGTTGGGCTAAACCTTGCAAAACGGCTGCGGCCATCAGATAACCAGTGGTGTGATCAAGCGCCTGAACCGGCAGGGGCACCGGTTTATTGCTCCCCGACAGCTTCATTCCCTGTTGCGCAATGCCACAACTCATCTGCACCAGACTGTCGAAACCGCGGCGCTCGCGCCACGGCCCGCTCCAGCCATAGGCGTTCAGACAGACATCCACCAGACCCGCCGCAATAGCACGACGCTGCTCGCTGCCATAGCCGAGTTTGTGCAGCGCACCGGCACGGTAGCCATGAACAATCACATCTGCGTCACGTAATAATTCTTCGAACCGGTGCCGGTCCTGCGGGTTATGCAAATTGAGCCGCGCACAATGTTTACCCAAAGTGACATCGGCTTCCTGACTGGTTTCATCCCAGCCGAAGGGATCGATACGCAACACATCGGCACCCAGTCCAGCCAGAAAACGTGTGGCGACCGGCCCGGCGATGATCCGCGTCAGATCCAGAACCTTAATGCCTGCCAGCGGTTTTTCACGGGATAATGCCCACTGCGGCAGTATGGCTGCCGGTGTTAAAGAGCGCTGAAACAACGGCTCATTGTGCAGGGATTTTCCCTGAATATGCTGCTGCCATTGATCCGGGCTGAGCATCTGCGCGGCGCATCCTCCCGCCTGCACCACGGCCTGTTCCAGTTCAGCCTTTTTCCACATAATGACCCGCTGTGCCAGTGCTTCGCGGCTTTGCGCCTTTCCGAGCAGCGTTTCCACCACTTTGCGGTGCGCAGGCGCATTGGTATGCAAACGGATCCAGCCATCTGCTGTCGCGTAGTCACCCGCCAGACTGTCCCAGGCGGGTGGAATTTCCCAGCCTTCTGGCCTGATGCTGGTTTTACACCAAAGCGACGCCAGCCGCCGGTCGACGGTCACGGTTTCATGTCCGCCATGCCTGAGTGCCAGTAACCGCGACAGCGCCATTCCGGCTAATGCCACGGACGCGGTGATCAGCGGGGTGACCGGATAATAAGACGGCAGATTTCCGGCGCCATTAATATGAAGTGAACAGGAAAGTGAAATCTCACCGGTGAGCTGAGCGTACAGCGCCCGGACCTTCTTCTGGATAAGTTCATCTGACATGCGTTAACTCCGCTGTGAGGAATTTTGCTTTACAAATTTATAACATCTATAAGAGGGTGTGGGAAATTAATGAGTGACACTGTCACAGGGTGAGTTGCAACTTTGCGGTAACAGAATGCTCCTAAAGTCCTCTGCGGTTATCTCCCTTAAACAGGGTATTCTTTACGGCTCAATCCCTTGTTTCCAAAAACCCTCTCAACCCGTGCCATACGGGGGATGAGTGCAGTCATAAGCGCTAACTTTTTCAAGCGAAATATTAGCTGAATGCATTCAATTTCTTGTACTCGGCTTGTGAATTTTACGTTAGCCTTAGGGTCGAAAATTCTGAATACGCGGGGACTGCGTTTTTGTGACGAAGCCCCAGATTTTTTGCCCAGTACAGGAAACGATTCTGGCATGGAACGAAGAGCATTTATTAAAGCATCTATGGCACTCGCCGCCTGGTGTGGTGTGCCGGCAATGTCCACACTGTTCACCCGTTCCGCAGAAGCGGCAGAGGCGAATGTGGCAGACGGCGGCGAATTGCCGTTTGATTTCAATGCGCTGAAAAAAATGGCGAAAGATTTGGCGGACAAGCCCTACGGTGGCGCGCCTCAACCCTTGCCTAAAACGCTGGCTGAACTGACGCCGCAGGCTTACAACGCCATTCAGTATGATCATGCGCATTCACTGTGGAATGGTCTGCCGGACCGCCAGCTGGATGTGGAATTATTCCACGTCGGTATGGGCTTTAAGCGCCGTGTGCGCATGTATTCCGTGGATCCGGTAAAACATATGGCGCGTGAGATTCATTTCCGCCCTGAACTGTTCAACTATCACGATGCAGGTGTGGATACAAAGCAGCTTGAAGGCTTCTCAAACCTCGGATTCGCCGGTTTTAAAGTCAACAAAGCGCCGGAACTGACGCGTCGCGACGTGGTGTCTTTCCTCGGCGCCAGTTATTTCCGTGCGGTGGATGATACCTACCAGTACGGCCTGTCAGCGCGCGGTGTGGCGGTGGATACCTTCACGGATCAGCCGGAGGAATTCCCGGATTTTACTGCATTCTGGTTTGATACCCCGAAACCCGGCGATACCACGTTCACCGTTTATGCGCTGCTGGACGGCATGAGCATCACGGGGGCCTATAAATTCGTGATCCACTGCGAACCGACCCGCGTGGTGATGGAAATCGAAAACCACCTGCATGCCCGCGAGGACATCAAACAGCTGGGTATTTCTCCGATGACCAGTATGTTCAGCTGTGGCACCAGTGAACGCGGGCGTTGCGATACGATCCATCCGCAAATTCACGACTCAGATCGTCTGGAAATGTGGACTGGCAACGGCGAATGGATTTGTCGTCCGCTGAATAACCCGCAGAGTTTGCAGTTCAACGCATTCAGCGATAACAGCCCGAAAGGGTTTGGTTTGTTGCAGCTAGACCATGATTTCGACAATTATCAGGATGTCATTGGCTGGTATAACAAACGCCCGAGTTTGTGGGTCGAACCGGTCGGAGACTGGGGGAAGGGCGCGGTTAACCTGATGGAAATCCCGACGACCGGCGAAACGCTGGATAACGTGGTGTGCTTCTGGCAGCCGGAAAAACCGGTGAAATCTGGCGCTGAGTTCAGCTTCAGCTACAAACTGTACTGGAGTTCTGAGCCGCCGCACCGCAGCCCGCTGGCCAATGTGCTGGCGACCCGTACCGGTATGGGCGGTTTCCCGGAAGGCTGGGCTCCTGGCGAAAACTATCCGCAGGTCTGGGCGCGACGTTTTGCCATCGATTTCGTTGGCGGCGAGCTGAAAGCGTTTGCCGATAAAGGCATCGAGCCTGTCATCAACGTCTCTCACGGGAAAATCAAAAATATCGAGATTCTGTATGTGCAGCCGTTCGACGGTTATCGCATTCTGTTCGACTGGTATCCGGACAGCGATTCTGTCGCACCGGTTGAGCTGCGTATGTTCCTGCGTAACGGACAGACTGCCTTGTCAGAAACCTGGCTGTATCAGTATTTCCCGCCCGCGCCGGAAAAACGCAAGTACATTGACGATCGTAAAATGACGAAATAGTCCCCGTCATCCTTCAGGCCGCAGGTGCGTTGGCTGCATTCGCTCCCCCGAATCACTGACTTTAGTCAGCTCATCGGGATTCGTTCGTTTGCCGCCTTCCTGCAGCTTGAATGATTTGGGGGAGCTGTGACTGATAAAAATACAAAAAGCCCCGATCAT
>NZ_JBLYPL010000035.1:0-36738 GCF_051851855.1 Rahnella sp. ATs2 | reverse complement strand
GCTTCACCAGTCTGATGCGTCGGAGTACCGGTTGGATCGTTATGCTGATAGGCCGCCACTTCGGTTACGTGCTGCTGCAAGGCCGTCCGCTGTGCCGCGAGTGACTGGCCAGTATTGTGATTACCGTCGAGGTGCGTTGCTTCACCAGTCTGATGCGTCGGAGTACCGGTTGGATCGTTTTTAATCAGGGTGGGTTCTGCCGGAACCAGACTTGTCATCGGCATCGTGGCAGGGCCAGTGATGGCTGTCTGCATTCTTGCGGCAGGATCGAAAGCAGGGAGCAGAGTGTTTTTAGAACCGTCCCAGAAAGTATTTGTTTTCAGATAGTCGGCAACTTGATTCAGATTGTCCTTTCTCAGGATCTCATTTTGCTTATCAGCAGGGATCCAGGAATATTTTGTAATGTATGCGCGGGCAGCTTCCAGATCAGTTCCGGAAAGCTGCGCATGAGCAGGCGAAATCACACTTAACGCAATCACAATACCCAGACACACACGACGAACCTTTGTTCCTTGTAACTGAAGATGACTTGTCGTTTTAAGAGGGTTATCCAGCTCTGAATGGGGTGATGTGGTGTCATTCATACTGCGATTAGCGATTAGTGCATTCATCTGTTTTTTCCGGCCATAAAATAAGTATCTGTTAGCGACAAATAAGAAGCGTTATCAGAACGCTATTTTTGTCTCCTTACCAAAATCATACATGCGGTGAATGTGACTTGCTTCACGCATTTACCTAACGTTTGACTTATGTCAAGAAACGTAAAGTTATAGCGCTACATGAATTTGTTTCACTTAGCGCGCTTATTTGTCGCTAGTGGACACGAAATGGCGTGTCTGGAATGTAAAAACCTAAGAATTTTCGTAGCGAATAGCGACAGGATGAATTCTCTACGGGATTCTTGTACAATATGCAGGGTTAAAGAAATTGGAGATAAGTGAATGGCAGATAACGCAAATGAGTTCCTGGACTATGTCCGGAGGCTGGATATTGATCAGCCCGCGTTGTGTATCCTGTTGGGACTGCCGCGCAGCACGTTAAATAAGTGGATCAACGGCACGGTGACGCAAATCCCACAAGTGGCCGTTACTGCTGTCAGAATGCTTTGGTTCATGCGCAACAGTGATGAAGCATTATTTGAAAAGTGGGCGATAGTGCAGGATTTTGGTGTGACTGCCGACTATGCCGTCAATGACAGAGTGCAGGAATTTTTGCATACGATTAAACGTGAACCCAGCCCGGCGATCAAAAAGCTATTGAACAAATAACGCAGCAGGCAGGATGTTTTGCCGCAGCTGAAGGGCGATAAAAAAGGCGATTAACCTTTCGGGTAATCGCCTTTTTTATCAGAAGAGCAGGGTGACTTATTCAGACAACAACTTCAGACAACAACGTCGAAAATCATCTTCACCGGTTCGATATTGGTAAAGTTCGCCACATCCGCAACGAAATCTGCAGCATTATCTTTCATGCCTTTCTCGAAGTCTTCCATTGAGTGGCAATAGATATGGCAGGCAGCAATGAATGGGGTCTCTGCCGGTGCGCCCTCGGGCATTTTGTCGATGGCATAAGAATGGCAATACTCGCCCATGCGGCGTTTGATCAGCGGTAAATGCACATCGCGGTAATAATCATGGTCGAAGGTTCCGCCTTTAATGTTCGGGTAAAGCACGCTGTATTTGATCACGTCGTTTCTCGTCTTGTTTACGGATAAAAATCAATTTTAGCGTACCGGTCACGGTCGCGCCTCGCCATTTGTGCGCGATGATATTTATCTGAAAAATCATTCATCTGCTCATATGTACTATGCTTAATAGATTGATATTTAGCATGGAATACGCATGGGATTTTTAGGTTGGACAGCGGCAGTCGGAGGACTGCTATTGATCATGTCACTGGCGTCGGGGTGGATTTCCCGCGGCCCGGTGACGACTTTTGGTTTATATCTGGCGGCGGGAATTGTATGTGGCCCCTGGGTTCTGGATTTACTGCATATCGATCTGGTGGCCTATTCCACGCTCACCGCTCATTTCACTGAAATCGCCATGGCGGCGTCTTTGTTTATTACCGGGCTCAAACTGAGGTTACCTTTTCGCGCGCAAAGCTGGCGCGTAGGCGTGTTGCTGGCGTTTCCGGCTATGCTGCTTACTGTTTTGTGTGTCGCAGGGATTGCGCATTACATCACCGGTATTTCCTGGCCGCTGGCACTGGCGCTGGGTGCAATTATCGCGCCAACGGATCCGGTGCTCGCCAGCATGATTGCGGTGAATGATGCTAATGATGACGATGGTTTACGCGTTGCGCTTTCCAGCGAAGCCGGCATGAATGATGGCTCCGCACTGCCGATCCTGATGCTGGCGCTGATGCTGTTTACCGCGAATGAAGGACTGTCTTCGCAGGCCATCTGGCACTGGGCGTGGCGTGATGTTGTCTGGGCATTACTGGGCGGGCTGGCGATTGGTTATGCAATGGGTAAGCTGGTCGGGCTGAGTGCCACGCGGTTTCACAGCCGTCAGCGAACGGTCGCACCCAGTGATTTTCTGGCACTGTCGCTGATCGCGCTAAGTTACGCCGCTGCGCAGAGTCTGGATGCTTCCGGTTTTCTCGCCGCCTTTGCCGCCGGTGTCGGGCTTCGCAGCGCAGAAGTGCGCGTTGTTTCCCTGCATCCGCCAGACGATGTGGAAGAAGGCTCGCGGCCGCCACCGGCGGAAGTGATGGTCAATCCGCATCAGCGCCACTCCATGCAGGCCGAAATGCCGCGCAATTCTATCGGGCTGATGGTCGGTGATGCACTTTCTTTTGGCGATACGATTGAACGTATCTTTGCGGCGGGTATCGTCATGGTGCTCGGTATCACGCTGGCCGAGCACTGGGAACCGATGGGGCTGCTGATTGCTGCGTTGCTGTTTATCGTGATCCGGCCGCTGGCGGTGTATATCACCACGCTTGGCGTGCATGTGCCGAAGGGACGGCGGCTGATGATTGGCTGGTTTGGTATTCGTGGTATCGGCAGTATGAACTACATCGCTTACGCCTGGACGCACGGTTTACACGGGGCAGAGGCCAACTATATGACCAATATTGCCTTTACCGTCATTGTGACCAGCGTAGTCATTCACGGGCTGACCGTTTCACCGGTGCTGAGCTGGCGTAAAGCGAGACAGGAGGCCGCAAGGGAAGAACGTGAAGCGCGGGAAAAAGAGCAGGAAAAAGAGCAGGAAAAAGAGGCTTAAAAAAACGGACGCTCAGGGCGTCCGTTTTTCTTTCTGATGTGGCGGTCAGGCAATCTGTTTTTTGCTGAGACTGAGCATAAACAGCGCGGCGGCACAGAGCACGACAGAAGGGCCTGCCGGCGTATCGTAAAATGCTGAAAATGTCAGGCCGCCGGTAACGGCAATAATGCCAATTGCAACTGCCACCATTGCCATCTGTTCGGGCGTTTTGGCAAAACGGCGTGCCGTTGCCGCAGGGATAATCAGCAGAGAGGTAATGATCAGCGCACCGACGAATTTCATCGCCAGACCAATCGTCAGCGCGGTCACCAGCATCAGAACAACCCTGGAACGCTGCAGATTCACGCCATCTACATGGGCCAGTTCAGGGCTGATGGTCATCGACAGCAAGGCGCGCCATTGCCAGCACAGCACGGCAATCACTACCGTAACACCGATGCCAATCATCCAGATGTCGCTGTAAGTCACAGACAGCAAATCACCGAACAGATACGCCATCAGATCAACACGAACACCTGACATCAGGCTCACCACAACCAGCCCGAGCGACAGGGCGCTGTGCGCCATAATCCCCAGCAGCGTATCGACGGCGAGATGCGGTTTACGCTCCAGCGCCACCAGCAATACGGCAAGTAATAAGGTGACGGCGATAACAGTATAAAAAGGATTGATATTGAGCAGCAAACCGAACGCAACGCCCAGCAGTGAGGCGTGTGCCAGCGTATCGCCGAAATATGACATCCGTCGCCAGACCACAAATGAACCCAGCGGTCCCGCAGCAATAGCCAGCAAAACACCGGCCAGCCAGCCCGGTAATAACAGCGCGATCATGCGTCACGACCTCCGGTATTACGCAAAATAATCTTTCCCTTCAAATCATGACGATGATTGTGGTTGTGACGGTAAATTGCCAGTTGCTCTGCACCGCGGTTGCCGAACATCGCAATAAATTCGGGGTGCGTCGACACCACTTCAGGTGAACCGGAACAGCAGATATGTTGATTCAGGCACAGCACTTCATCGGTTTTCGCCATCACCAGATGCAAATCATGCGACACCATCAGTACCGCACAACCCAGCTCGCAGCGCAGGCTGTCGATCAGATTGTAAAGCGCCAGTTGTCCGTTGACGTCAACACCTTGCGTGGGTTCATCCAGTACCAGTAACTGCGGGCTGTTCATTAATGCCCGCGCTAAAAGGACACGCTGGTTTTCGCCACCGGATAACTTTTGCATCGGTTGATCCAGCAGATGCGCGGCCTGAACGCGTTTTAGCGCAGGCAGAATATCGCTTTTCTTCACGCCAGGTTTGAGACGCATAAAGCGACTGACGGTGAGCGGCATGGTCGGATCAAGGTGAATTTTTTGCGGAACGTAGCCGATACGCAAGCCCGGTTCGCGGGTCATGACGCCTTCAGTGGGCGCAATCAGGCCAAGCACTACACGGACTAATGTGGATTTCCCCGCCCCATTCGGGCCGAGAAGGGTCAGGATTTTCCCCGGTTGAAGGCTCAGCGAGATGTTAGACAGCACGCGTCGGGAACCGAAAGTCACTGATATATTTTGGAGCGTAGCTAATGTGGGCATGTCATAGGGTCTTGCAGAACAAATCGGATGTTATAATATTGCGTTTCGCGAAAAATAACCAGTTTCCCCCACACGAAGATGAGTTCACTCAGCATGATACAGAAAAAAAGCGTTAAACGGATGTTTCTGGCAGCCGCAATATTGACTTCAGGTGCGGTTTTCAGCGCGCAGGCCGACGTAGTGGCCTCCGTACGCCCGCTGGGATTCATTGCATCAGCGATTGCCGACGGCGTCATGCCAACAGAGGTCTTGCTGCCTGACGGCGCATCACCGCATGATTTTGCCCTGCGTCCTTCCGATATTGCACGCCTGCGCAGCGCCGATCTTGTGGTATGGGTTGGGCCCGAAATGGAAGCCTTCATGACCAAATCCGCCGCACAGTTACCACCAAACCGTCAGGTAGAAATTGCGACATTACCGGCCGTCAAACCGTTGCTGATGAAAGGCGGTGAGGATGAGCATGACCACGATCATGCCCATGAGAACGACGGGGATGAGCACCATCACGGTGAGTACAATATGCATGTCTGGTTATCACCTGAAATCGCCCGTGAAGCCGCAATTGTGATCCATGACAAACTTGTGGAGCTAGTTCCGCAGAAAAAGCAACAATTAGATGCAAATTTGGCACGTTTTGAAGATGGGTTGACAAAAACTGACAAAAATATTGGTACTATGCTGCAGCCTGTGCAGGGTAAGGGATATTTTGTTTTTCACGACGCTTATGGCTACTTTGAAAAACACTTCGGCCTCTCGCCACTTGGTCACTTTACGATCAACCCTGAAATTCAACCCGGCGCACAGCGATTACATCTCATTCGAACACAGTTGGTTGAGCAAAAAGCGACCTGCATTTTTGCTGAGCCACAATTCAGGCCGGCCGTCATAACGGCTGTTGCCCAGGGAACAAAAGTGCGTATGGGCACATTGGATCCGCTGGGGAGCGGCATTGAACTGGATGCCGACAGCTATGTGAACTTTTTGTCACAGCTGGCGAACCAGTACCTGAGCTGCCTGAAGTAAGCTAAAAGGACAGAATTTAAGTGCAGCTGATAGCCCGATCTATCGCTCTGGCGTATAGCAACCTTCCACGGCCCCACCGCATTATGCTGGGGTCTCTTACCGTCGTCACACTGGCTGTGGCCGTATGGAAACCGTTAGCTTACCACCCGGACAACGACCTTTCTGATACCAGACCGCTGGTTAAAAATATCACCCTCGATAATCATCAATTACGTTCTTTGCTTCCCGAAGCCAGCGAACCTATCGATCAGACCCCACCGGCTGACGATGACATCCCGCAGGATGATCTTGACGACAAAACGGCCAATGAAGCGGGCGTCCATGAATATGTGGTTTCGACCGGCGATACCCTCAGCAGCATTCTGAATCAGTACGGCATTGATATGTCAGAAATTGCCGCGCTGTCTGACGCCAACCGTGATTTACGTAATCTGAAAGTCGGTCAGCAGATTTCCTGGACACTGAATGATGCCGGGGATTTACAGCGTCTGACCTGGGAAAAATCGCGCCGCGAAACCTATACCTTTGACCGTTCCGGCAGCACCTTCAAAGCTTCTCTGGAAACCCTGAAAGGGGAATGGAAAGATACGGTGATTAAGGGTTCGCTGAACGGGAGTTTTGTCACCAGCGCCAGAGCCGCAGGGCTAAGCAGCGGTGAAGTCAGTGCTGTTATTAAAGCGCTGCAATGGCAACTCGATTTCCGTAAGTTACAGAAAGGCGATGATTTTGCGGTTCTGATGTCCCACGAAGTGCTGGATGGCAAAAACGAACAAAGCGAATTACAGGCCGTGCGTATGCGCACTGGCGGTAAAGATTATTACGCAGTTCGCGCTGAGGACGGTAAGTTTTACGACCGCTCAGGCAGCGGGCTGGCTAAAGGCTTCCTGCGTTTCCCTACCGGTAAACAATATCGCGTTTCTTCCAACTTTAATCCGCGTCGTCTGAACCCGGTTACCGGCCGCATTGCGCCGCACCGTGGCGTCGATTTCGCAGTACCTGTCGGCACGCCGGTTCTGGCTGTCGGTGACGGCGAAGTGGTGGTTGCCAAGAATGGCGGGGCGGCAGGTAACTATGTGGCGATCCGCCACGGTCGTCAGTACATGACCCGTTATATGCACCTGCGCAAAATTCTGGTCAAACCAGGTCAGAAAATTAAACGTGGTGACCGCATCGCGCTTTCCGGCAACACCGGTCGTTCCACCGGCCCGCATCTGCATTTTGAAATGTGGATCAACCAGCTGGCCGTGAATCCGCTGACTGCGAAATTGCCACGTACTGAAGGGCTGACCGGTAAAGACCGTGCGACTTATCTGGCCACCGTTCGTCAGGTTGTTCCTCAACTGAAGCTGGACTGACCGCTTAGGTTTTAATGATTAGCTGCCGTGATTTATTGCAAAATAACTCACGGCACTTATCATTAAGCCAGAATTTGATATAAGAGCCTGAGCATGCAGCCAGAAAAAGAAAAACGATCTTCCGTAGAATTTATTCCGCAATTTCAGAAAGCCTTCTACCATCCGCGTTACTGGGGCGTCTGGCTGGGCGTCGGTGCGATGGCTACCATGGCCTGTTTACCCGCGAAAGTCCGTGATCCGGTGTTAGGCAGTCTGGGGCGTCTGGCAGGTAAGTTTGCCAAAGGCGCCCGACGTCGTGCTCAAATCAATCTGTTATATTGCCTGCCTGAAACCCCGGAAGCTGAACGCGAACACATCATTGATGAAATGTTTGCCACCGCGCCGCAGGCGATGGTGATGATGGCTGAACTGGCAATCCGTAATCCGGAAAACGTCATGCAGCGCGTACACTGGCATGGCAAAGAAATTATCGATGAGATGAAGGCGAAGGGCCAGAACGTGATTTTTCTGGTGCCGCATGGGTGGGCTGTAGATATTCCTGCGATGCTGATGGCCGCTGGCGGTCAGCCGATGGCCGCGATGTTCCACAACCAGAAAAACCCGCTGACCGATTATCTGTGGAACACCGTACGTCGTCGTTTTGGTGGTCGTATGCACGCACGTAATGACGGCATTAAACCGTTCATCAGTTCTGTGCGTCAGGGGTACTGGGGCTATTATCTGCCGGATCAGGATCACGGTGCGGAACACAGCGAGTTCGTGGACTTCTTCGCGACCTACAAGGCGACATTGCCTGCAGTGGGGCGTCTGATGAAAGTCTGCCGCGCCGCCATTGTCCCGTTATTCCCGGTGTATAACGGTCGTGAACAGCGTCTGGATATTTACGTCCGACCGCCGATGGACGATCTGGCCACTGCGGATGATAACTACATTGCGCGACGCATGAACGAGGAAGTGGAAATTCTGGTTGGCCCGAATCCGGAACAGTACACCTGGATCCTCAAACTGCTTAAAACCCGCAAGCCGGGTGAGCCTGAGCCGTATTCGCGTAAAGACCTGTATCCGAAGAAATGACCGTCTGGATTTGAAAATAAGCTGAGGCTCACACCTCAGCTTTTTTTTATGCTTTTTTCGATGAGTGCTTTAAAAATGCCGCAATCAACATTGTGCCAGCCACGCCAGCGATAAGGCCTGCGAGCATGAAAATGCCGTTACCCAATGCAAAATACAGCTGTTTAGCGATTTCAATTCCGGCTGCAAACACCACGATAGTCATCAGCCCTAGTGCCGCCGCAACGGTGCCTTTTCCTGTCAGACTGGAAAATAGTGTCAGGCGATACAGACCCGCATTCACCAGTCCGGTACCCAGCGCGTAAAGACTCAGCCCGGCAGTCATCCAGAACCAGGCATGCGCCATAAACAATGCCGCGAACGCACTGACCGACAAACCGAGAATTATCGGTACAATCCCGAGCCAGACCGGTGTGCGGATATTCACTTTGCCGCTGATTCTGCTCAGGGTGATATTGCCAATAATCAGGCCGGTGAATACCGGAACCTGCAACCAGCCATATTGTAATGGCGTCATACCTGCGTCCTGGATAAGCAAAACAGGCGACTGTGCGACCCATGCCAGCAACGGCAGGGTGATCAATCCGATGGCGAGTGAGCCCATCACCACGCCTTTATTGGAGAACACTTCACGGTAATCGGCCAGCAGTCTGCGCATTGAAAAGCGGCCATCACGACCGGAAGCGGTTTCCGGCATACTGCGCCACAAGCCCCAGAACGCCAGAGCGGAGATGATGGAAAACAGCGCAAACATGGCTTTCCACGGCGCATAATGAATGAACGCCGCACCCGCCAGTGGCCCGAGCAGCGGGGCGATCAGCGTGATGTTCGCCATCAGTGCCATCAGTTTGACACTCAGCGTTTCGCTGAATGCTTCCTGGATCGCGGCGTAACCGACGGCACCGATAAAGCACAGGCTCATCCCTTGCAAAAACCGCATCAGAATAAACTGCCCGATGCTTTGGGTGAAAACGGTCAGCAGGCAGGTAACGGTGAAAAAGGCCACGCCCGCGAGTAATACCGGCCTGCGTCCGAGGCGGTCGGAAAGCGGACCCAGCAGCCATTGCAGCAGAATTCCGCCACACAGATACGCGGTCAGTGAGGTGGATACCCAGTCGGCGCTGGCGCTGAAATCACTGATTACCTGCAACATGCCTGGCTGGATCATATCGTGGGCGATATAGGTGGCGAACTCGAAAAGCACCAGCGACAGCGGGAACAGCCACTGGCGGGAATTCAGCCGTGAGGCGGGTTCAGAAACGGACGACATAACATTCACTCTCCGGTACTCAAAATCAAAAAAGCGCGGCCTGTAAAAGCCGCGCAACTATTTGTCGCATTAAAATTTCATCACATTAAAGCTTCATCACTTTAAAGTGTTGCTCAGTAGCGGTTAGCGTACGCCGCAATCGGGTTTTCCAGCGTACCGGCGAATTTCAGATTCTGCGCCGGATCTGAAAGGTTGATCATCTGCTGGTTATTCGCCAGTTGCAGACGGTTCAGGCACGAGTGCGTGAACTCGGCGCCAAACATGTCATAGCGCGCAAATTTCCCGGCCAGTTCCGGATACTGAATCTGGTAATCACGCACCACTTCCGCCACCACCTGCCAGAACTGACCGGCCGGATAATTGCCGTTCTCTTCCAGAATACGGGCGATGAAGCGGAATACGCCGGCAAAGACGTCGGTGAAGATCGACAAAATTTTCAGGTCTTCCGGCACATCGACGGCCAGACGTTTGGCTTTCTCCGGAAGGTTAGCTTCGGGATTCATTACCGCAATTTCTTCGGCGATATCCTTCATGAAAGCATTCACCGGAATATTGTTTTCAAAACGCAGGATCAGGTTTTCGCCGTGAGGCATGAACACCAAATCGTACTGATAGAAACAGTGCAGCAGCGGGCTGAGGTAGGCGTGCATATAGCGTTTCAGCCAGTCACCGGTCGCCAGGCCGGAGGATTTGATCATCTCGACAATCAGCGCATCGCCATGTTTGTCGGTGTGAAGCAGGGCGGCCATGGTCATCAGTCGCTGATTCGGCTTTAACTGCGCAACCGGATTTTCGCGCCACAAGGCGGCAAACATTTTCTTGTACGCGCTGTCGCCTTTAATCGCTTCTTCGAAGTAATGATTGTGATAACCAATCGAAGCGACTTCCTGCAAAATGCTGAAACCGGTGGATTGCAGATAGGAATCGTTTTCCACCAGTTCCGCCAGCCATTCATTGATGCCCGGCGTGGTCGCCATGTAATACGGCGACAGCCCGCGCATAAAGCCCATATTCAGAATCGACAGAGCGGTTTTGACGTATCGCGCTTTGGGACGACTGGCGTTATAGAAGGTGCGGATTGACTGCTGTGCCAGATATTCATCATTGCCTTCACCGAGATAAATCAGGAACTGACGGGCAATATCCGGGGCGAAAACGGTCAGCAATTTATTCTGCCACTGCCACGGATGAACAGGCATGAAATAGTAATTTTTCGGATCCACGCCCATATCGACCAGCTTCTGCGTGAAGGTACAAATCTGCGCGTCGCCCAGTTCCTCGGCGATCAGTTTTTCATACGGCAAACCTTCAACACTGGCGAAATGTGCTTTGTCATGGTGAACCGCTACCCAGACCAGTTGCAGCGGATTGGCTGCTTCCGGCGCGTAACGCACATAATCACCGGCATCAAAACCGATGCGACCGTTGTTGGCAATGAAGCTCGGATGGCCTTCGGTCATGCTGGTTTCAACGGTCTGGAAATCGGCTTCTGACAGCTGTTTTGCCGTCGTGTGGTTATTCACCAGTTTGTAGGCGCTGCTGTAAAGCGTACTGCTGATTTCTTCCAGATAGGTCGGCAGCATGGCTTGAGAAATGCCGATTTGTTCAGCGAATTCAATGATGAATTTCACGGCATCCAGCGGCTGCGGGCTGAGATTATCCAGGCGCTGAATGCTGTCGAGATCAATCATCCAGTCATTTAACGGCAACTGGCGCGCGCGGAAACGGTATTCGATTTCCGAGGCCGGTACTGCCAGCTGATAGTCCGTCCAGGTGCCGGTAGTTTCCAATGCCTGCGGGGCGAGCAGGCGCTCGTGCGTGAGTTCGGACAGACATTTGCGCAGCAGCAGGGCATTGGCTTTTGCCCAGACTTCAGGTTGCAGATGCTGGCCTGTTTGCATAGTGGATGGCGTCATACTGTTTTTTTCCTTCTGGCTGGCCTGAATAAAATCTTCACGCTGGCAAAATGCCAGCCATGCCGTTTTGTGTGTCAGCTGAACTTGTTTCTGATAACGGAAACCGGCGCGCTTGTTCAGCTTGTGAATTTTCTCGTTGCGCACATCGGGTTCGACCACCACGCGTTTTACGTCCGGCTGGCTGAACAGGTATTCCATGACTGCGGAAAATACCTGCCAGCTGAAACCCGCGACAGGTTTGTCAGCGGGAGAAAGCAGGATATGCATGCCCATATCGCCGGGCTGAACGTCGTAATGTTCACGCAGCGGATCGTCCTGAACCGGATAGCATTCAATCAGGAACTGCGGCTGGCCGTCGATTTCACCCATCAGCGCGGCTAGTGAGTTTCCCGCTGTCAGGTCGCGGTAAAACGCATCCACTTCGGCGACGGTACTGTTTTGCATCCCCCAAAAATGCGCGTAGGGCTGAATCATCCAGCCATGCAAAATGGCGGCATCTTTTTCCAGCGCAAGAGGGCGAAAGGACAGTTTTCCTGCGGCACGCTGGCAGGAAAATACGGAACTGGGAATAGCATCAGTCATCGGTAAATTCTCCGTTAGTTTCCGGCAAGGTTACGGGTGCAAAAGGTCTGGAAGGCGATGGATTTCTCCACCGGATACACTTCGCGCCCCAGCATTTCGCGGATAATCGTACTGTTGCGGTAGCATGCCATGCCCAGATCCGGTGTGACGAAACCGTGGGTATGCAGCTCGGCGTTTTGTACGAAAATCTGGTTATGGGCATCAATACTGTAATTGCGGTTGACGGCGTAACGACCGGCGTCATCCCACTGAATGCGGTTGTAAATGCCTTCGACAAACTGCGGCGGCTGATAGCCGTATCCGGTGGCGAGGATCACTGACTCCGTGCGGTGCCGGTATTCCTGCTGCTGTTCGTGGTGCAGCAGGTTCATCTCCAGTTCACCATGGTGGTTGCGGGTCAGCGATGTCAGTTCTGAATGGGTGTACAAATCAACGTTCAGCGGGCCGTCGAGGCGCTTGATGTACATCAGATCGTAGATATCGTTGATCAGACTGATATTTATGCCTTTATACAGGCACTTCTGCTCACGGTTGAGCTGATCGCGTTTGGCCATCGGTAAATCGTGGAAATAGTCGATGTATTCCGGCGAGGTCATTTCCAGCGTCAGTTTGCTGTATTCGAGCGGATAGAAACGCGGTGCGCGGGTCACCCATGTCAGATGATAATCATGCTTATCGATATCAGAGAGCAGGTCATAGTAAATTTCCGCTGCGCTCTGACCGCTGCCGACGACGGTGATGGATTTGGAATTCTGTACCTGTTCTTTATTCGGCAGATAGGCCGAAGAGTGATGCACGTTGTTGCCCGCATCACGGGCGCAGGCTGGCATCCACGGCGACGGGCCAGTGCCCAGCACCAGTCGTTTAGTGCGGTAAATCTGATTCTCGTTGCTTTTGGTCGAGCGCGTCTGAACCAGATAGCATTCCCGCGTTGCGTCCCAGGTCACCAGTTCCACACGTGTGGAAAATTGCAGGCTGGTTAGCTGGCTGCACGCCCACTGGCAATACTGGTTGAACTCTTTGCGCATCATGAAGAAATCTTCACGGATGTAGAATGAGTAGAGTTTTCCCTGCAGTTTCAGGTAATTCAGAAAGCTGTAAGGACTGGTAGGATCGGCGAGCGTGACCAGGTCGGCCATAAACGGTGTCTGCAAATGCGCACTTTCCAGCATCATGCCAGTGTGCCAGTCGAAGCTGTCATTCTGATCTAAAAACAGACCTTTCAGCTCTTTCACGGGTTCAGTCAGACAGGCCAGACCGAGGTTAAACGGGCCGATGCCCACGGCGATAAAATCATACATTTGTTCGGTTGAATTCATATTCATGGTGCGGCTCCTTTTACCGGTTTTTGGCGGCGCTCAGCGCAGTGGCAGTCAGTTCTTTGCCGTAATGCGTGATCAGACTGAGCACATCGGCAACGTCTTCCGTGGTGGTGGTCGGGTTCAGCAAGGTGAATTTCAGATACTGACGGTCATGCACTTTGGTACCGGCAATCACGGCGCTGCCGTCGCGGAAAATCGCTTTACGGATACCGGCATTAATCGCGTCAATCTGCTCATGATTCATGGACATACGCGGCACGAAACGGAACACCAGCGTGCTGATCTCCGGTTTATGCAGCACTTCAATGTTCGGGTTCTGTTCCATCATCTGATGGGTTTCAGTGGCGCGTTCCAGCAGCACATCAAAGGATTCACCCAGCGCCTGCTGGCCCATGATGCGCAGCGTCAGCCACATTTTGAGGGCATCAAAACGTTTGGTGGTCTGAATACTTTTGTTGACCAGGTTCGGTGTGCCTTCGAGTTTTGCACTCAACGGATTCAGGTATTCGGCGTGGTGAGTAACATGCTCCAGATGGCTGTGATCGTTAACCAGGAACGCGCTGCAGCTGACCGGCTGGAAGAAGGATTTGTGATAATCCACGGTGACGGAATCCGCCAGATGAATGCCTTCGATGCGCTGACGATGCTGAGGCGATACCAGTAATCCGCAACCGTAAGCGGCGTCGGCATGCATCCAGATTTTTTCTTTGCGGCAGATTTCAGCAATTTCATTCAGCGGGTCGATACTGCCAAAGTCGGTGGTCCCGGCAGTGGCCACCACGGCGATCGGGATCAACCCTTCTGCGTGGCAGCGCTCGATTTCGGCTTTAAGCGCGTTTATGTCCATACGGAATGCGCTGTCACAAGCCACCGGCACCACGGCGTCATAACCCAGGCCGAGCAGGGCAGCGGATTTCTGAATGCTGAAATGGCTGACCTGAGAACTGAAAATACGCCAGCGGTTAGCTTCCGGCGGCAGACCTTGATATTTAATGCTGTGTTGCGGACGGGTACGTTTGCAGTGACTGTCACGCGCCAGCAGCATCGCCATCAGGTTGGATTGCGTACCGCCGCTGGTGAAAATACCGTCGGACTGTGCGCCAAAACCTATACGGGCGAGAGTCCAGTCGATGACTTTTTGCTCGATTAACGTGCCACCTGCGCTTTGGTCCCAGGTGTCTACTGAGGAGTTAATCGCGCTGATAAAAAGCTCTGCCAGCTGGGACGGAATCACCGTCGGACAGTTCAGATGTGCGAGGTATTTCGGGTGATGAAAATAAACCGCGTGCTGAAGATATAAATCATCCAGTTCTTCCAGGGCCAGACGTGTTCCTGCAAGGGGTTTGGTCAGATCAATATGTCGAAATTGTTCTGCTAATTCAGCGGGTGATACACCGGAAAAAGGTTTTTCCGTGTGGTTAATGTGAGATTTAATTAATTCAATCCCTTGTTCAATCTGGGCCTGCCATTCCGGCGTGCTATTTTGATTGAATATATAACCCTTATTTTCACTTATTTTAGCCTGAGTGATGACGAGGTCTTTGGTGCTGTCCTGCATTATTTCCCAATTATTTATCTGGCTCATCTTGGACCCTTTCTGTTTTTCCGTTCCCTTTACTACGGGCAAGGGGAGGCCACCCGGTAAAGTCAGGAGATTTCAGTGAACGTGTGTATTAGCAGGCAGGGCTTAAGGCCACGCCTGTCAGGTGTGTAGTTTTATCTGTTTTCTTATCGCAAATAACAGCGTTTACGTCTTGTTTGATTTCCTTAGTGCGGACTTATACAAGGTTTTAACGAATGAGAATCATTATAAATGCAAATCATTATCATTCAACTACGGCATTGAACATTTGGATGATTGCTTCAGTTAAGCTTGTTTAATGTGATGCAGATCACATTTATCGGGCGATTTGGTCATAAAAAGATTTGTTCACATGGGAGCATTCTGTATTTGTTATTCGTTTATGGGCGCAAATAACCGTTTCTATCAATATAAAAAGTTATATTAATACACACTAAATGAGGGCCTATTTCGTTTAAAAAATTTTTTGTCAGAGCAGGGCAGCAAATTATTTCGCCCAGATGGCAAAATAATGATCAAATTAAGACGGGTAAGTAACCAGGCTGTTTCAGGGGGAAATCATACTGAAGAGAAAATAAAAAGGCCGATCATAATGATCGGCCCTTAATACATATTTAATTACATATTGAGTTTAATCAACACGCAGCACACGGCTGGTATTGGTGGTACCGATGGTGCTCATGACGTCGCCCTGCGTGATAATCACCAGATCACCTGACAACAGATAACCTTTATCACGCAGCAGATTTACCGCGTCCTGAGCCGCCGCTACGCCGTCGTTCACGCTGTCGAAGAAGACCGGCGTAACGCCACGGTAAATGGCAGTCAGATTCAGGGTGTGCTCATGACGGGACATGGCAAAGATTGGCAGGCCAGAACTGATACGGGACAACATCAGAGCAGTACGGCCCGATTCCGTCATGGAAATGATCGCCGTCACCCCTTTCAGGTGGTTGGCCGCATACATCGCTGACATCGCAATGGCTTCTTCGATGTTATCGAATTCCACGTCCAGACGGTGTTTGGATACGTTAATGCTTGGGATTTTCTCAGCACCCAGACAAACGCGTGCCATTGCCGCAACCGTTTCTGACGGATACTGACCTGCGGCGGTTTCTGC
Source organism: Rahnella sp. ATs2 (assembly GCF_051851855.1). Lineage (NCBI taxonomy): Bacteria > Pseudomonadati > Pseudomonadota > Gammaproteobacteria > Enterobacterales > Yersiniaceae > Rahnella > Rahnella sp. ATs2. The sequence continues at coordinate 20,678 of NZ_JBLYPL010000035.1, read as the reverse complement.
TGAAAGCATGACCGCATCGGTGCCATCGAGTACGGCGTTCGCCACGTCCATCACTTCAGCACGGGTTGGCATCGGGTTGGTGATCATCGATTCCATCATCTGAGTTGCAGTGATCACTGCACGGTTCAGCTGACGGGCACGGCGGATCAGTTTCTTCTGGATACCGACCAGTTCAGGGTCACCAATTTCCACACCCAGATCGCCACGGGCGACCATCACTACGTCGGAAGCCAGAATGATGTCGTCCATTGCGGCGTCGGTGGCAACGGCTTCAGCGCGTTCAACTTTAGACACGATCTGCGCGTTACAGCCTGCATCACGGGCCAGACGGCGCGCGTAGTTAAGATCTTCGCCGGTGCGTGGGAATGAAACTGCCAGATAATCTACGTCCATTTTGGCCGCAGTAATAATGTCTGCTTTATCTTTTTCAGTCAGGGCTTCAGCAGAAAGACCACCGCCCAGTTTGTTGATGCCTTTGTTGTTAGACAACGGGCCACCAACGGTGACTTCGGTAAACACTTTCATGCCCTGAACTTCGAGCACTTTGAGCTGCACGCGACCATCATCGAGCAACAGGATGTCGCCCGGTACGACGTCAGCAGGCAGACCTTTATAGTCGATACCGACTTTTTCTTTATCGCCTTCACCTTTGCTCATGTTGGCATCGAGCAGGAATTTGTCGCCAATATTGAGGAAGACTTTGCCTTCTTTAAAGGTAGAAACGCGGATTTTAGGACCTTGCAGGTCACCGAGAATGGCGACATGGCGGCCAAGGCGGGCGGCGATTTCACGCACTTTGTTAGCGCGAAGGATGTGATCTTCAGCAGTTCCGTGAGAGAAATTCATACGTACAACGTTTGCGCCCGCTGCAATGATCTTCTCAAGATTATTGTCGCGGTCAGTTGCCGGACCGAGGGTGGTAACGATCTTCGTTCTTCTGAGCCTTCTGGACATGCCTAACTCCGTTAACTGATGAAACATGGTAATGCAAAAAACAACGAGTCCACTTTGCCGAAGGTGTAATTGTAATACAAAAGAGTTTCACCTGTGTGACCCGCTGGCCTTATGTCTGGCTTTCGTCTTGCGCACGTTGCGCGAAGATTTCCGGCCAGACTCCCTATTAAATCAATGGTGCTTTATTCATTCGTTTGTTGAATGATTTATGCCTTTGCCTGTTGAACACGCTCACTCATGCAGGGTCGGGACGACTGTCCCTTTATCAAAGCGCGATTCTTTCAACGCTTCTTTGACCCGCTTCAGGTTATCTCTGAATTTTGCGCCACGGCGCAGAGTAAAACCGGTTGCCAGCACGTCGATCAACGTGAGCTGGGCAATTCGCGAAACCATCGGCATATAAACGTCGGTGTCTTCGGGAACATCCAGTAACAAAGCCAGCGTCGCTTCATGGGCCAGAGGTGTATTAAAAGAAGTGATCGCAATCACCGTGGCATCGTTTTCACGGGCGAGTTGGGCAAGTTCGACCAGATTTTTGGTGCGTCCGGTGTGCGAAATCAGTACCACCACGTCGCCTTCGCTGGAGTTCATACAACTCATCCGCTGCATGACGATATCGTCGAAGTAAACCACGGGAATGTTAAAGCGGAAAAACTTGTTCATGGCATCATGGGCGACCGCGGCGGAAGCGCCCAGGCCAAAGAAGGAAATTTTCTTGGCCTGTGTGAGTAAATCGACGGCACGATTGATGGCGGCGATATCCAGGGTATTCTTCACCTGGTCAAGGCTGGCCATGGCGGACTCGAAAATTTTACTGGTGTAAGCGCTGACGCTGTCGCTTTCATCCACGTTACGGTTCACATAAGGTGTACCATTTGCCAGACTTTGTGCCAGATGCAGTTTAAAATCCGGAAACCCTTTTGTGTCGAGACGACGGCAAAAACGGTTTACAGTAGGTTCACTGACGTCGGCCATGCGGGCGAGGGTGGCAATACTGGAGTGAATAGCAACATGCGGCGATGCCAGGATAACTTCAGCAACTTTGCGTTCTGATTTGCTCAGAATGTCAAGGTGAGTCTGGATTTTTTCCAACGTATTCATAAGCATGCCACTCATAGGTTTCAACGATTTCTTTGAAAAGAGGAAATCGGACTGATTTGATGAAAATATACTACGCGCTTAATGCCGTTGGCAGCGTCAGCCAGGCGAATTTACGGCTTTTTTTGTCAGAGTTTGACCGAGATCTAACTTTCAGTATGGTAAATTCTGTTCAGTTTTGTCATAAAATTACAGGATGTTGTGGGTTTTAACAGCACCTGAGAGACTTATGATAAAAATAAGGTTTTCCGCAGAGTTATTACCTTGTCAGATCATGGTTTACGGCTCACGGGCAATCAGAGTACATTGTTGCTGAAATAAAATTACAATATGTACCCGGGATAATTCGAGTTGCAGCTCCGGCGAAGCAACCAGAAATATGTCAGGTATTCCTGCATTGAGGAGAAGAACATGGCGGTAACTCAGACAGCCCAGGCTTGTGATCTGGTAATTTTCGGTGCGAAAGGCGATCTTGCGCGCCGTAAGCTGTTGCCTTCCCTGTATCAGTTAGAGAAAGCGGGTCACATTCACCCGGATACCCGCATTATCGGTGTCGGACGTGCGGAATGGGACAAAGCGGCCTATACCGAAGTGGTTAAAGAAGCACTGACCACCTTCATGAAAGAAAAAATTGATCCGGAACTGTGGGACAAACTCAGTGCCCGTCTTGATTTCTGTAACCTTGATGTCAATGATCTGAAGCATTTCAAAGTGTTGGGCAAGATGCTCGACCAGAAAAATCGTGCCACCATTAACTACTTTGCGATTGCGCCAAGCCACTTCGGGGCTATTTGCCGCGGTCTGGGCGAAGCCGGGCTGAACAAAGAGCCTGCGCGCGTCGTGATGGAAAAACCTCTCGGCCACTCGCTGGAGTCGTCTCAGGTGATTAACGATCAGGTTGCCGAATATTTCGCAGAATCTCAGGTTTACCGTATCGACCATTATCTGGGTAAAGAAACGGTACTGAACCTGCTGGCACTGCGTTTCGCCAATAACCTGTTCGCCAGCAACTGGGATAACCGCACTATCGATCATGTGCAGATCACCGTTGCTGAAGAAGTGGGTATCGAAGGCCGCTGGGGTTACTTCGATGATGCGGGTCAGATGCGTGACATGATCCAGAACCACTTGCTGCAAATTCTGACCATGATCGCCATGTCTCCACCGGCTGATCTGAGTACCGACCGTATCCGTGATGAGAAAGTGAAAGTACTGCGCTCACTGCGCCGTATCGATCAGTCTAACGTACGTGAAAACACCGTGCGCGGTCAGTACACTGCCGGCTTCGTGCAGGGCAAGAAAGTCCCTGGCTATCTTGAAGAAGAAGGCGCGAAGAAAACCAGCAGCACCGAAACGTTCGTGTCTATCCGCGTGGATATCGATAACTGGCAGTGGGCGGGCGTTCCGTTCTACCTGCGTACCGGTAAACGTCTGCCGACCAAATGTTCAGAAGTTGTGGTGTATTTCAAGAGCCCGGCACTGAACCTGTTCCGTGATTCTTACCAGCAGCTGCCGCAGAACAAACTGACGATTCGTCTGCAACCGGATGAAGGTATCGAGATCGAAGTGCTGAACAAAGTACCGGGTCTGGAGCACAAACACCGTCTGCAAACTACCAAGCTGGATCTGAGCTTCACTGAAACCTTCAATGAGCAACATATTGCAGATGCTTACGAGCGTCTGCTGCTGGAAACCATGCGTGGTATCCAGGCGCTGTTCGTGCGTCGTGACGAAGTGGAAGAAGCCTGGAAATGGGTCGACTCCATCATGAACGCATGGGCTGCAGAAAGCGAAGCACCAAAACCGTATCAGTCCGGAACATGGGGGCCTGTGGCTTCTGTGGCGATGATTACCCGCGACGGCCGTTCCTGGAATGAGTTCGAATAACGAATAATTTATTGAGTCATTACTCCCCAAAATGTTTGAGGTTGCAGCAAGGCGGCAAGTGAGTGAGTCCCGATGAGCTGACATGAGTCAGTGATTCGGGTGAACAAATGTAGCCAACGCCGCTGCGGCTTCAGACATGACGGGGAGGGTAGTATCGTCCAATCGGGTGTGGTCGGTTTCCAGTGATTTCTTCGTTGTGAAAAAATCACTGGTCCCTGTGGCAGGGGCGCGCCATCAATCACAACGGTGCCTGCGGGCATGAATGGAGAGCAAGATGAAAAACTGGAAAACAAGCGCGGAACAAATTCTGACCTCAGGGCCGGTCGTTCCTGTGATTGTTATCAATAAACTGGAACATGCCGTTCCGCTGGCCAAAGCGCTGGTCGCCGGTGGTGTGCGCGTTCTGGAAGTCACCTTACGTACCCCGTGTGCGATGGATGCGATCCGTGCGATTGCCAAAGAAGTGCCGGAAGCCATTATTGGCGCAGGGACTGTGCTCAATCCTGAACAACTGGCCGAAGTGACCGAAGCCGGTGCGCAGTTTGCGATTAGCCCGGGTCTGACAGATGCATTGCTTAAGGCTGCGAATGCCGGTTCGATCCCGCTGATCCCAGGTATCTGCACCGTTTCAGAACTGATGATGGGTCTGGATGCCGGTTTGCGTGAATTTAAATTCTTCCCGGCGGAAGCTAACGGCGGTGTGAAAGCGTTGCAGGCTATTGCAGGGCCATTCCCGCAGGTGCGTTTCTGCCCGACTGGCGGCATTTCACCGGCGAACTACCGTGATTATCTGGCGCTGAAAAGCGTGTTGTGTATCGGTGGATCCTGGCTGGTGCCGGCTGATGCGCTGGAAAGCGGTGATTATGCACGAATCACCGAACTCGCTAAAGAAGCTGTAGCGGGTGCAAAAGCGTAATAAAGCATTACGCTGATAATAAAAAAACCTCCGGCTGGAGGTTTTTTTATGTCCGAAAATCAGTGATTAACGTGCAGCGATAATCTTGATTTCAATTTTGTATTTCGGATTCATCAGGTTGGCCTGCACGGTGCAACGCACTGGCGCATTACCAGGCGATACCCACGCGTCCCAGGCTTCGTTCATGGCCGGGAAATCTTCTTTATTCGCCAGAAACAGCGTGGCATCCAGAATTTTGCTTTTGTCTGAGCCCGCTTCAGTCAGCGCTGCGTCGATAATCGCCAGCGTTTCCGCCGTTTGATCTTTCGCATTCGCGTCCAGATTTTCCGGTACCGCGGTGTAATAAATGGTGTCGTTATGGATAACGATGTCTGACATCCGTGGCTCAGGGCGAATACGTTCGATGGTCATTTTTTAACTCCGGTTAGTCACATACTTATGATGGCGCTAAGGGTATCACAAAGGATGAATGCGTTGGATTGGCAGATGACGGTGGTAGTGAAGCCAAGGGATTGGCATAATCACTGCTGATCCGTACAGGTAGAGAGACAGAGTGACAGACGATTTCGCAACAGACGGCGCACTGGCGCAGAAAATTGAAGGTTTTAAACCGCGTGAACCTCAGCGTCTGATGGCGCAGGCTGTCAGCAAAGCCATCACCGGTAAGCAGGGGCTGGTGGTCGAAGCCGGTACAGGTACCGGTAAAACTTATGCGTATCTTGCTCCGGCACTGCGTTCCGGCAAAAAAGTCATTATCTCCACTGGTTCGAAAAACTTACAGGATCAGCTGTATTCCCGCGATTTGCCTAAAGTCGCCAGCGCACTGAATTTCAAAGGTCGTCTGGCGCTGCTGAAAGGGCGCTCAAACTATTTGTGCCTGGAACGTCTGGAACAGCAATCACTCTCCGGCGGCGATCTCGCCAGCCAGGCGCTCAGCGAACTGGCACATCTGCGTCACTGGTCGAGCAGCACGGAAGAAGGCGATATCAGCACCTGCAACGTGGTGCCGGAAGACAGTTTTGTCTGGCCACTGGTGACCAGCACCAACGACAATTGCCTTGGCAGTGACTGTCCGCTGTATAAAGAATGCTTTGTCGTAAAGGCCCGCCGTAAGGCTATGGACGCCGATGTGGTGGTGGTTAACCATCACCTGTTTATGGCGGATATGGTGGTGAAAGAGAGCGGCTTCGGTGAGCTTATTCCCGAAGCGGATGTCATGATTTTCGACGAAGCCCATCAGATCCCTGATATCGCCAGCCAGTATTTTGGTCAGCAGGTGACCAGCCGTCAGCTGCTGGATATGGCGAAAGACATCACGATCGCTTATCGCACGGAAGTCCGTGATTCCGTGCAGTTACAAAAAAGTGCTGATCGTCTGAGCCAGAGCACGATGGATTTTCGTCTGGCGCTCGGCGAGCCGGGTTTTCGAGGTAATCTGCGCGATGTGCTTAACCAGCCCGCTATCCAGCGTGCGCTGTTATTACTCGATGACGCGCTGGAACTTTGCTATGACGTGGTGAAATTGTCGCTCGGGCGTTCTGCGCTGCTCGATGCTGCTTTCGAACGCGCCACGCTTTACCGCAATCGCCTGAAACGCCTGAAGGATGTGTCCATTCCCGGCTACAGTTACTGGTATGAATGTAACTCACGCCATTTCGTGCTGGCGCTGACACCGTTGTCGGTAACCGATAAATTCAGCGAAATGATGAAAGAGAAACCCGGCGCGTGGATTTTCACTTCTGCCACGCTTTCGGTGAACGATCAGCTGCATCATTTTACCGAACGTCTCGGGCTGGATGAGGCAGAAACATTACTGCTGCCAAGTCCGTTTGATTACGCCAAACAGGCGCTGTTATGCGTGCCGCGTTTTCTGCCTGAATCGAATGTCAACGGCAGTTCGAAGCAGCTGGCGCGTATGTTGCGTCCGCTGATTGAAGCCAACAAAGGCCGCTGCTTCTTCCTGTGTACGTCACACAAAATGATGCGCGAACTGGCTGAGGAATTCAGAGCCAGCCTGACGTTGCCGGTTTTATTGCAGGGCGAAACCAGTAAAGGCCAGCTTCTCGCGCAGTTTGTCGAAGCAGGTAACGCCTTGCTGGTGGCGACCAGCAGTTTCTGGGAAGGCGTGGATGTGCGGGGCGATGCGCTGTCTTGCGTCATCATCGATAAACTGCCGTTCACGTCACCTGACGATCCGCTGCTCAAAGCCCGTATTGAAGACTGTCGCTTGCGCGGCGGAGACCCGTTCAATGACGTACAATTACCTGATGCGGTCATTACGCTGAAACAGGGCGTCGGGCGTCTGATCCGTGATACCTCTGACCGGGGTGTTATGGTGATTTGCGATAACCGGCTGGTGATGCGTCCTTATGGCGAAGTTTTCCTCAATAGTTTGCCGCCAACCCCGCGCACGCGTGACCTGGCACAAGCGATCCGCTTTTTACAGGATGTCGAAGAGCAGAAATAGCCCTTTGTTTATGCTAAGATGCCGCCCCGAAAAAGGCTCTTATACCCGTCATATTTCAGATTGCAGATACGTTGACTGCGCTCAATCACCCCAGTCACTTAGTTATCTAAGTTCCCTGGGATCCACGAGCTTGTCGCCTTGCTGCAACCCGAAGTATATAGGGTACAACTTATTAATTTCCCCGCCTGAGGTCTGGCATGTCCACGCGAATTTTAGCAATTGATACGGCGACAGAAGCCTGTTCGGTTGCGCTTTATAATCAGGGCGAAACGCTCGCTCATTTTGAACTCTGTGCGCGCGAGCACACGCAGCGCATTTTGCCGATGGTTCAGCAAATTCTCGCCGAAGCAGGACTTTCCCTGACTCAGCTCGACGCGCTGGCTTTTGGTCGCGGACCGGGCAGTTTTACCGGCGTGCGTATCGGCATTGGTATGGCTCAGGGATTGTCGCTGGGCGCGGAATTGCCTTTGCTGCCAGTGTCTACGTTACAGACGATGGCGCAGGGCGCGTATCGCCTGACCGGTGCTGATAACGTTCTCGCAGCCATTGATGCCCGCATGGGTGAAGTTTACTGGGGTGAATTCAGCCGCAATGCGCAGGGCGTCTGGAGCGGTGAAGAGACCGAGAAGGTCATCAAACCAGAACAACTTCTGGCGCGCGCAGCTGAATTATCTGGCCGTTTTGCGACGGTGGGAACCGGTTGGGAGACTTATCCTCATCTGTTGGGTGAATCTCCGGTCGCTGAATTATTTGATGGCAAAATGTTACTGCCTCATGCGGAAGATATGCTGCCGCTGGCACTCCAGCTCTGGGAAAATGGCATCCGTGTTAATCCGGAAGAGGCCGAACCCACTTATCTGCGCAATGAAGTGACGTGGAAAAAGCTGCCAGGACGGTAAATGACGGTAAAGTCAGGCAACTTGTGCTCTGAAAAAAGGTCAAAATGAAGAGTTTGCACAGGAGTCATCGCAATGCGTAAGTGGTCTGTAATTCAGCAGTTATCGGGTGAAACGGGTAAAAAAATGGCGCTGAGTGCGGTTGCACTGAGTGCTTTGGTGTTATCGGGTTGTGTCACGGTGCCGGATGAAATTCGCGGTACCACGGCCACCCCGCAGATGAATTTACAGGCAGTGCAGGGCGCACCGGGTCTTTATGTCGGTCAGGAGTCGCGTTTTGGCGGCAAAGTGGTCTCTGTGACCAATTTGCAAAACAAAACCCGCCTGGAAATTGCCACGGTACCGCTGGATGAAGGCGCAAGGCCGGTCTTAGGCGCTGCGTCGCGCGGGCGGATCATGGCTTACATCAACGGCTTTGTGGATCCTGTCGATTATCGCAATCAGCTGGTGACAGTCGTCGGGCCGATTGCCGGTGTGGAGAAAGGCAAAATTGGCCAGACTTCCTATGACTTTGTCACCGTTAACGTCAACAGCTATAAACGCTGGCGTATACAGCAACAGGTTGTGATGCCTCCGCAGCCGATTGGCCCGTGGGGTTATGGCTACGGCGGCCCTTATGATTCATGGGGGCGCGGGTTTGGACCCGGCTGGGGGCCCGGTTGGTATAACACGGCACCTGCACGGGTCGAAAGCGTCGTCACCGAATAGGCCTCCGTCGCCGCGTGGAGCACCACCGCCACATTCTGGCGGGCACTCACTGGCGGCAATGAAACCGGCTCCGGCACATCCCGTGCCGCCGCCATCAAAGCAGTAACAGCAGTAGTTGTTGTAGTTGTTAAGGCGGCTTAATTGCCGCCTTTTTCTTTTAAGCCATGGATGGTTTGGCAAAGCAAGGGCGCAGAAAAAGTGACCCGCCTCTCAACCTCGACATTGTTTGAAACGCAACTGGTAAGCTGAGTTAAAATATTGTTAAAGACGTGATAAAACTCGTCGAATAGAGACGGCAACAGAACATGATTTCAGGAGTGATACCTTGGAAAAGGTTTGGCTAAAACGATATCCGGCAGATGTTCCTGAGAGCATCGACCCTGACCGCTACAGTTCGCTGGTCGAAATGTTTGAAAATTCCGCGCTGCGTTACGCTGACAGTGTGGCATTCATCAACATGGGCGAGGCGATGACCTACCGCAAGCTTGAAGAACGCAGCCGGGCTTTCGCTGCTTATCTGCAAAACGAACTGGGTCTGCAGAAGGGCGATCGTGTTGCACTGATGATGCCGAATTTATTGCAATACCCGATTGCGCTGTTCGGCGTCTTGCGCGCTGGCATGGTCGTGGTTAATGTTAACCCGCTGTATACGCCGCGTGAGCTTGAGCATCAGCTGAATGACAGCGGCGCCAGTGCAATTGTCATTGTCTCCAACTTTGCCCATACGCTGGAAAAAGTGGTGTACAAAACGCAGGTCAAGCACGTCATTCTGACCCGCATGGGCGATCAGCTTTCTGCCGCGAAAGGCACGCTGGTCAATTTTGTGGTGAAATACATCAAACGGCTGGTGCCAAAATACCACCTTCCGAACGCGATCTCCTTCCGTACCGCATTACAGCGCGGGCGTCGTCTGCAATACATCAAACCCGACATTATTAATGACGACCTGGCATTTCTGCAATATACCGGCGGAACTACCGGCGTGGCGAAGGGCGCGATGCTGACGCACCGAAACATGCAGGCGAATCTTGAACAGGCAAAAGCGGCGTACGCACCCCTATTGCAGCCGGGACATGAGCTGGTGGTGACAGCACTTCCGCTATACCACATCTTTGCCCTGACGGTGAACTGCCTGCTGTTCCTCGATCTGGGCGGTAAGAGCTTGCTTATCACCAATCCGCGCGACGTATCAGGTATGGTCAAAGAGCTGGCCAAATATCCGTTTACCGCCATCAGCGGGGTAAATACCCTGTTTAATGCGCTGCTCAATAACGAAGACTTTCGCGAACTCGATTTCTCCACGCTGCGTCTTTCTGTAGGTGGCGGGATGTCCGTGCAAAAATCTGTGGCGGACAAATGGGAAAAACTAACGGGTAAACATTTGCTGGAAGGTTACGGTCTGACGGAGTGTTCCCCGCTGGTGGCCGGAAACCCGTACGATTTGAAACATTACAGTGGCAGCATCGGTTTGCCAGTGCCGTCGACAGAGGTGCGTCTGGTGGATGATAACGGTCACGACGTTGCGCCGGGCGAGCCGGGCGAGTTGTGGGTACGTGGTCCTCAGGTCATGCTGGGTTACTGGCAGCGGCCGTCGGCAACCGATGAGGTGCTAAAAGATGGCTGGTTATCGACGGGCGATATCGTTACAGTGGACGAGCAGGGCTTCCTACGGATTGTTGACCGTAAAAAAGACATGATCCTGGTTTCCGGTTTCAATGTTTACCCTAACGAAATTGAAGAGGTAGTTTCACAACACGACAAAGTTCTCGAAGTTGCCGCCATTGGTGTGCCGAATGAGTCGTCGGGTGAAATTGTCAAAATTTGCGTGGTGAAAAAAGACTCTTCACTGACCAGCGAAGAACTCCTGGCACACTGTCGCCGGTTATTAACCGGTTACAAAGTACCTAAGATTGTTGAGTTCCGTGATGAATTACCGAAGTCAAATGTCGGTAAAATCCTCAGACGGGAACTTCGCGATGAACAGGCAAAACCAAAAGTCGATCCGAAGCAGGATGCAGCATAGCGGTTAACACGTTTGTTCAGTGATAGTCAGATTCTTAACGCCGGCGATGTCCGGCGTTATCACGTTATAACGTAGTAATGATTAAGAGAATTAAGATTTGAATTATCAGTTGATCACCACCAATGATGCGCTGGAGCAGGTTTGCCTTCAGGCCAAAGCGCACAGCAAAATTGCCCTGGATACCGAATTTGTTCGTACCCGTACTTATTATCCGCAACTGGGTTTGATCCAGCTTTTTGACGGCGAACAGCTCACCCTTATCGATCCTTTACCGATCACCGCATGGCAGCCTTTCATTGATTTGCTGGTTAATCCTGATGTCATCAAATTCCTCCATGCGGGCAGTGAAGACCTCGAAGTTTTTCTGAATGCTTTTGGTGTTATGCCTTCACCTCTGATTGATACGCAGATCCTCGCCGCGTTTAGCGGGCGTCCGCTTTCCTGTGGTTTTGCCCGTCTGGTGGCGGAAACGACCGGCGTAGAGCTGGATAAAAGTGAATCGCGCACTGACTGGATTGCCCGTCCGCTGAGCGAAAAACAGTGTGTGTATGCTGCTGCTGACGTGTGGTATCTGTTGCCGCTGGCCGATCAACTGATGCGTGAAACCGAAGAAGCAGGGTGGATGGATGCGGCTCTGGACGAGTGTCTGGCGCTCTGCCGTCGTCGCAGTGAAGTGCTGCAACCTGAGCTGGCCTATCTGGAAATCGGCAATGCATTCCAGCTGCGTCCGCGCCAGTTAGGCTGCCTGAAATTGTTAGCTGCCTGGCGTCTAAATCAGGCGCGTCAGCGTGACCTGGCGGTTAACTTTGTGGTCCGCGAGGAAAATCTGTGGCAGGTCGCCCGCTATCAGCCGACCTCACTGGGCGAACTGGAAGCGCTGGGCCTGAGTGGTCCGGAAATCCGCTATCACGGACGCACACTGCTGGCGCTGGTGGAAGAATCCAATGCGCTGGATGAATCTGAACTGCCGGCACCGATTTCGAACCTTATCGACCAGCCCGGTTATCGTAAAGTCTTCAAAGATATCAAGGCACTGATCCAGGCTGTGAGCGAAGAGAGCAAACTCAGCGTTGAATTACTGGCGTCACGTCGTCAGATTAACCAGCTGCTGACTCATCACTGGAAGTTAAAAGATAAAGAATCCCAGCCGGAACTAATCAGTGGCTGGCGCGGGAAATTGTTAGCTGAAAGGCTGAATGAAATTCTGAGCAATTATTGATCCCTTCGTTATGAAGGCATAGTCAATCCAGGAGTGAATAAAAAAGAGCGGGCTAATATCCCGCTCTTTTTTTATTCTTTGCTGACAAGACAACTGTGAATAACAAGTTAGCGGATAAAAGATTGTCATAAATTATGCCGAATTAAAGCAGTCTATGGATATTAAATTCCAGCATGAATGAGATGAGTCTTAATCAAAATTTTGAGGAATAAATTAAAAATGACGGGAAATGAATTTGCGGGGTGTGTTTATATACAGTGGTTATAGAAAGGAAAAATAAAAATAACAGAAAGGAATGTGAAAAAGGCAGTGGCCCTCTGAGGAAACAGAGGGCGCTATGCTGAAAAAAGCACCTGTAAACAGGCTAAATGGACTGCTGTCATTTAGGCGCTTCTTCCGACTCTGGCAGGGTGACGTTAAGTTCCAGTACGGAAATATCGTCACCTTTTTGCTCGAACTGAACCTGTAACATTTCCGGGTCAATCTTAATGTACTTACAGATGACCGCGAGAATATCGCGTTTCAGTTCAGGCAGATACGACGGTTCACTATCCCCTCGACGCCGTTCGGCTACGATGATCTGTAGCCGTTCCTTGGCTATATTGGCTGTCGATTTTTTGCGGGACAGAAAGAAATCTAACAATGCCATGGTTTATCCCCCAAAAAGGCGTTTCAGGAAACTCTTCTTCTCTTCCTCAATGAAACGGAATGCACGTTCTTCCCCAAGCAGACGGCTGACGGTATCGTCATACGCTTTCCCTGCATCGGATTCCTGATCCAGAATGACCGGCTCGCCCTGGTTGGACGCACGCAGTACAGACTGATCTTCAGGGATAACCCCGATCAGTGGAATGCGCAGGATTTCCAGCACATCTTCCATGCTCAGCATGTCACCACGGCTGACACGGCCCGGGTTATAACGGGTAAGAAGCAGATGTTCTTTGATAGGCTCCAGGCCTTGTTCCGCACGACGGGATTTTGATGACAAAATACCCAGAATACGGTCGGAGTCGCGAACGGAAGAGACTTCCGGGTTCGTGGTGATCACGGCTTCGTCGGCGAAATACAATGCCATCAGCGCGCCGGTTTCGATACCCGCCGGGGAGTCACACACAACGAAATCGAATTCCATCTCGGCTAAATCGTTCAGGATTTTCTCCACGCCTTCACGAGTCAGCGCATCTTTATCGCGCGTCTGGGAGGCCGGAAGAATAAACAGGTTTTCAGTGCGTTTATCTTTAATAAGCGCCTGATTCAGCGTGGCATCACCCTGGATCACGTTAACGAAATCATAAACCACCCGGCGCTCACAGCCCATAATCAAATCGAGATTACGCAGACCGATATCGAAATCGATAACAACGGTCTTTTTGCCTTTTTGAGCTAAACCGGTAGCAATGGCCGCGCTTGAAGTGGTCTTGCCAACGCCCCCTTTACCCGATGTAACAACTATGATGCGTGCCATGAAAGGATTCCTTGTCAAAAGGGCTTAGTTTAAAGGTTGTATGGTTAACACATTATTTATCAGGCTGAGGCGCGCTGCCTGACCGAGATAATCGGCCGGGATTTGATCACTCAACCAGTATTGCCCTGCGATAGAGACTAGTTCAGCGCCTAATTGCGTGCAAAAAATCTGACAATTTGCATCGCCTGCGGCGCCTGCCAGTGCTCTGCCTCGCATCATGCCGTAGATGTGGATATTGCCATCGGCAATCAGTTCCGCACCTGCGCTGACACTGCTGGTCACGATGAGGTCGCTGTTACGGGCATAAATTTGTTGGCCGGATCTGACCGGGGTACTGACAATGCGGGTCTTGGCCGGGGCATTGTCGGGCACGACAGGAACCGGTGGTTCAGCAGCGATACGCTGGGCACGACCTTCACTGAGCAGCGGTAAACCGGTGCGGGAAAGTGCGCGTTTTTGCGCTTCGTCTTTACAACCACTGATGCCAACAACGCGAAAGCCTGCAGAAGCGACAGCCTGTTGAATGTCTTTCCAGTTTGCTGCACCTGTGAGTGAAGCAACGTTGATAACAACAGGGGCATTTTTCAAAAAGGCCGGAGCTTGCTCCACTTTTTCCTGTAATGCCTGATAAATAACCTCTGGTTGTGAACTATGTAAATGAACAACCGATAAGGTAAAACTGCTGCCTTTTAGTTCTATTGGCGATTGTGACATCTATCCTGACTCAGTCTCAGCAACTCTAAATCCCCGGAATACCACTCGGGGGGCGATATTCCGATGTACGATAAGCATGTTATAGTTACAGTTATATCTAGGCAAGCCACCGTTTCAATAAAATAGAGTTAAAAAAATGCTTTGTGTGATCTATAGAAGTACTAAACGTGACCAGACTTATCTGTATGTCGAAAAAAAAGACGATTTTTCCCGTGTGCCTGAAGAATTACTCAAAGGTTTTGGCGTGCCTCAGTTCTCAATGATGCTAAATCTGGCCAACCGTGAAAAACTCGCCACTGCGGATATTGTCAAAGTACGTCAGTCTCTCGAAGAGCAGGGTTATTATCTGCAGGTTCCACCTCCGGTAGAAAGTTTATTGAATGTTCATCTGAACGACGCCAGTAAATAACGCATTCCAGACATTTGTTTCGGCAATCCTCGAACTTTCGGACGTCATGACTTGCATTCATCGTTGTAGTGCTCAAAGCTTAGAACGATGAATCACTTGCAGAAGTCAAAAGGAAGAAATTGATGAAATTGTCGGCACTGGCCGTGTTAACACCGCTGATCATCCTCAGCGGTTGTGCAGCGCAAAAAGCCACCTCAGGGCAAACCACCACGCCATCCACTGCGGCAACACAGCCTGTCGCCGCCGCACCGGCAGCGCCTTCAGGCAAAACGTCTCTGGCAGAACAGGGACGGGACCCCGCTGAATTCCCGGCTTATGTGGAGCAACTCAAAGCGCAAGCGCTCTCTCAGGGGATCAGCCAGCAGACTATCGACAGCACCTTCGCGAATATTCATTTCGTCGACCGCGTGATTAATTCTGACCGCAATCAGTTAGAGAAGAAAATTACTCTCGACGATTATCTGACCCGCGTGCTGCCTGAATGGAAAATCAAACAGGGACAAGAGCAGTTGCAGAACAATTTGCCTGCGCTGACAAAAGCCAGCGACCGCTATGGCGTACAGCCGCAGTACATTGTGGCGCTGTGGGCGATGGAAAGCAGCTTCGGCAAGATTCAGGGGAAAGAAGATGTGTTCTCCGCGCTGGCGACGCTGGCCTTCGAAGGACGTCGTGAAGCGTTCTTCACCAAAGAATTTATGTCGGCGCTGAAAATCGTTGATTCAGGTAAAGCCACCAGCGACATGATGAAAGGTTCCTGGGCCGGTGCGATGGGGCAGTCGCAGTTTATGCCAAGCTCTTATCTGACCTACGGCGCTGACGGGAATGGCGACGGCAAAATCGATATCTGGAAAAATACCGACGATGTCTTTGCCTCAACGGCCAACTATTTATCTAAAGAAGGCTGGAAGGGCGACCAGGGTTGGGGTCAGGAAGTAAAACTGCCCGCTAACTTTGACGGTAATCTGGCAGGGTTAAAGAATAACCAGATGCATCCGGCCCGATACTGGCAGCAACTTGGCGTGACGCAAGCAGATGGCAGCCCGCTGACATCCACGGCCACCCGCGCATGGATTATCACTCCGGATGATACGCAAGGTCGGGCTTTCCTGGTTTACGATAACTTCCGTACGATCATGCACTGGAACCGTTCAACCTATTTCGCGCTGAGTATCGGCATGATGGCAGATGGCGTGGCGGGTGCGCAAACACCGGTAGTTTCCGGCGAGGCAGCACCGGCGCAGAACGCACCGGCGTCTTCAGCACCTTTAGCGCCGGCACCTCGTAATCCGTTCAGCGGCTGATATTTCTCATATCAAGGAGTGGCTGTATGTACCAACACAGAGACTGGCATGGCGCATTACTCGATTTTCCGGTGAACAAAGTGGTGTGTGTCGGCAATAACTACGCCGACCATATCAAAGAGATGGGCGGTAAGCGATCGGCTGAGCCGGTCGTGTTCATCAAACCGGAAACGGCGCTTTGCGATATCCGTCAGCCTGTCGCTATCCCGAAGGATTTCGGCGCTGTACATCATGAAGTCGAACTGGCGGTACTGATCGGCACTCCGCTGAAACAGGCAACAGAAGATCGCGTTGCGAATGCCATCGCCGGTTACGGGCTGGCGCTGGATCTCACGTTGCGGGATTTGCAAACCCGGTTTAAAGAGTCCGGACAACCCTGGGAAAAAGCCAAAGGGTTTGACGGATCCTGTCCTATCAGCGGGTTTATTCCGGTCAGCGAATTTGGCGATGCGCAGCAGGCTGAGTTGCTGCTGGAGATCAACGGGCAAACGCGTCAGTCAGGCAATACCCGTAACATGCTGACGCCGCTTTTACCGCTGATTGCCTATATGAGCCGTTTCTTCACTTTGCGGGCAGGTGACATAATTTTGACCGGTACACCTCATGGTGTCGGGCCGCTCCACGCTGGCGATGAAATCTTAGCTACACTCAATGGTAAGCAAGTGACTACCCGCGTGATTTAGCGCAACGCAATGATGTCGCCGGAGCAGCTTTCCGGCGGCTTTACTTGCATCTGACGGCTAAAGCGTCTATATAAGCACCCTCATTTTATTTATACCGGATGCACATCATGACTGAACCCGCTTTTTGGCAGCAAAAAACGCTGTCTGAAATGACTAACGAAGAATGGGAAGCATTGTGCGACGGCTGCGGACAATGTTGCCTGCATAAGCTGATTGATGAAGATACGGACGAGATTTACTTCACCAACGTCGCCTGTAACCAGCTCAATATTAAATCTTGTCAGTGCCGCAACTACGAACGTCGTTTTACGCTTGAAGAAGACTGCATCAAACTGACGCGTGAAAACCTGACCACTTTCGACTGGTTACCGCCTACCTGCGCATATCGTCTGATAGGCGAGGGCAAGCCTTTGCTCCCGTGGCATCCGCTGCTGAATAAAGCATCCAAATCTGCCATGCATACGGCGCAGATCTCCGTGCGTTACATCGCCGTGCGCGAAGACGACGTCGAAGACTGGCAGGATCACATCATGAACAAGCCAAGCTGGGCGAAGTAACTACCTGAACTTTCCTAGACACAGCTCATTCAGCAGATAGAAAAAAGAACTGAGTTACTCTCGAGGCAAATAACATTACTGAGTATTGGCGGACAAAGTTGGCATAGGGGATGATAAGCGATCAAGATAAGGAATCTTGAGTTCAATGGATGATATGTTAAATCTGTTAAAGGAATATACACATACACCGCACCAGATATAGCATGGCCTAACGAACCATCGTAATCCAATCGCCACATGGTCTCATCTTATTTTTTTTGACCATGTGGCGCAGATTCATTTTTATTTCCTACAGAATTTAGAATTATATTGGCTATTTTTTCTGATGCTCTCATAGATGGGCGGTCTATCATCCTATATAAATATATAGAAGCAATGTATATGGAGAGGATGGATAATGCAGATGAAGAAATAACTGAAATGACGTACTTAACACCATGGGTAAATAAAAGATTAAATGTGCTTAGCCCTATTAAGTAAATGAAAGGAAGGTGGAATAAATACACGGTGAATGACACTTTTCCCATGAATGAAAATAGTTTTTTGCTGAAAAAACTTACGAAATAATTATTTTTCAAAACTACTAAGCATATCAAAAATCCAGAAAAGAAATTAAACAAGTAATAGGCATTTGACTCTTCACCGTTCAAAAAGAATCGCACGTAGTTTATCATTCGAATATAGCTATACGACCCATAGTGAACACCTCCGAAGTATATGCCCAAAACAATTAAAATAGCTGAAAAGACAATGCCTATTTTAAAATTACAGGTGTAAATCCAAACCCCTAATATAAATGAAATATAACCATATTTTTCATGTTGTGGAAGTTGTGATGCAAAAAATGCCAATGAGAATAAAAGCAAAATAAGCCATTTTCGCATTGCTTTGGAAATTATTATGCATAAAAAATACGTTAAAAATGAGCCGATAAGCTCTATTTTCATTGTCCACAAAACAGGGTTTACCTTTGCAGGTTGTGAAAAAAATGAGCCAACTACTCCTGAATATATGGCATCTATCAATGTTTTATTATTAGTGGCGTAGAAATTAATCCAGGGTGGCACTGTGGATGTGTTAGGATGAAACAAGGATAATATAAAATATGCAAAAATACACGACGCAGTCGCAGGGATTGCAAGCCTAAAATATCGTTTTGTTGCTATGTTAGGTAAAGCGCTTGCTAAACTCCCACTCTTCATAAATGAATGGCTAAGTATAAACCCGCTCAGAACAAAAAAAATATATACAGCGGCAGTGCCTGAATAAGAGAATGCAAGAGGGCCGTTGGCAATGAAACTAACAAATTTATTATTATAAACGCTCGGATCGTGCAAGCCAGGATAAAAAATTAAAGCTAAATGGGATAGGACAACCATAAAGCAAGCCACCCCTCTAAGGCCATCTACGTGTAGAAGCTTATTTTGTGTTTCGTTGATGTTGCTCATTGATTTGCCTTTATACATTTATGGGGTTTTAGGCTAAAAAATTACATGTAATCCAAACATGTTAACAAAGATCATAAGAACTTGTATCTTGAAAGCTAAGACATCTTGGATAAAATGCTGCTGTTTACTATCCCCTGGGCTGAGTAAACATGTATTTGATACAATATCACGAAATAAATCATTTGCTGCATAGACTTCATGCTAATAAAATTTGTAACGCGTATAAGTCCATATCCATTACCTTATGAAACATGCTGTATATATGACCAGCAATCTTAAAGTAGTCAACACCGAGAATGTTTGAATCAGTATCCAGTCAGGTAGGAACGTATTCATTTAACGTGCCGTGTAGCAGGATATGTCAAAACGTTACCAGTACATTTGTAATCTAAGTCGCTCCAATATCGATATCTCAAGGCTTCAACCAACGCGTGTTTGCTAACGCCGGATGAACAACCTTTGAGTTGCTATGCCTGCATATTTATTTCAATTTAGAAGTTAGTTTTGGGGATGGTATTTATTCACTTTGTGGCTTTTTGATTGAAGTTTTACTTTTCGATATTAACACCCTGCTTATGAAAGTATTTTTTCTACCATGTAATAGCAAATTACTGACATCGCTAAATTAATAAGACCCAAAAGTATCCAAACACCCCACACTGGTGCCCACTCAAACATATAGTGATATTTTACTGTAAAGAGAACAATGGGTAGTTGCATTAGATAAAATGAATAACTTATTTTACCTAAAAAAATTAGCGGGCTTGTAAATATTCCCTTTTTGATATTAAAACAAGCAAGCAGATAAACTATAATGCATGTCGATGGCAATGTAACGTAATTATTTTTGGTCCAACCATCATTGTTGTATGGAGACAAAAATACAATTGCAATTACTGATATCAATAATAATGATACCTTAAACCTCTTAATTCTAAACCCTGAAGAGTATAGGCACCCCAAAGCAACGCCGGATATAAACTCCGGTAATCTATGTATAGGGCTTATATAATACTGAGGGAAAGCAGAATACCCACTAAAAACAATAGATATAGGGATTATTAATGAAGAAATTATTAGAGATGCAGCTAAGGAAATCAAGGGATTACGTTTTATAGTAAGAAACAGCAATGGGAAAGTGATATAGAAAAACATTTCAGTTGAAACTGACCATGAGCCACCAAAATTCCAAATAGGGAATGTTCCGGTAAAAAAGACTGAGGCATGGTCAAAAAAACACCAATATACACAGGGATATTGATTGCGTTATATTCGAAAATAAATGGTAAGGATACCAATCCCATAAATAAATACGCAGGGTATATTCTTGCAAGTCTTGATCTAAAGTAGTTATCTTTTACTCCATCCCTTGATGACCATGACATTACGAAACCAGATAGTACGAAAAAGAATGTCATACCTATAGCGCCATTATGAATAAAATTAGATACAATTTCTGGTGCATCAACTTTAAATCGCAGGTTGCAATGAAAAATAAATACATGAAAAGCAGCTATAAATCTAAATATTGTTAAACCATGAATCTCATTTTTAGTATTCATCGCATTTCACATAAAGTTAAATATTTAATTAGATAATTGTTAATTATATGTCAAGCACATTAAGATTGCGAGCGTAACCATTTATGTAAATGACAATTGGTGCTTCAGTTTATTTCTTATTCCCTTAACGACTATAGACATAACTTTTTTCTCCACGCAATCCTTCACAATCAATGTTACTACGTGCCAAGCAGCGTTTCAGTTGCGGTAATACTCTGTTTAAACCGTGATTAAATCTTACTGCACTGCACTGCACTGCACTGCACTGCACTGCACTTCGTTCGACGACAGCCGCCTATCATGCACAAGCCAAGCTGGGCGAGATAAGCTCGCTTCTCTATCAGGATATGAAATGAAAAAGCCCCGGCAAA
>NZ_JBLYPL010000034.1:0-38850 GCF_051851855.1 Rahnella sp. ATs2 | reverse complement strand
CATGGTTGTTACCCTGATCCACCCAATCGCGATGGATGACGGTCTGCGTTTCGCAATCCGTGAAGGCGGCCGTACTGTAGGCGCTGGTGTTGTTGCTAAAGTTATCGCTTAATCGCTGATAATTAAGAGCAAAAAAAAGGGTGCTTCGGCACCCTTTTTTATTGCCTAAATTTGCATACCAAAGAGAGCAAACTACATTTGCAATAATAACCATTCTCATTTACAGTTAGTTCAAGATTTATGCGAAGTGTGGTTTATATGTACGTGTGTTTGTGCAATTCAGTCAGTGATAAAACGATCAGACAGGCTGTCAGGCGTTACCAGCCGCAAACGTTCCAACAGCTGAGGAATTTTGTTCCGGTAGGAACGCAATGTGGCAAATGTGTTCGCATGGCACGACAGATAATGGAAGATGAATTACAGCAAATTCCTGAATACAAAAACATCGCTTAAAAATACTTAGTTAAAAAGTGTGCCTTTTTTTTGACTTACTCTGAACCGGATCTACGCTTTAGATACCGGAACGGAGGAGTTACCTATGAAAGGCGATAAAAAAGTCATTGCACACCTCAATAAACTTCTTGGAAATGAACTGGTTGCTATCAATCAGTACTTTTTGCATGCCCGTATGTTTAAAAACTGGGGACTGATGCGGCTCAACGGTATCGAATATCATGAATCCATTGATGAAATGAAGCATGCCGATATCTACATTGAGCGGATCCTATTCCTTGAAGGCCTCCCAAATTTGCAGGATCTCGGCAAACTCAATATTGGTGAAGATGTTGAGGAAATGCTGAAGTCTGATTTGCTGCTGGAACTCGAAGGGGCGAAGGACTTACGCGAAGGCATTGCTTACGCAGACTCGGTTCATGATTATGTCAGCCGCGATTTAATGATTACTATTCTGGCGGATGAAGAACATCACATTGACTGGCTGGAAACCGAACTGGAATTAATCGGGCGTATCGGCATCCAGAATTACATTCAGTCTCAGTTGAAAGAAGAATCCCAATAAACTCCGGTGTCTTAACTAAACATCAGCCAGACTATGTTGCTTTCCTGGCTGATGTAAATCAGCGCGCCGGCCATTGCCAGACAAGGGCCGAAAGGGATTTGATCTGACATTTTATAAAGACCCATCCGCACCAGTGCGAAAACAATCCCCGCCAGCGCAGCCAGAATGCATAAATAGGGTAACATCTGCCAGCCCACCCAGGCACCCAGGGCCGCCAGCAATTTAAAATCGCCGTACCCCATTCCTTCTTTTCCACTGACTATTTTGACTCCCCAGTACAAAAGCCACAACGCCAGATAACCTGCGGCTGCACCATATAATGCATCCTGAAGAGTCACTTCTCCGGAAATGGAATGAACAAGTAATCCGGCCCAGAGCAGTGGCAGTGTAAGCCGATCCGGAAGCTGGTAAGTGGCCAGGTCAATCAGGCTAAGCGCCAGAAGAAACCAAAATAACAGTAAAGCACTCAGTAAACTCAGGGGCGTGGTAAACAGAAACGAGAGGCCAAGGAACATGGCAGCACAACCGGCTTCTGTCAGAGGATACCTTTTCGAGATCGAGGCTGCGCAATAATGGCATTTTCCTCGTAACAACAACCAGCTCAGAACCGGAATGTTCTGCCAGTATTTTAGCGGATGTTTACAGGCCGGGCAGTGTGATGCCGGAAGGCTCAGATTAAAACCATGTCCGGTCAGTTGACCCTCGTTGTGAATCATCAGCGGCAAGCGATAAACAACGACGTTAAGAAAGCTGCCCAGCAGCAATCCCAAAACAGCGACACAGGTGTGATAAAACCCGCCGGGTAATGAGGTGATAAAAGTCAATTGCAGCCATCCTCCGTCCATACGAAACATCTCTATTGTTGTTACATCTGCCCGTTAACGCAGTGTGAGTAGTGGAACACTGACGCTTCCGGTGGGGCCGGTACCTGTCACTATTGAGATGGCCACGACCTGAATACCGTATTCCTTATTGAGGATTTCAAGCCAGCGTAAAAGGGTGGCGTAAGGGACCTGTTCAAAGCTTAGGGTGACTCCCCGTTCATTCTGAGTAGTCTTAGGAAGTTGCAGGGATAAACCCGCCGCTGAGGTGTTAATAGCATCCGTCAGCTTTTCTGTCTTAACCCGCAGTCCGGAAGGTGCCCCGAGCCGCTGAGTTTGCTGAACCATCCATTCCAGCTGGTGACGTTGGGTATTGATCTGGATCCGTGATTGGGCAATCTGATTGTTGAGCGGCGTTAAAATGCCATACCAGACAAAAGCCACCGCCAGCAAAAAAACGGCAATCAGTATCAGTCGCCTTTCACTTTCACTTTTCATCATCAGCCACTGTTTCATGATTTACTCCGCTGAATGAGAGTGGCGGTGATGCCCGCTGATGACGTGGCTAAATTAGAAATGGCAAAGTGAAAATCACTGGCAGTCAGTTCGACGAAATCATCAATTGCCGCGCGATCATCGGTTGTAATCTGCAACGTGAGCAATTTCGTTTCCTGCTGGAAAGCCAGTTTATCGATGGCAATTTGTGGGATCTTACCCTGGTACACGGTTAATTTTGCCAGTGCAGGAAGAAAAGCCGTGGGTGCTTTTTTCATATTTTGTTCGAAATAGAACTTAAGATTGCGGGTGTGCTTGTCCTGCGGAAACCAGGTCTGATGAAGTGCCAGCATCTCGTTTTTCAATAATGATTCTTGCTGTGAAACTTGCCACCAGGTGAACAATTTAGTACCGATAATCAACACCAGTGTGAATATCGCCATACCTGTTGCTATCCGCTGTAAATGACGGCCCCATGCAGGTTCTTCTTCGCGCACGGCGAATTCGCCCTGAAGTAAATTCACGGCAGACGGGCAGTTATTTTTCATCATGATCAGAGGATGAATGGACTGGTCAGCGCGAATCCAGTCAGCAGGGATATCCTGTTCAAACCCGTGATAATGCACTGACTCTGGCTTTGCGATGTCCAGCAGTGTATCGAGTAAAACCTGTTCTGCCAGAGATCCCGAATAGTCTGACTGCCGTAGCAGCCACTGATGATCAATACGGGCTGCCGACCAGCCTTTTTCAGGCAGAGGTAACAGCAAAGCATCAATATAGACATCCCTTACCTTCAGACTGGCATCACTCATTATCTGTAGCCAACTTCTCAGGAATTCAGCTTCAACACCCGCCACAAACAGAGTCTGCTCCTCACGAAAAAGCTCAACCCAGTGCAACGTATCGACATCGCTGGCGATACTTTCCTCCGTCAGCCAGGCAATCATCTGGCGGGTATTTTTACCCGCGCGCGGCGGCAATGTGACCTGTCGAAAAACAACTTCACTGGCAGGAATGAGCAGACAGACATTCTGTGCTGACGGCTGTGTGGCAAGTTCTGATAAATGCTCAACTTCCGGCAACAGATGAATGTCCTCATCTTTTCTGCCAACTCCGTGAACCAGTGGAGTGAATGCTCTGGCGTGCTGCCAGCTCTGATAAACAGCCTGTTGGCCGGTTGAAGGTATTCCATTTACTCAATTACCCGATAGCGTCGCTGATAAATTTGGATTTTTGAATCCTTTGGATTGAACTGCACATAACTGCTCATGGTGTTTTGCTGTTCTTCGAACTTGCCTTGCGTATAGAGAACGAAGTACTGGCTGCGAACTGTCAGTAGCGGTTTCAGTTCTCCGCTTTGTACTTCCAGAGTCAGCTTTTGTTTTTTGACCTCTTTCAGAAAAGCATCAACTGAAATCCAGCCTCTGCGCGGGCGCGCAGCGATGAGTTTCGTTGCATCGTCATCGTTAATGCCCCCGAGGAATAGGGCGCTCAGAAGGGGTGTCTGTTCCGGGGTCAGCGTATTCACATTAATTTGCTGGAACTCTTCCGGGAGAGTGCAAAGCTGATTTCGTATTTGCTTCAACGGTGTAAGAGGCAGGTCTGGCAGCAATGCCAGTTCATTTAGGGAAAAAAGACGTTGGTTAGCCGCGGCACGTGGCGGTGTCAGTGACTCGTAATAGTCGGATTCGGCTCCGGCGGCGCGGATGTCGTTATCGGTATCAAGATAATCGCTGAGAGTGTCAGTGAACCTTTCAGTTTGCACGGAGGTTGCCTGCGCGTTGAGCAGTAGCTGCTTCAGTATCTGCGTATTATAAGGTTCATCTTCCTGTGTTTTTCCAGGTTCGTTATTACGCAGGCTGTTAAGGTTAAAGCAGTTTTGGCCATCCGCGACAATGTAGCTTACGGAGAAACCGTCTCGCCCGTTAAAAACGCCTTCCTGCATGGCAAACTGATCAAGGTTATTGTTATACGTGTTCTCAGTTAGCTCTTTCCGAAGGCGCGGCAATGCTATTTCCTCCGCAGCAAAGGTTAGCCAGCGTAATTGCTGCTGGTTTAGCAACCAGCTTTGACGCTGCTGGCTGACCTGAAATTGCAACGTCATTTTCGTGGCTAATGCCGCCATCATTGCCAGGATCATTAATACGATCAGCAGTGCGACGCCTTGTTGTTTATTCATTGATGATGCTCTCTCCACTCATTGGAACCTGCGGTGCGGACACAGAATCTGCCGGCACAGGTGCTTTGCCCGTAGCTTCAGCCACTGTGCTCCCGGGTGCAGCTGGCAGGAGGAAGAGCCGGCGTATTTCGCCCATGTCTTCCAGAGTGACAACGAGTTCGATGGCTGCAGGGAAAGTGCTGGCCTCGCTCCAGCGGTCAGTCCAGCCGGTGGAATAGAAACGCCAGTGCAAAGTGCGTACGCCGGTCAGCATGGTCAAGGCGGAAAGCGTTGATGCATCCGATAAAGACGGAGAAGGCTGGGGGCTCACACTGCGAGTCAACGCGTGGTCGGTGATTGACCACTCAACCTGGGCTAAATCACTGGCAGATAAAGGCTCCGCTGCCCCATAGCTGCCAATAGTGGTAAAGCGCAATGAAGTCTCAGTCGTTGATAAGAACGCCTCTTCTGTATTGGACTGTCTTGGCAATATTTGTATCAGGTCGCGTTCCAGCAGGGAAAATGCCGTCTGAATTTCGTTCAGCCGTGCAGTGTGTTCCTGTGCTATTTCACTGTTTTTCACCGATGCAGAAAGGATCTGATAGGCCAGCAGGCTCAGCATCGCAAATATTGCCATCGCAATCATGACTTCTATCAGCGTAAAGCCTTGCTGTTTGGTTGTGCGACTTTTACTCATGGTTTCTCTGTCGCTATATGTGTCCAGCTGCTGACGGAAAGGATCGGTGTATGAGCACCTTCAGCCTCAAGAACAAGTGCGCGGTTCAGGAGAATTTTGTTTCCGGCGTCAACGGCATGTTGTTGTTCAACAAACCACTGCTGACCTGCAAGCGTGACGGTTTCCCTTTCTTTCTTTCCTGATTGGATCTGCGTTTCTACCAGAGCATTTTCGGCGACCCAGCTGGCAAAAAGGGTAGTGCGGAAATGCTCTACTGCATTCATTTGCGAACTCATACTGTTCAGTAACGCCAGCGCGGCGGTGGCGAAAATAGCGAGCGCGATGATCACTTCAAGCAGAGTCATCCCTTGCTGACTTTTAGCGTCAGGTTTTACTGGCATACGCATTATTTTTCAGACCTTCTCACATTGAATATCAGAGGCAATCGTCCTTCTGAAACAATGCTGCAACAGGCTGGTCCAGATGCTGAAGAAGAGAAACTGAGTTCAAATATTGAAAGCGTGCCGTCGGGCATAAAAACAATCTGTGGTGGCCGGTCGATAGATTTGTTGAGCGGCAACGGACTGAGTGAAAGGGTTTCTTCTTTCTCAAATTCGCCACCAAGCGGCATGCGCTCAGAGTCTATTTCTGCCCACTCAGGCTCACGGCTCTCAGGAATTAGCCTTAACTCGTTACCCAAAATAACGAACTGATAGGCGCTGGCCGTTAAGGAAAGCCCAAGTGGCTTCCCTTCTAACACGGCGCGTTCAGAAGCATATTCCATTATCGTCTTCATCTGCTCAGCGCGCTGGAGTTGGGCGTTGTCTGAAGGTAAAACCATGACAACTACGCCAGCGGCAATGGCAAATATTGCCAGCACCATCAGGATTTCCAGTAGCGTAAAGCCGGATTGTTTAGCCGCAGACAAGGTTATTTATCCTTCTCAACCCAGTTCTTGATGTCATCTGCCGTATTAGGTTCACCGTCTGGACCGGCAGAAAAGACATCGATAGCGCCATGTTCACCCGGGCTGAGCAGCATGTATTCATTACCCCAAGGATCGGCGGGCAAACGTTTTATATATCCGTCATTGCGATAATTGGCCGGCAACGGGTTAATCGTGGGCAGGGTGACAAGGGCTTCAAGCGTCTGTTCGGTTGTCGGATAGCGGTGATTATCCAGTTTATACATATCGAGTGCGTTCTCGAGAGCGACGATATCGCTGACGGCTTTTTGCGTATCTGCCCGCTCTTTGTTACCCATGACATTAGGGACGACGAGAGCAGCCAGAACGCCAAGGATGACGATAACTACCATCAGCTCCATCAGCGTGAAGCCTTGTTGCTTTTTATGCGTAGCAGAATGATGTTTTTGAATATTTAACATTGGGTTATTCCTTTAGCTGACCAGGTTATTGAGCTGGAGAATGGGTTGTAAAATCGACATGATGATGAACAAAACGATGCTCGCCATCGTGACGATTAACAGGGGTTCAAACAATGCTAATGCCATCGAAAGCCGGTGTTGCATCAGCTTGTCCTGATTGTCTGCCGCGTGCGCCATGAGTTCGCCAAGGCGTCCGCTTTGTTCGCCGGAAGCAATCATGTAAAGCATCATGGGCGGAAAGAGGCGCGTCTGTTCCAGCACGGCAAAGAGCGAACTGCCCTGTCGGACATGTTCTGCCGCCTGGACAAGCAGGTAATGGATGCGCAGGTTGGTTATCCCTTCAGTCGAGATTTTCATTGCATCGAGTAAAGGCACACCACTTGATTGCAAAATGCTGAGGGTGCGGGCATAGCGCGCACTGTTTATCGCCCTGATAAGGGGGCCTAAAACCGCAACACTGAGCAACGCCGTATGAAAACGCATAAGGTTGTTTTGGCGGCGAAGAAGCAGTTTTAAGGCAGTGACAGCTGCGAATATGCCAATGACTAACAGCCACCACGTACGCTCCAGGAATCCACTCACGCCGATTAAGATGCGGGTAGTGATGGGCAGCGTATGTTTCATATGAACAAACTGTTCGATGATTTGTGGGACGACGGCAACCAGCAGAATAATGATCACCAGGATGGCGACGATCGTGAGCATGGCCGGGTAGATCATGGCCTGAGACAGTTTGCTTTTGATCTGTTGCCGGATTTCATAATAATCCGCCATTTTTTCCAGTACGGTACCGAGCTGTCCGATTCGTTCACCGGCGGTGACCAGTGTTCTAAACATCGGGTCAAAGATGCGCGGGTAATCAGCCAGAGCATCGGCAAGGGAGTGTCCTTCCACTACTTTATGACGAATGGCTGTAAGTACTTGCGTGAGTCCGGCGTGCTCTGTTTGTCGGGCGATCACGGCCAAAGCGGCTTCTACGGGCAGGGCTGCATTGGTTAATGTCGCAAGCTGACGTGAAAATAATGAGACAGCATGGGATGGGACGCGGGTTTTTAATCCTTTGTTTTTCATCTTGCTGGCAGTCAGCGAGTTGCCGACTTGCTTTATTTCAACAAGCGTTAACCCTCGCTCCCGCATAATCTGGCGAGCCTGGCGGAGAGTATCGGCTTCAATTACGCCACGTTGCGTCTTGCCCGTCGAATCGATGGAATGAAAGGAGAAGCGGCTCATCAGACAGAGTTCCCTGTCGTAATCTCTTGTTCCGCGGTGACCCTGATCACTTCTTCGAGAGTGGTTTCGCCACTGATAGCCTTGAGCAAACCATTTTCCCGCAGGCTTCGGGCCTTTATGCGATGAATGTTCTCAATGGAAAACTCATCCTGATTTTCATGAATGGCCTGACGGATAGCATTATCGACCACCATGCATTCGTGGATCGCTGCCCGGCCTTTATAACCTGTGAAATGACATTGTGCGCATCCGACGGCTTTAAAAACGGCGGCCGGTGGCTCAGGTAAAAAGCGGAACAAAGGAATGTGGGAGATATCCAATGGCGCGGGTTGAGCACAATGCGGACACAGGCGCCGCACAAGGCGCTGAGCCACCACGCCTAACAGTGACGACGCGAGGAGGAAGGGTTCAAGTCCCATGTCACGTAAACGAGTGATGGCACCGACTGCGCTGTTGGTGTGCAGCGTTGACATCACCAGGTGACCGGTCAGTGAGGCCTGAACTGCAATTTGAGCGGTTTCACTGTCGCGGACCTCACCGACCATAACGACATCCGGATCCTGGCGTAAAATTGCCCTTAGCCCGAGAGCAAATGTCATGTCTACACGCGGATTAACCTGCGTCTGACCCACGCCTTCCAGCTCATACTCAATCGGGTCTTCTACGGTAAGAATGTTCCGCTCGTTATTGTTCAGCGCAGAGAGCACTGCGTACAGGGTCGTGCTTTTGCCGGAACCGGTCGGGCCTGTGACCAGAATGATCCCGTGGGGTTTATGGATTAATGCTGTGAGCCGTTGCTCATCCTGTTGGGACAGGCCAAGTTTCGGGATATCGAGGCATAAGTTGTTTTTATCCAGCAGGCGCATCACAACACGTTCGCCATACTGAGCAGGAATGGTTGAAACGCGAATATCAATCGCCCGGTGGCCGATACGCAGCGAAATGCGCCCGTCCTGAGGTAAACGTTTTTCAGCGATATCCAGTTTTGCCATGACCTTGATACGGGATACGAGGAACGGTGCCAGTTTGCGTGCCGGTTGCAGGATCTGGCGCAGGACTCCATCGATACGGAACCGAATACTCAGCATGCGTTCGAAGGTTTCGATATGAATATCTGAAGCGCCTTCTTTTACTGCTTCGGACAGCACCGCATTAATCAGGCGGATAATCGGCGAGTTTTCGTCACTGGCCAGCAAGTCTTCGTTGTCAGGCAGTTCTTCAGATAAAGACAGAAGATCGACCTCGTTATCAATATCATCAATAATTTGCTGAGAGGCTCCGCTACTGCGCTGGTAAGTTGCAGATAACTTTTCATCGAAAAGTTGTGCGTCCACGATTTCAATCGCTGTGATTTCACCCATGACCCGCCGCGCTTCAAGCAGCGTTTCTACTGAAATGTCCTGACGGCAAAAAAGCACGCTATCAACCCGGGTAATGCCTTTTTCTTTTGCATAGCTATAAGGCAGAGCAGGATTGACCTGTTCTGCTTGCGGAGCCTGTGGCGATTCGATATCCCTGTTCATGGCTTATCCGCTAAACGGGTTGCGAGGTTTGCCGTCATTTGGTGTAGCCGAAATGGACGTTTTAGGTACAGTTTTTTCCGGGTAATCCGGTAAAACAGAACGGGTATTTGGTATGAGCAGATCCTGATGATCTTCATCCTGACGTGCTTTCTGCAACTTCTGGAAATGTGAATATTTCTTGTTAGAAATTGAGGAATACACCTCATCATCACGAATAATTGTCGGCCGGATAAATACCATAAGATTGCGTTTAGCTGATTCTGTACTGGTATAGCGGAACAAATTGCCTACCCACGGAATGTCACCCAGCAGAGGGACTTTCGATTTGGTTTCTTTGGTACTGTCATCCAGCAAACCACCAAGCACGACGGTTTCCCCGGTTCGAACCAGCACGGCGTTGGAAATAGTGCGGGTATTGAAGGTTGGGCCCAGCGAAGAGTTGGTAGAAGTATCCACGCTGGACACTTCCTGTTCGATTTCCATCAGCACTGAGTCACCTTCGTTGATTTGTGGTGTGACCTTTAATTTCGTGCCGACGGTTTTGTAAACCACGCTGCTATAAATGTTGTCGCCGGATGTGGTCTGTGAGCCGGAGAGGGAAGGGACTTCCTGACCGACGTTGAATGAGGCTTCTTTATTATCGAGTGTGACGATGCTCGGCGTGGCAAGAATGTCGTTTTTATTACTGGTGGATAAGGCGGTCATTAAGACATTCCAGTCACCGCTAAAGAAACCAGCTGTCATGCCGTTGAAAGTTTGCAGGGTGCTACTGAGGGGGTTATCGCTGCTGATTACACCGTCTTTTTTGTACTGCCGTACGCCAGCCGCAACGGTCGATATCGGTGCTCCGGTACCGGTAAATTGTGTTCCGCCAAATTTGTCGTTGCTCCACTGGATACCCAGATTGAGTCCGTTACCATCCTGAACCTCAACAATAATGGCTTCGACTAACACTTGTGCACGGCGGATATCGAGCTTGGTAATGACCTGCTCAAGTGACTGCATTACATCCTGCTGTGCAGTAATGACGATGGAGTTAGTTTGTTCATCCGCGGTGATACTCATCGGCTTGCCAGAGCCACCCCCTGATTGACTCGACTTGCCATCTTTCATCTCCTGCGTGATACCTGTCAGGACGGGAACAATTTTTTCTGCTTTAGCATATTTCAGATAGAAAACACGGGTGTTGCCCTGGGATGACTGGTCTTTATCAAGCTGGCTGACCAGTTTTGCTGCGCGGCTGCGTACGCCTTCTGGCCCGCTGACGATTAAGGTATTGGTTCTCTCATCTGCGACGATTTTGGCTTGTAATATGGAAGATGATTGCCCTTTGGATTCTTCGCGGATCAGGTTATTCATCATCTCTGCCATTTCTGGCGCAGAGGCGTATTTAAGTTTGATGGTTTGCCTTTGCTGGTCACCCATTGTGTCAACGCGTTCGACCAGATCAACAAGCCGGTTGATCACAGAAGCCCTGCCGGTCAGAAGTAAGACATTGGACGGTTCGTAGTGAACGACATTACCGACTCCGGTGCTGTCATTCATCTGGCGAAGCAAAGGGGCCAATTCCCTGACCGGCACATTACGAAGCGTCACGACACGGGTGACAATTTCATCTCCTTTGCCGGGACGGTTTTTGTCCGCGACAGGTACGCCTGACATCTTGGCATTCGCTGAACGCACGACCTTCAGCAGCCCGTTATCCATCGGAACCACGGCATAACCATAGACATCCAGCACACTTAGAAAGAATTGGTAGTATTGCTCTTCATTCAGAACATCATAGCTTTTTACAGAAACAGTTCCCTGCACGGAGGGGTCGATAAGGATGGTTTTATTGAGATTCTTACTGACGGTATCAATAAACTCTTTAATATCCGTGCCTTTAAAACTCGCAGTAAATTCTTCCGCGTGGACAATCCCAGGAAGAGTGGCAAATAATATGCATGCCTTTACTAAGAGGGGGTTAATGAACTTCTTCATAACTTTCTGTATCCAACGATGTTTCGATAGTAGCTAAATTTATATAGATATTCTGAAGCTGATTCTCTCTCAGAACGGTAAGTTGCACATCTCTCAGACTTTCCAGTTGCTCAATGTGTTTTTCTGCGGTGGTAATGTCGTCGAGAGCTTGTCCATTTATTTTCATGACAACCTCGTCAGGAATAAGTCCCGTTCTAAGATAAATATTACTGCCGGTTCTGGGATTAAACCTATAACCTGCAAGTTTCTCATCTTTATATATGGGGTTGGCAACTAAATAATGCATTAAGTATTTTGCATGTTCTCTTTTAGCCTTCGATTTTAACGGTTCAGGAGGTTTATTATCTCTTAATTTATCATTAAGGAATAAAGTTACCGTTCCCCGAGGTGTGCGTATTAAAACTTCATCAGGTTTGACTGACTGCAGGTAGACATTATCCATATCAGCAATTTTCTCGCCCTCCCGATAGCTGTGCTGACCGGAAGGACCATGCAGGATGGCCAGCGAGCGGCTGCTGTCGCTGCTTGCCAGAATCCCCTTGAGGACTAACGGCAACTTAAGATTCACGGCAGAAGACTGTACTGCCTGTTTAAGCGCAGGTTTTTTACGATTCAAGAAGAGCGTATTTGGCGTATTGGCTGCGGGTTGGAACGTGCGAGAAGGCTGCAACGACCCACTGCTTGTTCCGTCACTCATCACAAAAATGAATATGCTTGAGCAACAAAGCATTGAGCACGTGAATATAATTGCGATATACATTGCCATCTTCAATGATATCTTTGGCCAATACCTTTTATTCTTGATGGCATACATGTGTTGGATCATTCCTTTGCACTTTCATTATTCCAGCGGGTTACTTATTAGGCTATATTATACGCAGAAAAACATTGATGCACATTAATACATGTTCAATATGAATGAGGTTGTGTGTCTTGATTTTTCAGACTGACTCCTCTTTCGGGTTCTTGTATTTATACACCATTCATTGAATGTGTAAAATGTTATGGAAATTGGCATGTACTGTGATTACTTTAAACTTATTACCCACCCGTTTCTGGACGGTAATTATTTCAATAATATACGTTTGTTAGCTGCTCAGGACTTTATTCGTCAGACGTTAAATCAGGGCGGCATTGCGATTATCGGTGGGAATAAAGGCGTGGGGAAAACACGCCTGGCACATGAAATAGCCAGAGAGAGTCAGCGCAAAGTCCTGAACTTAAGTGCAGCCGCAGTGAACGATGCCGATAACGAAAGCCTCGGTCAATTGTTAGCCTGTTGTTTTCATTTAAAAAAATGGCGAACATTGCCAACTTCTATACTTCCTCTGCGAATTGCAGAATTTTTTGGACAAACGGAAAATACCGCTCAGCCGTGGTTGATCGTTGTAGACAATGCTGAAAATCTCTGTGCAGAAAGCTATGAGTTTTTAAGAACATTCAAAAGCTATCCGCAATCCTCCCGCATTTCGTTTCTGTTAGTTGAAGAACGGAAAGGGATTTCTGGCAACGGTAAAGGATGCAGGAAGCCTTTTCCACATACTGATTACCATCTGCTTCCAATGAGCTTTACCGAAACCTCAGATTATTTGTCACAACGACTGCAATCAGCTGGAGCGGAACCCGCATTAATCCACGGACCGGTGGCCAAACTGCTGCATAACGCTTCGGGGGGACGATTCCAATTGATCAATGAATTGGCCGCGGACTCACTTAACAGCGCTTATGCAGAAAAAACACCGTCAGTCACCTACCGGCAGATGAAGGTTTGTATAGAAGCCCGCGGGCTGATGCCGGGCAGAAAAAAATGCCTCACGCTGCTCATCGCCTCGTACATGCTTTTTGGCGGTATTTTGGGTTGGACCTATTTTAACTATGCAAAACCATATCTCCCCCTGCCCGTAACCCTTTCGCAAAGGCTGCATGAAATCCCTGCGGGAGCGAGCACAATCAGTGAAGTTGGTAGTAATGAGCGTCACGGTATGCGTCAGCTCTTCCAGGTATGGGGATATGATGTATCTGCTGATGATGCGTTTTGCGATCAAGCTGCGCGGGCGCAACTGACCTGCAAAAAAGGCACAGCAATACTCGATACCTTAATAGAGGAAGGCATGCCCTGGCTGAGCCCGATTAGCGTCGATGGGCAGACTGTCTATGTGACCGTAGTGAAAGTGACAGATGAGACACTGGATATTCTCATTAAAGGCGATACGTGGACGGTCCAGCGCAACTGGTTTGATAGCGTGTGGGCGGGGGAGTATACCCAGCTATTGCCACAGACACCGAGCGGGAAGAGCGTCATCAACAATACCAGCCCAGAAACGGATACTGCCTGGCTGGATATGACCCTCAGTAAAATCCTGAACCTGCCATTCAGTAAAACCGGGCGATGGGACAACGATTTGACCGGTAAAATTAAATTATTCCAGCAACGGGAAAATCTGGCTGTTGATGGGCGGGTAGGTAAAGGCACCCTCATACAAATAGCTAAACGTACTGGCAACATGCCTGAACTGCTTACAAAAGAAGATCTCTAGGTCCAAAATGCAAAATATCCATTTATCGGCTTACACAAGCCACTTAAACAAACAAAAGGTAAGGGTGGCGGTTCGTCGCTCGCTCAGGAAAAGTCTATATTGCCTGATGTTTATCGGCCTTTTTCTGTTCGCAGGTGGGCTGGCCGGTTCATATCTCCATCTGGCATACCTTAACTGGCAGAGTCACAGGATTGCCGTCAGTGAAGAGTCTCACCTTCCTTATAAGCAATCCCCTTTGCATTACATCTATAAGAACAGAACGCTGCCCGCAGTGAATCAAACGGCCTCTATAGATGACAATTCTACGCCCGAGGATGAATTACCTGCCGAAGCAGCGGATGCAGCGGACTATTCAGCGACTGAAAATGAGGCTCAGGAAGATGCCCCCGTTGATGAAAGTGATGACAATCAAATCATGGCGTTAGAAAAGAAGAGCCCTGACATGCCATTACAGGAATGGCTCAAGAAGGCGATGATTGAGCAGCAGCAAGAAGAGAAAAGCGCAAAATAAAAGCATTTTCCGTGTGGTTTGGATTGCTTCTTGCTGGTGTTTAAGTATAATGCGCGGGCTTACCTAATCTTGGTAAGTCTGATTCAATATGAGTCAGTGGGCCGATGAGTTTACTTGCCGGTCAACAATACTCCCGATATGGGGGTTATGTGAAGAACGATTACACTCTCCCATCAATCGAAATGGGTTTGAGGAGTAATCATTTACGTTTAAAATAATTGGAGCTCTGGTCTCATGCAGAACCAAAGAATCCGTATCCGCCTGAAAGCGTTTGATCATCGTCTGATCGATCAATCAACTGCGGAAATCGTTGAGACTGCGAAGCGCACTGGTGCGCAAGTTCGTGGTCCAATCCCGCTGCCGACCCGCAAAGAGCGCTTTACCATTCTGATTTCTCCGCACGTCAATAAAGATGCGCGCGATCAGTATGAGATTCGCACTCACAAGCGTCTGGTTGACATCGTTGAGCCAACCGAGAAAACCGTTGATGCTCTGATGCGTCTGGATCTGGCTGCTGGTGTAGACGTGCAGATCAGCCTGGGTTAATCAGGGTCATTGAGCGATTGAGAGGTTGAAACAATGATTGGTTTAGTCGGTAAGAAAGTGGGTATGACTCGTATCTTCACTGAAGATGGCGTTTCTATCCCTGTAACCGTTATCGAAATTGAAGCAAACCGCGTTACTCAGGTCAAAGACCTGGACAACGACGGTTACCGCGCTGTGCAAGTTACTACTGGTAGCAAAAAAGCTAACCGTGTAACCAAACCAGAAGCGGGTCACTTCGCTAAAGCTGGCGTAGAAGCTGGCCGCGGTCTGTGGGAATTCCGCCTTGCAGAAGGTGAAGAGTTCACTGCAGGTCAGAACATTAGCGTTGAAATTTTCGCAGACGTTAAGAAAGTTGATGTTACCGGTACTTCTAAAGGTAAAGGTTTTGCTGGCACAGTTAAGCGCTGGAATTTCCGTACCCAAGACGCTACCCACGGTAACTCCTTGTCTCACCGTGTTCCGGGTTCTATCGGTCAGAACCAGACTCCGGGCAAAGTGTTCAAAGGCAAGAAAATGGCAGGCCAACTGGGTAACGAGCGTGTAACCGTTCAAAGCCTGGACGTAGTACGTGTTGACGCTGAGCGCAACCTGCTGCTGGTCAAGGGTGCTGTTCCGGGTGCAACCGGTGGCAACCTGATCGTTAAACCTGCTGTTAAGGCTTAACGTCGAGGAGATAGGAATGGAATTAGTAGTGAAAGACGCGCAGAGCGCGCTGACTGTTTCCGAAACTACCTTCGGGCGTGATTTCAATGAAGCGCTGGTACACCAGGTCGTTGTTGCTTATGCAGCAGGTGCCCGTCAAGGTACTCGCGCTCAGAAGACCCGTGCTGAAGTAACCGGTTCCGGTAAAAAACCTTGGCGTCAGAAAGGTACTGGCCGTGCGCGTTCAGGTTCTGTAAAGAGCCCGATCTGGCGTTCCGGTGGTGTAACCTTCGCTGCAAAGCCACAGGACCACAGTCAAAAAGTAAATAAAAAGATGTACCGCGGCGCGCTGAAAAGCATCCTGTCCGAACTGGTACGTCAAGATCGTTTGATCGTTGTCGAGACGTTCTCTGTAGAAGCGCCTAAAACTAAGCTGCTGGCACAGAAACTGAAAGACATGGCTCTGGAAGACGTGCTGATTGTAACTGGCGAAGTCGACGAGAATCTGTTCCTGGCCGCACGTAACCTGTACAAAGTTGACGTTCGTGATGTAGCAGGTATCGATCCAGTAAGCCTGATCGCCTTCGACAAAGTAGTTATGACTGCTGACGCTGTGAAGCAAGTTGAGGAGATGCTGGCATGATTCGTGAAGAACGTCTGCTGAAAGTGCTGCGCGCGCCGCACGTTTCTGAAAAAGCGTCTACTGCGATGGAAAAGAACAACACCATCGTTCTCAAAGTTGCCAAAGACGCGACTAAAGCGGAAATCAAAGCTGCGGTTTCGAAACTGTTTGAAGTCGAAGTCGAAGATGTGAACACCTTGCTGGTTAAAGGCAAAGTTAAACGTCACGGTCAGCGTGTTGGTCGTCGTAGCGACTGGAAAAAAGCTTACGTAACCCTGAAAGAAGGCCAGAATCTGGACTTCATCAGCGGCGCTGAGTAAGTCGGAGGAGTAAGAACAATGGCAATTGTTAAATGTAAACCTACATCTCCGGGTCGTCGCCACGTTGTTAAAGTGGTTAACCCTGAGCTGCACAAGGGTAAACCTTATGCTCCGCTGCTTGAAAAACTGAGCAAAAGCGGTGGCCGTAACAACAATGGCCGTATCACCACCCGTCATATCGGTGGTGGCCACAAAC
Source organism: Rahnella sp. ATs2 (assembly GCF_051851855.1). Lineage (NCBI taxonomy): Bacteria > Pseudomonadati > Pseudomonadota > Gammaproteobacteria > Enterobacterales > Yersiniaceae > Rahnella > Rahnella sp. ATs2. The sequence continues at coordinate 22,186 of NZ_JBLYPL010000034.1, read as the reverse complement.
AGCATTATCGTCTGGTTGACTTCAAACGCAACAAAGATGGTATCGCTGCAGTGGTTGAGCGTCTGGAGTACGATCCGAACCGTTCCGCGAACATCGCGCTGGTTCTGTACAAAGACGGCGAACGCCGTTACATCCTGGCGCCGAAAGGCCTGAAAGTGGGTGACCAGATCCAATCTGGCGTTGATGCTGCAATCAAGACAGGTAACACCCTGCCTATGCGCAACATCCCAGTAGGTTCAACGGTTCACAACGTAGAAATGAAACCAGGTAAAGGCGGCCAAATGGCTCGTTCTGCTGGTGCCTACGTTCAGATCGTTGCTCGTGACGGTTCCTACGTAACTCTGCGTCTGCGCTCTGGCGAAATGCGTAAAGTTCAGATCGATTGCCGCGCCACCTTAGGTGAAGTCGGTAACTCTGAACACATGCTTCGCGTTCTGGGTAAAGCAGGTGCTGCTCGTTGGCGTGGTATTCGTCCTACCGTTCGCGGTACTGCGATGAACCCAGTCGATCACCCACACGGTGGTGGTGAAGGTCGTAACTTTGGTAAGCACCCGGTAACTCCGTGGGGCGTTCAAACCAAAGGTAAGAAGACCCGTAGCAACAAGCGTACTGATAAATTCATTGTACGTCGCCGTAGCAAAAAATAATTAGAGGATAAGCCATGCCACGTTCTCTCAAGAAAGGTCCTTTTATTGACCTGCACTTGCTGAAGAAGGTAGAGAAAGCGGTGGAAAGCGGTGACAAGAAGCCTTTGCGCACTTGGTCCCGTCGTTCAACGATCTTTCCTAACATGATCGGTTTGACCATCGCTGTCCATAATGGTCGTCAGCACGTACCAGTATTTGTTTCCGATGAAATGGTCGGTCACAAACTGGGTGAATTCGCGCCGACTCGTACTTATCGCGGCCATGCGGCTGATAAAAAAGCTAAAAAGCGCTAAGGTAGGAGGAAGAGATGGAAACTATCGCTAAACATCGCCACGCTCGTTCTTCTGCTCAGAAGGTTCGCCTTGTTGCTGACCTGATTCGCGGTAAGAAAGTGTCGCAAGCTCTGGAAACTCTGGCCTACACCAACAAGAAAGCTGCTGGTCTGGTTAAGAAGGTACTAGAGTCTGCCATTGCTAACGCAGAACACAACGATGGCGCTGACATCGATGATCTGAAAGTCACGAAGATTTTCGTAGACGAAGGCCCAAGCATGAAGCGCATTATGCCGCGTGCTAAAGGTCGTGCAGATCGCATTCTGAAGCGCACCAGCCACATTACTGTGGTTGTGTCCGATCGCTGAGACTCTGGAGACTAGCAATGGGTCAGAAAGTACATCCTAATGGTATTCGACTGGGTATTGTCAAACCTTGGAACTCTACTTGGTATGCAAATACCAAAGATTTCGCTGACAACCTGGACGGCGACTTTAAAGTTCGTCAGTTCCTGACTAAGGAATTGGCGAAAGCTTCCGTTTCTCGCATCGTTATCGAGCGTCCAGCGAAGAGCATCCGTGTGACTATTCACACTGCTCGTCCTGGCATCGTTATCGGCAAGAAAGGTGAAGATGTCGAAAAACTGCGTAAGGTCGTAGCGGATATCGCTGGCGTTCCTGCGCAGATTAACATCGCCGAAGTCCGTAAACCGGAACTGGACGCAAAATTGGTTGCTGACAGCATCACTTCACAGCTGGAACGTCGTGTTATGTTCCGTCGTGCTATGAAGCGTGCTGTACAGAACGCAATGCGTCTTGGCGCTAAAGGTATCAAAGTTGAAGTAAGCGGCCGTCTTGGCGGTGCTGAAATCGCGCGTACCGAATGGTACCGTGAAGGTCGTGTTCCGTTGCATACTCTGCGTGCGGATATCGATTACAACACATCTGAAGCGCACACCACTTACGGTGTAATCGGCGTTAAGGTATGGATCTTCAAAGGTGAGATCCTGGGTGGTATGGCTGCAGTTGAACAACCGGAACCGGCTGCTCAACCTAAAAAGCAGCAGCGTAAAGGCCGCAAGTAAGGAGAGTCGCTGATGTTACAACCAAAGCGTACAAAATTCCGTAAGGTGCACAAGGGCCGCAACCGTGGTCTTGCGCAAGGTACGGATGTGAGCTTCGGCACTTACGGTCTGAAAGCTGTTGGCCGTGGTCGTCTGACTGCTCGTCAAATTGAAGCAGCACGTCGTGCGATGACCCGTGCAGTTAAGCGTCAAGGTAAGATTTGGATCCGAGTATTCCCGGACAAACCGATCACCGAGAAACCGCTCGAAGTTCGTATGGGTAAAGGTAAAGGCAACGTAGAGTATTGGGTTGCTTTGATCCAGCCTGGTAAAGTCCTGTACGAAATGGACGGTGTGCCTGAAGAGCTGGCTCGTGAAGCCTTCCAGCTGGCAGCAGCCAAACTGCCTATCAAAACCACCTTTGTAACTAAGACGGTGATGTAATGAAAGCACAAGAGCTGCGCGAAAAAAGCGTGGAAGAGCTGAACACTGAGTTGCTGAACCTTTTGCGTGAGCAGTTTAACCTGCGCATGCAAACGGCAAGCGGTCAGTTGCAGCAAACACACCTGTTGAAGCAAGTGCGTCGTGATGTTGCACGTGTGAAAACTTTACTGACTGAAAAGGCGGGTGCGTAATGACTGACAAGATCCGTACTCTGCAGGGTCGTGTAATCAGTGACAAAATGGAAAAATCCATTGTTGTTGCGATTGAACGCGTGGTGAAACACCCGATTTACGGTAAGTTCATCAAACGTACGACCAAATTGCACGTACATGACGAGAACAATGAATGTGGTATCGGCGACGTTGTGGAAATCAGCGAATGCCGTCCACTGTCTAAGACTAAGTCTTGGACCTTGGTTCGCGTTGTAGAGAAAGCGATTCTGTAATACAGTAGCGCCTCTCGAAAATAGGTAAACGGCTCATGTACGTGGGCCGTTTATTTTTTCTACCCATAATCGGGAACCGGTGTTATAATGCCGCGCCCTCATATTGTGGGGATTTCTTAACGACCTATCCTGGGTCCTAAAGTTGTAGTTGACATTAGCGGAGCACTAACATGATCCAAGAACAGACTATGCTGACCGTGGCCGACAACTCCGGTGCACGTCGCGTAATGTGTATCAAGGTTCTAGGTGGCTCGCACCGTCGCTACGCAGGCGTCGGCGACATCATCAAAATTACCATCAAGGAAGCAATTCCTCGCGGTAAGGTGAAGAAAGGCGATGTGCTGAAGGCGGTAGTGGTGCGCACCAAGAAGGGTGTTCGTCGCCCGGACGGTTCTGTCATTCGCTTCGATGGTAATGCATGCGTTATTTTAAACAATAACAGCGAGCAGCCAATCGGCACGCGTATTTTTGGGCCGGTAACTCGTGAACTGCGTAATGAGAAGTTCATGAAAATTATCTCTCTGGCACCAGAAGTACTCTAAGGAGCGAACCATGGCAGCGAAAATCCGTCGCGATGACGAAGTTATCCTGCTTACCGGTAAAGATAAAGGTAAGCGCGGTAAAGTAAAAAATGTCCTGTCTTCTGGCAAGGTCATTGTTGAAGGTATCAACCTGGTTAAAAAACATCAGAAGCCTGTACCGGCCCTGAACCAACCAGGTGGCATCGTTGAAAAAGAAGCTGCAATTCCGGTTTCTAACGTTGCGCTCTTCAACACGGCTACTGGCAAGGCGGACCGTGTAGGCTTTAGATTCGAAGACGGCAAAAAAGTCCGTTTCTTCAAATCTAACAGCGAAACTATCAAGTAATTTGGAGTAGTACGATGGCGAAACTGCATGATTACTACAAAGACGATGTCGTAAAAAAACTCATGGCTGAGTTTGGTTACAATTCTGTCATGCAAGTCCCTCGGGTCGAGAAGATCACCCTGAACATGGGTGTTGGTGAAGCGATCGCTGACAAGAAACTGCTGGATAACGCAGCAGCTGACCTGGCAGCAATCTCCGGTCAAAAACCGCTGATCACCAAAGCACGCAAATCAGTTGCAGGCTTCAAAATCCGTCAGGGCTATCCGATCGGCTGTAAAGTAACCCTCCGCGGCGAACGCATGTGGGAGTTCTTTGAGCGTCTGGTCTCCATTGCTGTACCACGTATTCGTGACTTCCGCGGCTTGTCTGCTAAGTCTTTCGATGGTCGTGGTAACTACAGCATGGGCGTGCGTGAACAGATCATCTTCCCGGAAATCGATTATGATAAAGTCGATCGCGTTCGTGGTTTAGATATTACTATCACCACTACTGCGAAATCCGATGATGAAGGCCGTGCGTTGCTGACAGCCTTTAACTTCCCGTTCCGCAAGTAAGGCAGGGTTACTAATGGCTAAGCAATCCATGAAAGCACGCGAAGTCGTTCGCGTAAAACTGGCTGATAAATACCGCGCTAAACGCGAGGAATTGAAAGCTATTATCTCTGGTGTGAACTCATCCGACGAAGATCGTTGGGATGCAGTTCTTAAGCTGCAGTCTCTGCCGCGTGATTCCAGCCCGTCTCGTCAGCGTAACCGCTGCCGTCAAACTGGTCGTCCGCATGCTTTCCTGCGGAAGTTCGGGTTGAGCCGTATTAAGGTCCGTGAAGCCGCTATGCGCGGTGAAATTCCGGGTCTTAAGAAGGCTAGCTGGTAATTGTCACCAATTGAATCACGGGAGTAAAGACAGATGAGCATGCAAGATCCGATCGCGGATATGCTGACCCGTATCCGTAACGGTCAAGCCGCGAACAAAGTTGCGGTCACCATGCCTTCCTCCAAGCTGAAAGTGGCTATTGCCAACGTGCTGAAGGAAGAAGGCTATATTGAAGAATTTAAAATCGAAGGCGACGCCAAACCTGAACTGGAATTAGTACTGAAGTACTTCCAGGGCAAGGCAGTGGTAGAAAGCATTCAACGTATCAGCCGTCCAGGTCTGCGCATCTATAAGAAAAAAGATGAGCTGCCAAAAGTTATGGCCGGTATGGGTATCGCTGTTATTTCTACCTCTAAAGGTGTTATGACCGATCGTGCAGCTCGCCAGGCTGGTCTTGGTGGCGAGATTATCTGCTACGTAGCTTAATTGGGAGGAAAGAATGTCTCGTGTTGCAAAAGCACCCGTCGTCATTCCTGCCGGCGTAGAGGTAAAACTCAACGGTCAGGTTATTTCGATTAAGGGTAAAAACGGCGAGCTGTCACGTACTATCCATGACGCTGTTGTAGTTAAGCAGGAAGAAAATGCACTGACTTTCGCTCCACGCGAAGGCGCTGCAGACGGTTGGGCCCAAGCGGGTACCACTCGTGCACTGTTGAACTCTATGGTTGTAGGTGTTACCGACGGCTTCACTAAAAAGCTTCAACTGGTAGGTGTTGGTTATCGTGCTGCTGTTAAAGGCAACGTGGTGAATTTAGCCTTAGGCTTCTCTCACCCGGTCGATCACCAACTGCCGGAAGGCATTACTGCAGAATGTCCGACCCAAACCGAAATCGTGCTGAAAGGCGCTGATAAACAGGTTATCGGTCAGGTTGCTGCGGATTTACGTGCCTACCGTCGTCCTGAGCCTTATAAAGGCAAGGGTGTCCGTTACGCCGACGAAGTCGTGCGTACCAAAGAGGCTAAGAAGAAGTAAGGTAACACTATGGATAAGAAATCTGCTCGTATCCGTCGTGCGACCCGCGCACGCCGCAAGCTCAAAGAATTGGGTGCGACTCGTCTGGTGGTACATCGTACCCCGCGTCATATTTACGCACAGGTCATCGCACCAAACGGTTCTGAAGTAATAGTTGCTGCATCTACTGTAGAAAAAACTATCACTGAGCAACTGAAGTATACCGGCAACAAAGATGCTGCCACTGCTGTAGGTAAAGCTATCGCAGAACGCGCATTGGAAAAAGGGATCACGAAAGTATCCTTTGACCGTTCCGGTTTCCAATATCATGGTCGAGTCCAGGCACTGGCAGATGCTGCCCGTGAAGCTGGCCTTCAGTTCTAAGGAAGAGGTTTAAGATGGCTCACATCGAAAAACAAGCTGGCGAACTGCAGGAAAAGCTGATCGCGGTAAACCGCGTATCTAAAACCGTAAAAGGTGGCCGTATCTTCAGCTTTACCGCACTGACAGTAGTTGGTGATGGTAACGGTCGCGTTGGTTTTGGCTACGGCAAAGCACGCGAAGTTCCGGCAGCGATCCAGAAAGCGATGGAAAAAGCCCGTCGCAACATGATGAATGTCGCGCTGAATAGCGGCACCCTGCAGCATCCTGTTAAAGGTGCTCATACGGGTTCCCGTGTGTTCATGCAGCCGGCTTCCGAAGGTACCGGTATTATCGCCGGTGGTGCAATGCGCGCCGTCCTGGAAGTTGCAGGGGTTCATAACGTATTGGCTAAGGCTTATGGTTCCACCAACCCGATCAACGTGGTTCGTGCAACTATCGATGCTTTGGCAAATATGAAATCCCCACAAATGGTCGCTGCCAAGCGTGGTAAATCCGTTGAAGAAATTCTGGGGTAATTAACCATGGCAAAGACTATTAAAGTTACACAAACTCGCAGTTCCATTGGCCGTCTGCCGAAGCATAAAGCTACTCTGCTGGGCCTGGGTCTGCGTCGTATTGGTCACACCGTTGAGCGCGAGGATACTCCTGCTGTACGCGGTATGATCAACCTGGTTTCCTACATGGTTAAGGTTGAGGAGTAAGAGATGCGTTTAAATACTCTGTCTCCGGCTGATGGTGCCAAACAAGCGCCAAGGCGTGTAGGTCGTGGTATTGGTTCTGGCCTGGGTAAAACCGGCGGTCGTGGTCACAAAGGTCAGAACTCACGTTCTGGTGGTGGCGTACGTCGTGGTTTTGAAGGTGGTCAGATGCCTTTATATCGTCGTTTGCCGAAATTCGGCTTCACCTCCCGCAAAGCTATGATCACGGCAGAAGTTCGTCTGTCTGAACTGGCTCTGGTGGAAGGCGACGTGATCGACCTGAACGCGCTGAAAGCCGCTAACGTAGTTGGTATCCAGATCGAGTTCGCGAAAGTAATCCTTTCTGGCGAAGTTGGTCGTGCGGTAACTCTGCGTGGTTTGCGTGTCACCAAAGGCGCTCGTGTTGCTATCGAAGCTGCTGGCGGTAAAATTGAGGAATAAGTAGCAGATGGCTAAGCAACCGGGATTAGATTTTCAAAGTGCCAAGGGTGGACTAGGCGAACTGAAGCGCAGACTTTTGTTTGTTATCGGTGCGCTGATTGTTTTCCGTATCGGCTCTTTTATTCCGATCCCTGGTATTGATGCCACTGTACTTGCCAAATTGCTCGAGCAGCAAAGAGGTACCATCATTGAAATGTTTAACATGTTCTCTGGTGGTGCCCTTAGCCGTGCTTCAATCTTTGCTCTGGGGATCATGCCGTACATTTCGGCATCGATCATTATCCAGTTGTTAACGGTGGTTCATCCAGCGTTAGCAGAAATTAAGAAAGAAGGGGAGGCTGGCCGTCGTAAGATTAGTCAGTACACCCGTTACGGTACGCTGGTATTGGCAGTGTTTCAGTCGATCGGTATTGCTACCGGTCTACCGAACATGCCTGGTATGCAGGGCCTGGTGTTAAATCCAGGCTTTGCGTTCTACTTTACCGCAGTTGTGAGCTTAGTGACTGGGACAATGTTCCTGATGTGGCTGGGTGAGCAGATTACTGAACGAGGTATCGGTAACGGTATTTCAATCATAATTTTTGCTGGTATCGTAGCGGGTCTTCCGCCGGCGATTGCACATACTATTGAACAAGCTCGGCAAGGCGACCTGCACTTCCTCCTGTTGCTGTTGGTTGCAGTTTTAGTGTTTGCAGTGACTTTCTTTGTGGTGTTTGTTGAACGTGGTCAACGTCGTATCGTCGTTAACTATGCTAAACGCCAACAAGGTCGTCGTGTCTATGCAGCACAGAGCACGCACTTACCGTTGAAAGTGAATATGGCCGGGGTTATCCCAGCAATCTTCGCTTCCAGCATTATTCTGTTCCCTGCCACGATTGCATCATGGTTTGGGGGCGGGACTGGTTGGAACTGGCTGACAACGATTTCGCTGTATTTGCAGCCTGGGCAACCGCTTTATGTGTTACTCTATGCGACTGCAATCATCTTCTTCTGTTTCTTTTATACTGCGTTGGTGTTCAACCCGCGTGAGACAGCAGATAACCTGAAGAAGTCCGGTGCATTTGTACCAGGAATTCGTCCGGGAGAGCAAACGGCGAAGTACATCGATAAAGTAATGACTCGTTTAACCTTAATCGGTGCGATGTATATTACTTTCATCTGCCTTATCCCGGAGTTCATGCGTGACGCGATGAAAGTTCCATTCTACTTTGGTGGTACTTCTCTACTGATCGTAGTCGTCGTTATCATGGACTTTATGGCTCAAGTGCAAACTCTGATGATGTCAAGTCAGTACGAGTCTGCATTGAAGAAAGCAAACCTGAAAGGCTATAACCGCTAATCTGGTGAGTTTGCGAAGTTACGGAGAGTAAAAATGAAAGTTCGTGCTTCCGTCAAGAAATTATGTCGTAACTGCAAAATTGTTAAGCGTAACGGTGTCGTTCGCGTAATCTGCAGTGCAGAACCGAAGCATAAACAGCGTCAAGGCTGATTATCTCGCATATTTTTCTTGCAAAGTTGGGTTGAGCTGGCTAGATTAGCCAGCCAATCTTTTGTATGTAAGCAGCAATACTATTTGAGTATCCTGAAAACGGGCTTTTCAGAATGGTGTTGCCGTATATAAATAGTAGGAGTGCATAGTGGCCCGTATAGCAGGCATTAACATTCCTGATCAGAAACATACCGTGATCGCATTAACTTCGATCTACGGCATCGGTAAAACCCGCTCACAGTCTATCTGTGCTGCATCCGGTATTGCTGAAAATGTTAAGATCAGTGAGCTGTCTGAAGAGCAAATCGAAAAACTGCGTGACGAAGTTGCCAAGTTCATTGTTGAAGGTGATCTGCGTCGTGAAGTCACCCTGAGCATCAAGCGTCTTATGGACCTTGGGACTTATCGTGGTTTGCGTCATCGTCGTGGTCTTCCAGTACGCGGTCAGCGTACCAAGACTAACGCACGTACCCGTAAGGGTCCGCGTAAACCGATCAAGAAATAATCGGGGTGATTGAATAAATGGCAAAGGCACCTGTTCGTACACGTAAACGTGTAAGAAAACAAGTCTCTGACGGCGTGGCTCATATCCATGCTTCTTTCAACAACACCATTGTTACCATTACCGATCGTCAGGGTAATGCTTTGGGTTGGGCAACAGCTGGTGGTTCCGGTTTCCGTGGTTCTCGTAAATCCACTCCGTTCGCAGCTCAGGTTGCAGCAGAGCGCTGCGCTGACGCAGTGAAAGAATACGGTATCAAGAATCTGGAAGTTATGGTTAAAGGACCTGGTCCTGGTCGTGAGTCTACTATCCGCGCATTAAACGCGGCTGGTTTCCGCATCACTAATATTACTGATGTGACTCCTATCCCTCATAACGGTTGTCGTCCGCCGAAAAAGCGTCGCGTATAACGCTGCTTTTAGGTTTGTTGGAGAGAGAAAATGGCAAGATATTTGGGTCCTAAGCTCAAGCTTAGCCGTCGTGAGGGCACAGATTTATTCCTTAAATCTGGCGTTCGCGCGATCGATACCAAGTGTAAAATTGAACAAGCTCCTGGTCAGCATGGTGCGCGTAAACCGCGTCTGTCTGACTATGGTGTGCAGTTACGTGAAAAGCAAAAAGTTCGCCGTACTTACGGTGTTCTGGAGCGCCAGTTCCGTAACTATTACAAAGAAGCAGCACGCCTGAAAGGCAACACCGGTGAAAACCTGTTGCAACTGCTTGAAGGTCGTTTGGACAACGTCGTTTATCGTATGGGCTTCGGCGCTACTCGTGCGGAATCGCGCCAGTTAGTTAGCCACAAAGCTATCATCGTAAACGGTCGCGTTGTTAACATCGCTTCTTATCAGGTATCTCCGAATGACGTTGTCAGCATCCGTGAGAAAGCTAAAAAGCAATCTCGCGTGAAGGCCGCTTTGGAGTTGGCTGAACAGCGTGAAAAGCCGACTTGGCTTGAAGTTGATGCTGCTAAGATGGAAGGTGTGTTCAAGCGTATGCCTGAACGTACTGATCTGTCTTCCGACATTAACGAACACCTGATCGTCGAGCTTTACTCCAAGTAAAGCTTAGTACCAAAGAGAGGACACAATGCAGGGTTCTGTGACAGAGTTTCTAAAACCGCGCCTGGTAGATATCGAGCAAGTCAGTTCGACGCACGCCAAGGTGACCCTTGAGCCTTTAGAACGTGGCTTTGGCCATACTTTAGGCAACGCACTGCGCCGTATTCTGCTTTCATCCATGCCGGGTTGCGCGGTGACCGAGGTTGAGATTGATGGTGTACTGCATGAGTACAGCACCAAAGAAGGCGTACAGGAAGATATCCTGGAGATCCTGCTCAACCTGAAAGGGCTGGCGGTGAGAGTTCAAGGTAAAGATGAAGTTATTCTTACCCTGAATAAGTCTGGCATTGGCCCTGTGACTGCAGCCGACATTACCCATGATGGTGATGTCGAAATCGTCAAGCCGCAACACGTCATCTGCCACCTGACCGATGAGAACGCTGCTATCAGCATGCGTATCAAAGTTCAGCGCGGTCGTGGTTATGTGCCGGCGTCTGCCCGAATTCATTCGGAAGAAGATGAGCGCCCAATTGGTCGTCTGTTAGTAGACGCATGCTACAGCCCTGTAGAGCGAATTGCCTACAATGTTGAAGCAGCGCGTGTAGAACAGCGTACTGATTTGGACAAGCTGGTTATCGAAATGGAAACCAACGGTACGATCGATCCTGAAGAGGCGATCCGTCGTGCGGCAACCATTCTTGCTGAACAACTTGAAGCTTTCGTTGATTTACGTGATGTACGTCAACCGGAAGTCAAAGAAGAGAAGCCGGAATTCGATCCAATCCTGCTGCGCCCTGTTGACGATCTGGAATTGACTGTCCGCTCTGCTAACTGCCTTAAGGCAGAAGCAATCCACTACATCGGTGATCTGGTACAGCGTACCGAGGTTGAGTTACTTAAAACACCTAACCTGGGTAAAAAATCTCTTACTGAGATCAAAGACGTACTTGCGTCCCGTGGTTTGTCTCTGGGCATGCGCCTGGAAAACTGGCCACCAGCAAGTATTGCTGACGAGTAACCGGATCACAGGTTAAGGTTTTACTGAGAAGGATAAGGTCATGCGCCATCGTAAGAGTGGTCGTCAACTGAACCGTAACAGCAGCCACCGACAGGCTATGTTCCGTAACATGGCCGGCTCTTTGGTTCGTCATGAGATCATCAAGACGACCCTGCCGAAAGCGAAAGAGCTGCGTCGCGTTGTTGAGCCGCTGATTACTCTTGCCAAGACCGACAACGTTGCAAATCGTCGTCTGGCATTCGCCCGTACTCGTGATAACGAGATCGTGGCAAAACTGTTTAATGAACTGGGCCCGCGTTTCGCGAGCCGTGCCGGTGGTTACACTCGTATTCTTAAGTGTGGCTTCCGTGCAGGCGACAATGCGCCGATGGCATACATCGAGCTCGTTGATCGTGCAGAGTCAAAAGCAGAAGTAGCAACTGCTGAATAATCTGTAGATGCATGAAAAAACCGGGCTTATGCCCGGTTTTTTTACATCTAAAATCTGAACTACCCATCTTCTTCACTGCCGGCAGAATTGAACCTGAATTCCCACCCCGTTCGCGTTAAGCTGCAAGTATGATCTATGATGATCCTTTCCATTTTCTAAAGGTAAATTCATGCTCCTTGTCGACCAGTGGGTAGAGAAACACATCAAAGATGCTCAGGAAAAGGGGGACTTTGATAATCTGCCAGGCAACGGGCAGCCATTAAGTCTGGATGATGATAGCGCTGTACCCGAAGACCTAAGAGTCGCATTTCGCATCTTAAAAAATGCAGGCTATTTGCCACCAGCGCTTCAGGACAGAAAGGAAGCTGTCGAGTTGGAGCATTTATTACAGACGCTGGACAATGATGACCCACAATTTGCCGTTTCTGAAAAACGACTCAGAGTTCTTCAACTGCGGTTGCAGCAGGCGGGTATGAATACTGGTTTTTTGCACGGGCATTATAAAGATGCACTGCATGATAAATTCAGGGGGAAATAGTATGTACAAAATTGGTGAGCTGGCCGGATTGGCAAATGTTTCCGCTGACACTGTCCGCTACTATGAGAAGCAAGGGATGATGAGCCCTGGCACCCGCAATCCTTCGGGTTATCGCCAATACGATGATAATGATCTGCAGCGGCTTCGCTTTATCCGTTACGCTAAATCGACAGGATTTACGCTGGACGCCATCAAGGAGCTGCTATCAATTCGCATCGATCCTTTGCACCACACGTGTCAGGAATCTAAAGCAATTGTGGACGAACGACTTGCTGAGGTTGAGTTCAAGTTACAGGAATTGACTCAGATGCGCGAGTCGCTACAAAGACTGAGTGCTGCCTGCTGCGGTTCGGCGCATACCAGCGTAACTTGCTCTATTTTAGAAGCTTTAGAGGATGGTGCGGGAAAAGTTAGCTAAATGGTTTAGTCATTTTATATACCACTATCGGGCAGAAAATTTTCGCAGTATGATGTGTACGGATTTTGTCCAAAATGTATTTCACATATCGAGGATCTATGACTCAGTATAAGCATCAAAAAGGTATTATTCAGGATAATGCGTTGCAGGCTCTTCTCCATGATCCACTTTTCAAACAGCGTATTGAGAAGAATCAGAAAGGGAAAGGAAGTTATCGTCGTAAAGAGAAGAATGGGAAGGGGAGTTATCTGGAGGGCAGTGTTGAGTGTTCAGTCGAATATTCAACACTGCCCTTCTAAAATCAGTCAGAGTTTAACTGCCTGACTTTTACTTTTAGAGTTTTGGCGTCTGTTGTTCTTTCAGCAAATCACGAATTTCCGCCAGTAATGTTTCTTCTGCCGTTGGTTTTGGCGGAGCTGCAGGAGCATCTTCTTGCTTACGACGCATCTTGTTCATCAGCGTGATCGCCATGAATATCGCCAGAGCAACGATGATGAAATCAAAAACGTTCTGAATAAACACGCCGTAGTGCATAACAACGGCTGGCGTAGCGCCCTGAGCATCTCTTAGAACAAAAGCAAATTGTTTAAAATCTACCCCGCCAATCAATAACCCCAGTGGTGGCATAATAATATCGGCGACAAATGATGACACTATTTTGCCAAATGCTGCACCGATGATGACACCCACAGCAAGGTCAACCACGTTGCCACGCATGGCAAACTCACGAAACTCTTTCATAAAACTCATAAAATACTCCTTGGCAAATTCATCAAATGTGTCAAAACAAGTAAAGACCATTTGTAGAGTCTTCGCTACAAAAGTTCTTACCAGAATACTAATTAGCGGAAATTCCTATAAGCCTCTTCACATCCAATTATAAGAAGAATGGACTCGGCTGGAACAACCGCTCAACGTCTCTGACAAATTTCTTATCGGTAATGAACATAACAACGTGATCACCTTGTTGGATCCTGCTGGTACCGTTAGCAATGATCACATCGTTCCCGCGAACAATCGCACCAATGGTTGTACCTGGCGGAAGTTTGATTTGTTCGACTGTACGGCCAACTACTTTTGAGGTGGTTTCATCACCATGTGCAATGGCCTCGATGGCTTCAGCAACACCGCGGCGCAGCGAAGAAACGCTGACAATATCAGCTTTTCTGACATGCCCCAGTAATGCGGAAATTGTGGCCTGCTGCGGTGAAATCGCAATATCGATTACGCTGCCCTGAACCAAATCCACGTAAGCGCTGCGTTGGATAAGGACCATCGCTTTCTTCGCACCCATTCGCTTGGCCAGCATGGCAGACATGATGTTAGCTTCATCATCATTGGTAATGGCAATGAAAACATCAACCTGCTCAATATGCTCTTCGGCCAGAAGTTCCTGATCTGAAGCGTCCCCATAGAAGACGATAGTGTCTTGCAAAAGCTCGGCAAGCTCGGCGGCGCGCTGCTGATCGCGTTCGATAAGTTTTACGCTGTAATTTTTCTCAAGGCGTTGCGCCAAACCCGCGCCGACATTGCCACCGCCAACGATCATAATCCGCTTATAAGGTTTTTCCAGTCTCTGGAGTTCACTCATGACGGCACGGATATGCTGCGATGCCGCCACAAAGAAGACTTCATCACCTGCTTCAATGATGGTCGAACCTTGAGGACGGATCGGACGATCCTGACGGAATATTGCGGCCACTCGCGTTTCAATATGCGGCATATGTTCACGCATAGAAGAAAGCGCGTTACCGACCAGTGGTCCGCCGTAGTAGGCTTTCACAGCGGCGATACTGACCTTTCCTTCAGCAAAATTGACAACCTGAAGTGCACCAGGATACTCGATAAGTTTGTAGATATAGTCTGTGACTAATTGCTCTGGCGAGATCAGATGATCAATTGGAACGGCTTCAGGCAAGAACAGCTTTTCAGATTCGCGGATGTATTCCGTTGAGCGAATACGCGCTATACGATTAGGCGTGTTAAACAGCGAGTAGGCTATCTGGCAAGCAATCATATTGGTTTCGTCAGAATTGGTCACAGCGACCAGCATATCCGCGTCTTCAGCGCCGGCCTCACGCAATACACGCGGATGCGAGCCATGTCCCTGTACAACCCGAAGATCGAATTTATCTTGCAGTTGGCGTAACCGGACGGTATTGGTGTCGACAACGGTAATATCATTGTTTTCACCCACCAGGTTTTCGGCGAGTGTTCCGCCAACCTGCCCGGCACCGAGAATTATTATTTTCATATGACTCTCTGCTTTGCCTCAACACTGTCAGCCAGCATCAATGCTGCTGACAGGAAATGATTAACTTTTAATAAGTTTAGCGTAATAGAAACCGTCGCCATCTTCAGCATGAGGAAGATTTTGTCGTCCGGGATTTTCCAGCGTGCCAGTTTCGACCAATGTCGCATCCGGATGTGATTGCAGGAATGCGGCCACTTGCTGAGAATTTTCATCCGGTAATACTGAGCAGGTGGCATAGACTAATACGCCCTTACTTTTCAGTCTTGGCCATACAGCTTCAAGGATTTCTCTTTGAAGACCCGCGAGTTCAGCGATATCGCTGTCTCTGCGTAGCCATTTAATGTCGGGATGTCGGCGGATTACGCCGGTTGCTGAACAAGGCGCATCAAGCAAAATACGGTCAAATATACGATCACCCGCCCAAACCTGCGGCTCGCGGCCATCACCCTGTTTGACTTCGGCACTTAGTTTCAAACGTTGCAAGTTTTCATGCACACGCTTCAAACGCTGCTCGTCCACATCAACTGCCAGAACATGAGCTTTTGGTGCAGCTTCCAAAATGTGCGTGGTCTTTCCCCCCGGCGCACAGCACAAATCGAGGATCATCTCGCCATTCTGTGGATCCAGCAGATCAACGCTTCCTTGTGCCGATGCATCCTGAACGGTGACCCAACCTTCCGCAAATCTCGGAAGGAGATTGACCTGACAAGGCGTGACTAATCGCAATGCATCACGGTATTCAGTATGTGCAACGGCCTCAATCTGGGCGTCGTTAAGTAATTGCAGATACTCATCGCGGGTGTGATGCATGCGGTTTACGCGCAGCCACATAGGCGGTCTTTGGTTGTTTGCTTCTACAATACTTTCCCATTGCTCGGGATACGCTTTTTTGAGGCGGTTCAGCAACCAGCTTGGGTGAAGATAGCGACTGTCATTGTTCGCCATGCGTTGCAACAATTCTTCCTGTTGACGCTGGAACTGACGCAGAACCCCGTTGATAAGACCTTTCAACTGAGGGCGTTTCAGGGCAACGGCACCTTCGACGGTTTCTGCAAGAACGGCGTGTGCCGGAATACGGGTATGCATCAGCTGGTAAAGGCCAACCATCAGTAAATAATGCAAAGTTCTCTGCTTGCCGGTGAGCGGTTTTGCCATCAGTTGCTGCAAACACCATTCCAGCTGAGGAAGAACCCGCAAGGTACCGAAACAGAGTTCCTGAAGTAACCCACGATCTTTATCTGAGACATTTTTTTGCAAGCCAGGCAGAACGGTCGAAAGAGACAGACCTTTGTCCAACACCTGGCTAATGGCTTGAGCTGCAATACTACGGAGATTATAGGCTGTTTTCATAGTCAAAAAAGCTGACCGAAGCCAGCATTATCAGAGAGATATGGCCCGACGAGATATCGGGCGTAGTCGTAAAGGTCAGGCTAAAAGTGTGCCTTCGATAAACCATTCACGACGAGAGTTAAGCAAGTCCTGTGCGGACATCGCCTTTTTACCCGAAGGTTGTAGCTGGGTGATATTCAGAACGCCGTCAGATGTCGCGACCAGAATCCCTTTTTTGTCAGCAGAGATGATAGTTCCCGGCAA
Source organism: Rahnella sp. ATs2 (assembly GCF_051851855.1). Classification (NCBI taxonomy): domain Bacteria; kingdom Pseudomonadati; phylum Pseudomonadota; class Gammaproteobacteria; order Enterobacterales; family Yersiniaceae; genus Rahnella; species Rahnella sp. ATs2. The sequence continues at coordinate 5,800 of NZ_JBLYPL010000034.1, read as the reverse complement.
TTTATCGTGTTGCGTTGCCAGACATTCAGCCTGCCAGACTTTCACGGGCTGATCATCAATCATAAAGAAGCTGACGGGCCATGGGTTAAATGCACGAATACAGCGTTCAAGTTGTTCGGCCGACAGATTCCAGTCTAAGCGGGCTTCTTCCTTGCTGAGTTTCTCAGCGTAGGTTACGTGCTCTTCGCTTTGAACTTCAGGTTTTGCTGTGCCGTTCGCCAGCTGCTGTAATGTTTCAAGCATACCCTGCGGACCCAGCTCAGCCAGCTTGTTGTAAAGCGATGCGCTGGTATCTTCCGGCAGGATGTCACATTCTACTTTGTGCAGCATATCGCCGGTATCAAGGCCGACATCCATCTGCATGATGGTGACACCCGTTTTAGCATCCCCAGCCCACAATGAACGTTGAATAGGGGCCGCGCCACGCCAGCGGGGCAGAAGAGAACCATGAACGTTAATGCAGCCCAATTTCGGCATATCGAGCACGGCTTTTGGCAGGATTAAACCATAAGCTACGACTACCATGATGTCAGCCCCGAGCGCTGAAACCAGAGACTGATTTTCTTCAGGACGCAGAGATTTTGGCTGAAAAACAGGGATGTCGTGAGTTTGAGCCAGAATCTTCACCGGACTTGCGGTCAGTTTATTACCGCGGCCTGCGGGGCGATCAGGCTGAGTAAAAACGCCTACCACCTGATGTTCTGATGATAAAAGCGCGTCAAGATGACGCGCTGCAAAGTCGGGAGTACCGGCAAATATGATTCGCAAAGCAGTGTCCTGTGTTACACGAATATTAGTCAGCCCGTGCGTTCAGCTTGGCCATTTTTTCCATCTTCTGGCGGATACGCTGACGTTTCAATGGGGACAAATAATCCACAAATAATTTACCCACCAGATGATCCATTTCATGCTGGATACAGATCGCCAGCAAGTCATCAGCTTCTAGCTCAAAGGTTTTACCGTCGCGATCAAGCGCACGCACTTTGACTTTCTCTGCACGCGGCACGAGAGCCCGTTGATCAGGGATCGACAGGCAGCCTTCTTCAATCCCTGTTTCGCCGCTTTTTTCCAGCAGTTCAGGGTTGATGAGAACCAAACGTTCGTCGCGGTTTTCAGAGACATCAATCACGATGATGCGTTGATGAATGTCTACCTGAGTCGCAGCCAGGCCGATGCCTTCTTCTGCATACATGGTTTCAAACATATCATCCACGATCTGCTGAATTTCGGCGTTAACTTCTTTGACCGGTTTTGCAGTAATGCGAAGCCGCTCGTCTGGGAAATGTAATATCTGTAATACGGACATATTTTTCTGGATCTTTATTCAAATGATTGAAGATATATAGACTCTATTCTAGACATTTCCCGCTGCGATTGACAGCATCCTCTGCCAATTGAATCAGTCGCTGAAAGGCATTAAGCAAGGAAAGCATAATGACACTACAGGAAGTGTGGGTACGTTTGTCGAGAGTTAAACGCCTTGATGCGGGTCTGGCCGAAGGGATTATCCAGTCATTATTTAACAGCGGAATTTATTCCCCCTCTGCATTAGTAAGTTGCGGGCTTTCAGAGGGACAACTCTCGGAGTTTCGACATTGTAATGCGCAATGGGTTGCAGAATCACTGAGATGGCTGGAAGGCGATCATCACCATCTGATTACTTTTGGCAGCGCTTTGTATTCGGCTTTGTTGGCCCAAATATCTTCTCCTCCATTGATTCTGTTTGTGGAAGGGGATCCTGATTTACTGTCCTCGCCTCAAATTGCGATGGTCGGGAGTCGTGAATTTACTCATTACGGCGAACAATACGCGCAGGTCTTTGCCAGCGGGCTGGTAAGTAGCGGTTTTACTGTGACGAGCGGTCTGGCTATGGGGATCGACGGAATTAGTCACCGTGCAACGCTTGCGGCGCAGGGGAAAACGATTGCTGTTCTGGGAAGCGGATTGTTAAAACGTTATCCGCCCCGGCATTCAACGCTAGCTCAGCACATTCTTGAAGCCGGAGGGGCACTGGTGTCAGAGCATTTAGTGACGGCTCCGCCGCTCGCTGCACATTTTCCCCGACGTAACAGGATAATTAGCGGATTAAGCGCTGGCGTGCTGGTCATCGAGGCAACATTACGCAGTGGTTCCCTTATCACTGCCCGTTACGCACTGGAGCAGGGAAGAGAAGTGTTCGCCCTCCCAGGCCCATTGGGCAGTGTGACATCAGAAGGCACGCACTGGCTTATTCAGCAGGGCGCTTATCTGGTGACGGAGCCTAACGATATTGCCGAGCATATTGGCAGCGGGCTGACCTGGTTTCCTGATATTCGTGCTTCAGAATCTTTTAAAAAGCCTGCAAACAAGAGTTCCGTTGCTCCACAGACGATTATTTGTGCGCAAGATAGCGAAGTTGAATTGCCATTTGCTGATGTGTTGGCTAACGTAGAATATGAGGTGACATCTGTTGACGTCGTCGCCGAACGTGCCGGCCAACCTGTGCCAGAAGTGGTAGGTAAGCTACTCGAGCTGGAGTTAGCAGGATGGATCGCAGCTGTATCCGGCGGCTATGTCCGAATTAAGAGGGCAAGCCATGTTCGACGTACTAATGTACTTATTTGAAACTTACATTCACAACGAAGCGGAGATGAATGTTGACGAGGATAGGTTAACGGATGACTTGACCGAAGCTGGTTTCCACCGGGCCGATATTCACAATGCGTTGAGTTGGCTTGAAAAACTTGCGGATATGCAAGAGGGTGGAACCCCATCTTATATGCTGGATTCCGATCCTTCAGCATTACGTATTTATACCGATGAGGAAACAAGTCGGTTAGATAGCAGTTGTCGTGGCTTTTTATTGTTCCTGGAACAGATCAAAGTACTGAACTTCGATACCAGAGAGATGGTTATCGATCGTGTTATGGCTCTGGACACTGAAGAATTCGATCTTGAGGATCTGAAGTGGGTCGTGCTGATGGTTCTCTTTAATATTCCCGGATATGAAAGTGCATATCAGCAAATGGAAGAGCTGTTGTTTGAGGTTAATGAAGGTTATCTGCATTAAGAGATAACAGGTAAAAAGTAAGATATGACAAAAGCAGCACTTTTTGCTGAGAAGCAAAATGAATCCTGTCCGGAATGCGGGGCCGATCTGGTGATCCGTAGTGGTCGCCACGGCCCCTTTCTGAGTTGTTCATCCTATCCACAATGCCAGTATATTCGTCCTCTGAAATCTCAGGCTGATGGCCATATTGTGAAAGTCCTGGATGGACAATTATGCCCTAAATGTGAGTCGACCTTAGTGCTGCGTCAGGGGCGTTACGGCATGTTTATTGGTTGTAGTCAGTATCCGGAATGTGATCACATTGAAGTGATAGATAAACCGGAAGAAACCAGCCTGGATTGCCCGCAATGTGGTAAAGGGCATTTGTTGCAGCGAAAATCACGCTTTGGCAAAGTGTTTCATGCCTGTGATCGTTACCCGGATTGTCAGTTTGCCATTAATAACAAGCCGGTGGCGGGGGAATGCGTCCATTGCCATTACCCTTTATTGATGGAAAAGAAAACGGCGCAGGGTATTAAGCTATTTTGTGCCAGTAAATTGTGCGGTAAGGCCGTAGAAATTAAAGATAACGAACAAGATGAATAAAAGCTTAGAAAACTCATTTGCCCTCGTGCTTGATGCGCTGCGTGAGCAACAAGTCGTTGCTTATCCGACTGAGGCCGTCTTTGGTCTCGGATGTGATCCGGATAGCGAACAGGCTGTCGATGCGCTTCTGGCGCTAAAAAAGCGGCCAAAAGATAAAGGTCTTATTTTGATTGCTGATAATTATCAGCAGCTTCTCCCTTATATAGATGACTCATCGCTCACTGAACAACAGCTTGCGCATATCTGCTCATTTTGGCCGGGCCCGGTAACGTGGGTCATGCCTGCGAAACCGTCAACGCCTGAATGGTTAACCGGACGCTTTACGTCGCTGGCGGTACGGGTCACTGATCATCCTCTGGTCAAAGAGCTGTGCCAAAAATTTGGTAAGCCGCTGGTATCTACCAGTGCGAATCTCAATGGCGAGCCGCCATGCCGTTTGCCCGCAGAAGTCCGGCTCCAGTTTGGGGATAATTTCCCTGTAATTGATGGCGATGTCGGCGGAAGAGAAAATCCCTCAGAAATCCGGGATGCCCTTACCGGCAACCTGATCCGTCAAGGTTAAAGGAAAAAGTGATGCCATCTTTCGCGGTATTTGGAAATCCGATCGGCCACAGTAAATCCCCTCGTATTCATGCATTGTTTGCCAGCCAGACCGGAATCGATCACACCTACGGCACTGTGCTTGCTCCGCATGAAGAGTTTGAAGAAACGCTGCGAACCTTTTTCGACGACGGAGCCCGTGGGGCAAATATCACCGTGCCTTTCAAAGAGCGCGCTTTTGCAGAATCTGATGAACTGACTGACCGCGCTGCGATGTCCGGTGCTGTGAACACCCTGAAAAAGCTCAAAGACGGCCGGTTACTCGGGGACAACACTGATGGCATTGGCATGCTGAGTGATCTTGAGCGGCTGGCGCTTTTGAAGCAAAGTGATCGGGTTTTATTGATCGGTGCCGGCGGCGCGGCGAGAGGGGTGATACTTCCTTTGCTGTCTCATGGCTGTTCAGTGGTTGTCACCAACCGGACGTTTGAACGCGCACAACATCTGAGCCATATCTTCGAAGAAAAAGGGGATATCCGGGCTATCGCATTAGCCGATCTGGCTGATGAGTCTTTCGATCTGATCATTAACGCCACGGCTTCGGGTATTAAAGGTGAGATCCCTGCGATCCCAGAAAAAGTGCTGACCGCGCAGACCCGTGTCTACGATATGTATTATCAGGCAGGTTTAACGCCTTTTCTCACCTGGGCCAAAAATAACGGGGTAACGGCTTATGCCGACGGGTTGGGAATGCTGGTGGGGCAAGCTGCCCATGCTTTCTATATGTGGCATGGTGTTATGCCAGAGATAGAGCCTGTGCTGGAGCAGTTAAAGAAAGACTTGCTGGCTTAACCAGTAATGCCTGAACAGTGTGCATTTTACTGTTCAGGCAACGCTATTCTTTATTGTTCCTGTGAACGGTAGAGATCTTTCCAGGTCACATAGTTATTCGAAGAGTATGTCAGCCCTGCAAGTTCCTCTGACGTCAGCTCGCGTATCTGTTTAACCGGACTGCCTAAATAGAGATAACCGCTTTCGAGGGTTTTTCCTGGCGGCACCAAACTGCCGGCGCCAATCATCACATCATCTTCAACGATCGCACCGTCCAACAGTATCGCTCCCATTCCTACCAGTACCCGGTTTCCGATAGTGCAACCATGCAACATAGCTTTATGGCCGACGGTCACGTCCTCTCCAATAATAAGAGGGTAGCCCTCAGGATTATGCCGCGACTGGTGAGTGACATGCAGCACGCTTCCATCCTGCACATTGGTTCTGCAGCCGATCACGACATTATTCACATCACCACGTATCACCACCAGCGGCCAGATACTGACATCATCAGCCAGATCCACATCACCAATCACCACACTGGAGGGATCAACCATGACTCTTTCTCCTAATGTTGGTGTTAATCCTTGATAAGCACGCAAAGCCTGAGACATCTGAAGCACCCCATAAGTGAGTTTTGACCTTGGCAATATAGTTCGGGTCTGAGGAAATACCAATTTCGGCTCAATCAGATCGGCGTGAAAACCAGCGGATCGAACGAGATCTCCGCGAAAGGGTTGAAAAACACGCAGTCGATCCTTTTATTGGAAAAAAGGCTTGTGCAAAAAATTCGGA
>NZ_JBLYPL010000033.1:0-39839 GCF_051851855.1 Rahnella sp. ATs2 | reverse complement strand
AAAAGCGGGCTTTTTTGTGGGCAATACTTAGTCAGAAGCAAATCTGATAAGGCGTCTATAATCGCCATTGTCGGCTTCTCTCAAAGCGAGAATGTATTCAGCGCGATCTGCATCTGGTGAAACGAGTTCGCCTGCTGATATCCCCCAGGGAAAGAGCCCCCTTCCAAGCGCGCGACGAAGCACATCGCAAAATATCCGGGAATGCCTTCCATTCCCATTGGGAAAAGGGTGGATCCATACAATGTCTCTGTGAAGTCTCAGGCAGATTTCATCGGGTGGGTAAGTTTCGTTTTCAATCCAGAAAACTGCATTATCGAGAGTATCTCTGACACGCATTGAGATCATATAAGGTGGCGTATTCCCGATGTTTACTTCTCTGCGTCTGAGTTGACCCGCCCATTCCCACGTTTTATTGAACATGTTGCGGTGTAATCGAAGACAGAAATCGACAGTTAAGATCTCTATGTAACTCAGCTTCTGACGGCTGAGATGCGCTAATGCCTGCTGTATGTTCGTTTTTTCAAATTGATTCAGGTCTTCCCGGGTAAAGATGTAGTCGGGAATTAAACCGGCCAGATCGTCAGGGCTAAGTTCCGTTGCCCCTTCAGGAAGGCCATTATTGATGGTTTCGCTCATTTTTCATCCCAGAAATCCCGAGGCCATTTTTGTAATAGGTCGCTTTTAAGCTTGTCTTGTGTCGATTTTTGGAAAGCTGATGATGTGGGTTGCTGTTCCAGCGACATATGAATTTCAGTGTACTGATTAAGGAATCTCGCTTTTTTCTCGGCCTGCTGCTCTCTTAGTTCTTGCAACGTTCGCCCTTGCTTTGGCTGCAAAAAGTATACAAGCTCACAATCCAGGCCCTCAGCGATTTTTTCCAGTGTATTCAGCGTTAGCGACCCCTCAATTTCACCTTTTTCTATCAGCGAAATGCGCGACTGACTTAAACCACATCGTTCGGCAAGCGAGCGGGTGCTCATGCCCAGCGCGCTTCTGAGAAGTTGTATCCATCCTTTTTTTGGACGCTTGGCTTTGCGTCGAGGTTTCATTTCATTGAGAAGGTTGTCTACCTGTTTGATTTTTAATTCTTTATCCCACATAGAGAAACCTTTTAATTGCATATTTACAATAGATTTATTGATTTTCAATATTGAATATACAATCAAATTTGGATAAATCAATTGTATATATACAATCATTTTAGAATTAATCGATTGTATATATACAATCGATTACAACAAAAAAGGCCAGTCAGCATTCCCCTGACTGGCCTTTTTATTCCAGAGTATGCTTACCCTTTATGACTCGCCCACCAGCTCAGCAGTTGCAGGGTGGAAGAATAGTAATCGTCTTTCGGTGCCAGATTCGGGCTGATGGCGCCGGCGTTGGCCATGGTGAAATCGCGAATGGCTAACAGGCCCGGCGACATGTTGTAGCCCGCTTTGGTGCCGGTCATCACGTCAATCCAGGCCGGTGTCGTGTCGCGTGGGGATTTCTGCCACCACAGAATGAACGGTGCCATCTGCGGGCTGCCCGGATGTGCCCAGCCGAGATACAGCGGGATGCGTACCGCATCGTAACTGAAACGCGTCGGCCAGCGGCTGGCCGGTTTCAGGGTGCCATCGGCCTGCATATCCACCCAGTCGGTCGGCAGACGGAATTCACCAAACGCCATTTTACTCAGCATCGCTGTGCTGCTTTCATCCAGATCTTTCCAGACTTTCAAATGGCTGTGAGCGTAAAACGCCTGCCAGGCCGGGAAGATGAAATAGGACGGATTGACGGTCACGTTGCTGGTCTGATTGAAACCTTTCACGCCCGGCAGCATCACTTTGTACCCGGCATAATCAATCACATTGTATTTGATCAGCGCCGTCTGCAATTTCTCCGAGGCTTTGGTGTAACGGCTGTCGTTCCACTTATCGCCCGCCAGCAGCAGCGCCCAGGCCATCAGCGTATCGCCATCAGAGGCGTTGTTAGTATCCGCCACATGCGGGGTGCTGTTAGGATCGTAGCGCCATGAGTACAGGCCGATATCTTTGCGGTAGAGCGTGGTGTTCGCCCACTGCCAGAGTTTATCGAACGTCGCCTGATCGTCATTGAAGACCGCCAGCAACATGCTGAATCCCTGGCCTTCGGTGTGACTGACGTTTTTATTGGCGGTATCGATGATGCGCCCGTCCGGCATCAGAAAGCGGCTTTTATACGCTGACCAGCCAGAGTCCTGAGCCATTACGGCAGAGCTGAAAAACGCGAAAATAACGCCGAACCACAGCACCAGACTGTAGCGTCGAAATAACAACATAGGGATCCCTTACAAACCATTTTGATAACGGAAAACGAATGCGCCTTCCGGTGTGCTTTCCTGCCAGCGCAGCGGAACATAAGGCTGTCCGCCCTGTGACAACAACCACTCCGCATAAAGACCTTCAAACAGCGAGATCAGCGCGATGCGCCAAAGCTCGTCATCCTGACCCTGCGGTGAAACCGGCCAGGCAATGTGGACCAGCGCCAGCTGTTGCTGAGTGGCTTCCAGTTTCACCACACCCCAGTCGAACCGGCTGAGAATGTGATTGATATTGTCTTCCAGCTCGCCCAGTGTCGCAGAGGCGGGAAGCGGATGCTGACGCGCCAGATTATTGCCCATCAGTGTAAGAAAACGACGGCCATCCTCATCATCGGCGGAGGCCAGAATACCTGAAAATAGCACCTGCACCAGGCTTTGCCAGCCCGGTGTGGTATGGCGCTGGCGGTAATATTCCTGCGCGACCTGAGTATAGTTATTTTCTTGCATGGTTTTATTTCACCGCGATTAATTTTGACCCATCAGGTAACGGAAGTAGACCTGCGCTGTGCTTTCGTTGTAGTCACCGAAAGTATCGTAGCCAACCTGTCCGCCAATCTGCATGCTTTTGTTCAGATGATAATTGCCGCCCACGCCCGCATTCCAGCCGATGCCGTTCTGCGTTTTACCGCCGTAATAGGCTTCGGTGCCGTAACCTTCTGCCACCAGATCTTCCAGCTGTTTCTGCAGTTCCGGATTATTCGGGAAGTAAGCGCTCTTATCCTGAGAGTAAGACTGATAACCCACAGCACCGGACAGTTTCAGATCCCAGTCGTCATACTTCTGGGTGTATTCCACCGGGAAGGAGACGCTGACATAGTTTTGCGGGCTGAAGTAACCACCCTGACCATAAGAGTAGTAGCTGAGGTTTTTGTCGAAGTTCATGTAACCGACGTTGATACCGGTTTTCAGCTCGCGATCGTCATAACGGTAAGGGCGGACATACAGACCGGCATTGGCGTTCACCGATGTGTTGCTCTTCACGTTATTACCCAGATAACTGTAGTAACCGCCTTCGGCATAGAAACCGGCGTCGCCATCGTCGTAGGACAGATTAATGCTGCCGCCGTTTTTGGTGACCTGACCCCATTCCTTGCCGCTGTAATTATCTTTGGTCCCGACGTAAGACAGAATACTGTCGGTGACGGCACGACGTTCAGCGGTCACGCGCAGGGTGGTGAAGTCGGTCAGTTTCGGTGCCCATTGCACACCACCGACCAGCGAGTTCAGATCCTGCCCGAGCGGCGTGCTGCCGATATCGGCTTTGTAGCTGTCACCGGTCAGTGCGGCGTTCACTTCCACGCCGGTTGCACTCTGATTTCCGGCGGATGGCGCGGCATACGTCGTCGGATCCGTACCGGTAATGGTGTTGTACGCGACGCACTGATCGGACGTGGCATTGGCGGAAGTACAGTTGGTGCTGGAGTTCGCCGCAGCGGCCGCCTGCAATTTGGCAAAGGTGCTGTAGTTGGCGATATCCAGACCGGCCGCGGCGGCTGCGGCGGCCACATCTTTCTGCGCCGACTGCGCTGCTGCCAGTGCGCCCTGACCGAAACGTGCATTGCCGGTGCCGGAAGGGCTGCCTGCGCTGAGAGAAACCGGTGTGACGCCGATACTCAGACGTGACGTATCAAACGGCACGAAGGCAAAGGTCATCGGCGCTTTGGCTTCGGTCAGCTGGCTGAGACCGCTTTCGCCGTCACGACCACGAATCGACATGTCGCCCTGCGCCCAGGTCGCGGTTTTGCCCTGCAAATCGTCGAGCATGTCGTCGATCTGTTTTTCGGTTGCATTACGTTGCGCCACTGCCGTCGGTTGTGCGGTGGCTGCCGGAATATTGCCCGGCGTGGAAACCTGATCAGACACCTGCCACGGCAACACGGTGCCGTAAGAGGATTGCGTTGCCGGACGTGAGGCCGACGTGCGCGTTGAGCGGTTGATGAACGGGTTGTCGCTGATCTGCAATCCGGCGACCTGTGCCGGACTGTCTGCACCTTCCAGTCCGATCATCTTGCCTTTGGCGGAACGCAGTAACGCCAGGGCCTGCTGATGATCGCCCTGTGCTTCGGCAACCCGTGCTTCTAACAGCAGACGATCTGGCGTACGCGGCCCGGTCAGGCCTTCCGTCAGGGTTTTCGCCCGCTGGTTATCGCCTTCGCCCAGCGCCACGTTAATCGCACCCACGCGGGCATCCTGCGTCGGCGTGTCGTTGCTCATCAGATAGTTATAAACCTGACCCGCCTGTTTATTGAGTTTGCCTGACTGATACAGACGTGCCATCGCCAGCATCAGGTCGCGGTTTTGCGGATCGGCCTGCAGCGCGACGACCAGTTTGTCGTAAGCCGCAGCATACTGACCTTGCTCGCGCAGCTGGTCAGCCTGATTGATGACAAAGCCGTTACGCAGATTTGCCAGCGCGGTCGGTGACGTGCCGGACTGAATCTGCGGATTTTGCAGGAAGGCTTGCGCCTCATTGCTCAGACCGGCCTGATTGAGCACGGTCACCTGATCGGCATAATCACCGGCATTACCCTTAACACCCTGACGCATATTCTGGCGCACCAGCTGCACCGCCAGCGGAAGCTGTCCCGCTGCCGCCAGATTTTTCGCCAGCGAACCGACATCCGCCGGTGCGCTCGGTGGATTTTGTGCCAGTGCGCGCAGCGTATTCGAGGCTGCCGCAGTATTGCCCTGTTGCAGATAATTTTCGGCATCCGCCATCTGCGCATTGTAGTTGGCGCGCTGCGCCAGCTCACGCATACCCTGATTCTGACTGCTGCGCGGAATGCGCGAGAGCAGGGCGTTGGCGGTGGACCAGTTTTTGGTTTCGGAAGCAAAAAGTGCCGCGGCGTACAAATCAGCGGAAGACGCGCCCGGACGTGAAGACGGCGCCATAATGGCCTGCGCCTGCGCGGTCTGGCCTTGCGATTGCAGGATGCGTGCCATATCCAGTTTTACCCACACGTTCGACGGCTGACGTTCCTGCGCCTGCTGCAGAATATTCAGTGCGCGCTGCGGATCGTTATTCGCCACCGCCTGCGCGGCCTGACGACGCATTGGCTCGATGACATCCGCCACGGCCGGCGGGTTCATCTTGGCCTGTAGTCCGGTTGGCAGAGTTTTCAGAACCTGATTAGCTTCGGCGGTTTTGTTTTGCTGACGCAGCACATAATACAATCCGGCGCGGGCATCGGCGTTATCGCCCAGCGCGCTGTATTGCTGCTCAGCGCCGGGAAGATCCCCTTTGCGGCGCAGAATATCCGCACGTAACAAACTGGCAGACTGGCCTTTCTCGCCACCCACCTGCGTCAGCGGAGTGACCGCCGCCAGCGCAGCGTCGTAACTGCCGGAACCCGCAGCGTCTTTGGCTTTAGCTAATTGCGCATAAAACGCCGAATCCTGCGCCTGATTGCTCAGTTGCGCGCTGTTCGGACCGCCCTGCGCGGCGGCTTTGCTCAGATATTGCGACGCTTCTTCAAAATTGCCGCTGCGCTGGGCGATATACCCCAGACCGGCCAGTGCATCGGCGTCGTTCGGGTTATCGGCCAGTACGCTTTCGAATTTGGATTTAGCGCTGGTGACGTCGCCGCTGTTCAGCGCAGTAAAGCCCTGACCTTTCGCTGCGCCGCCAATGTTTTTCTGGAAATAGGCCATCACGCCGGTGTCATTTGGATGACGCGCCTGATAACCCTGATACAAATCACGGTCACCTTCCTGCGGTGCCATCCACAGCAGCGCCTGACGTAATGAGCGATCCGCTTCGGTGCTGGAACCGGCCATGGTGCTCAGCAGTTTAATGCCGTCGCGACGGGTGGATTCCTGATAAGTCAGCACTTTGCCCAGACCGAGACGTGCCTGCGTATCGTCCGGACGGGAGGCGATGCGCTGTTGTAATCCGGCAATGGCCTGCGGCTGGAGCGATTTATCGCCTGCCATGGTCAGATAATATTCGGTCGCCAGACTGTCGAGCGGCTGGTTACCGTTAAAAATGGTGCGGTACGCCGATAATGCGCCGCTGACGTTCCCTTGTGCTGCCATCTGCCGGGCAGAAGCCAGCTGAGCGGGGGGAATCGACTGCATCGCTTTGGCGCTGTTCAGCGACGCCAGACGTGGATCGTCTGGCGAGACGGCTGACAGTTTTTCACGCCACTGATTAGCCGACGTTTTATCGCCACTTTGCATGGAATACAGCGACATCAGATACATCGCCTGCGCATTGTCCGGCTCCACCAGCAGCACTTTCTGCAAGGCGTCTTTAGCCAGATCATCGTGCGCGCGCTCGTGCCAGTAAGCGGCCTGATCAAACAGGGCTTTCATGGCCGGATTGGTGGTGTCCGCTGCAAATGTAGCGGCGCTAAAACTCGCGACTCCGGCGATCCCTACCAGATAAATAGCCCTGATCACCGCCAGGGACAGTTTATGTTTTTTCATTTTCCAGCTCCGGTAATCGCCAGAGGGTCGCCTGAAACACAGGCGACTTTGATTGTTTTTGTTATACAGCCGATGCTTTTCATTTCTGACCCAGACGTTTAGCCGCATGACGACGCAGGACCACGAACAGGCTCAGGCCAATCACCAGCGAAACCAGGGTAGCGATCAGCGACAGGATCACGATATGTGTGCTGGCGTACCAGAGCACCATCATGTACCACGGCATTTGTCCGGTCGGGAATTGCTGGCCAACGGAGAAACTGCGGATGCCATTTTCATCGGTAATGATCGCCAGATCACCGCGCACGTTGGCGTTAATTTTTGGCGATTTCAAGTCGTTATGGATTTTCAGTAACTGCTGATCGTCTGTACCGGTAGCGACCACCACCACGTGATCGTTAGACCAGCGCGAGCGGTAACTGACGAAGCCGCGCCATGCGCCGGTCGAGGACAGATACCGGTCGGCATCCACCGGCTGGCGGTACCAGTCACCGGTCAGCCAGGCCACGAGACGCTGGACTTCGGTGGGCGTTTTTACGCCCATCGCACCGGCATTGATGCTAAACGGCGAGTCAGCCAGCAACTGCTGATTGAACGGCGTATCGCCAAGCGTAGTGACGGCCAGAATATCGCGATCAAACAGCGTGTTATTTTGCTCGTCGCCCTTCAGACCAAAGGCCACCTGAACGTGATTCACCGGTACACCGGTGGCTTTACCGGCGCGTGAGGCGAGATTCAGCAGGGTATGGATTTCATCCGCCGTCGGCGTTTGCGGCAACAGCATCAGTGTGTCGGAGAAATCAGCCAGTTTGGAATACGGATAAGACGCACCGACGAAATACGACAGGTTCGGCAACTGGGCGAAGTGATAGCTTCCGCTCAGATCGATGAAGGATTTCGGGTCGATACGGCTCTTGATGTTATCGCTGGTCAGAATGCTGCACGGCGCATCTTTTTTCGGCTTAATGTCGAAATAAAATTGCAGCTGGTTATCGCCGTAAATCAGGTACGGCGCGAGCTGAATGGTGTAGCGTTCCTGACGGCTGTCACCGCCCAGACGACGCCAGAGGTTCTCGATCAGACCGACCTTGTTCACCGTCAGGCTGCGCAGATAATTGCTGTTGATGGAGACATTCAGCCTCGAGCTGTCTTCATCAATCCAGTTTTCGGTCGGGAAGCGGTAATCAATGCGCACCGGAATATTGTGACCATCCCACATGAACAAGTCCGGCGCAGCGCGGAATGCCACCTGAATACCGTCGTGATAAATTCCGTTGGAAATCAGTGAATCCTGATCTTTACCCGCCAGTTCACCCAGCGTGACCGGCCGTGACGTATCAATCCAGCGCGGCGCGTCATACGGTTTGCTGGCAGGAATGGTTTGCTGCGCGACATCCAGATGATCGACGCTATTCGGCATACCGCCGCTGATCAGGCGATACGCGGCCTGACGCAGTTCGTTGTCGTCATTGCCCAGAACCAGCAGCAGTTTGTAAACCGGATTAATCGGGTTATCGATGATCTGAATTGATGCGCCGTTGCTCGCCGGCAAGGTCAGCGAACCGATTTTATCCCCAGGCTTGCCGAACAGAATGCCGTTCTGATCCGGCAAATCGTTCAGGATGACCGGGAAATCGACGCTGCGATAATCGGACAACATGCCGAGATAAGAAGAGACCATCGCCGCTGCGCTGACATCTCCAGGTTTCATTGACGACGTGAAGCCCATGGTGATTTTGGACTCCTGCATTTGCAGGCCATCAAAGAACGGACGCGGGAAGTTACCCAGATTGCGGCCGATATTGAGCTGCTGACCTTCCAGACCAATGCTGGTGGTTGGCAAAATCGTGACCCAGTATTTATCCGACTGATCTTTCTCGCAGGTCATGGTGTTGCTGTCATGCACGCGGAAGCTCAGGTTATTGCTGGACACCACCATCGCAGACGGGATATCCAGATCGTAAACATCGCCGCCGTTACTGCTCTGGTTCAGCGGCAGATTACCCAGCGGCTGACCGTTGAGCATCAGCTCGAGCGTGGTATCGCGGGCAATCAGCGCCGGAGAAATTTTCAGCGCCAGCGAAAGATGCGCGTTGGTCACCACTTCGTCCGCTGGCAGGGTGAAGAGAATGCCCGACTGTAACTGGCCGCCGCTGAGCGTCAGCCCGTTTGGCTGTCCCATTTCCGCCACGGTAATATTACTGGTGACCGGCTGAACCAGCGGGATCACCGGTGCCGGCGCGGCGGCCGGATCGGTAACCGGAGCCACAGGCGCAGACAGTGAGCTGCTGTTATTCACCGGCGTGGTATCGGCCTGCGGGGCGTCAGCAGCCGGAGCAGAATCTGCAGGTGCCGCATTGCTGGCGGGCGTTGTGTTGTCTTCCGGCATCGGTGTGACCGGCGGCAGCCACGATGGCGCAGCGGGCAAACTGGTGGCAGGATCCACTGCCGGAGCTGGCGTTTCTTCCGCCTGCGTGAACGGCAGGCTGCTGAACGTCAGCATCAGGCCGGTGGTGATTTTTCTGAGCAGGGACGCCCCCGGCACAGCAGAGAAACGGCGCTTTACGGTCGGTTCAGGTAGTCGGTTCATGCTGCTTCACTCTTGCTGGCGGCGTCAGCGGGTTTATCTTTAGCACGGCGTTCTTTCCACGTGTTGTAGAACAATTCGAACACGCAACGGATGATGCTGAGCAGTGATTTGAACGGGTTATCCTGCGGGTATTCTTCCCCAATCCAGGCGTCCGCTCGGCATAACACCACGCGTACCAGTTCACGGCGTTTTGAGAGCGGCAGGTTTTCAAATTGCAGACGAATGCGCTCTTTGTTGCCGCTGACCTGGCTGACCGGGAAGCTCTCGGCGCCGGATGAAAGCTGGATTTCCACTTCTTCAATTTCTTCTTCGAGATAACGCACATCCGGCGTCACCAGTTGCACGCCACCCATCGACATATCGATCGTGGTGGTGCGCAGTGAAATCCCGTTGGCGTAATGAATAATCGCCGGGATCGCCACATCAACACGGATGGTTTTACGCACCTGACGGGTCTCTTTCGCCACTGCAATTGCCGCCAGCAGGATCAGCACGCTGAAGCTGCCCCACGCCACATTGAGCGCGATAACGCTGGGATCAATGGCAAAGTAATCGTGGAAGATGGCGCGCACTATTCCGTAACCGATACCGATAAACATCAGGATCGCGACAATCAGATGCGGCTTCACAATGTTGAAGTCAAAGAAGCCGACGTCGAGCAAACCGCCTTTGTCCGTCACGTTGAACTTGCCGCGTTTTGGCGCGAGCAGGGTCACAATCGTTGGCAGGATCAGGTGGAACGCCATGACGGTTTCATAAATTTCACCCCAGAAGGTGTAACGGAAACGGCCATTCATGCGGGAGTTGATGTACAGCGACATCACCAGGTGCGGCAGCGCGTATGCGAAAATCAGACTGGCGGACGAGGAAATGATGTTCAGATTAAACAGCAGGAACGCCAGCGGAGCGGTCAGGAAGACAACGCGCGGCAGGCCAAACTGGAAGTGCAGCATGGCGTTCAGGTAGCACAGACGTTGCTGCCATTTCAGACCACGGCCAAGCAGCGGATTATCGACGCGGAAAATCTGCGTCATGCCGCGCGCCCAGCGTGTACGCTGAATAACGTGCAGGCCGAGACGCTCTGTCGCCAGACCGGCGGCCAGCGGGATATCCAGAAACGCGGTATTCCAGCCACGCCGCTGCATTTTCAGCGCGGAGTGGGCATCTTCGGTGACGGTTTCAACGGCAAAGCCGCCGACTTCTTCCAGCGCCACGCGGCGGATAACCGCACAGGAGCCGCAGAAGAACGTCGCATTCCAGTTGTCATTACCCTGCTGAACCGGACCGTAGAACAGCGCACCTTCGTTGGGCATGGTGCGGCCAGCAGAAAGATTTCGTTCGAACGGGTCGGGCGAATAGAAATAGTGAGGCGTCTGGATCAGCGCCAGACGCGGATCTTTCAGGAAGCTGCCGACGGTGGCCTGTAAAAAGGCGCGGGTCGCCACGTGGTCGCAGTCGAACACGCAAATCAACTCACCCTTAGTGAGTTTCATCGCATGGTTAAGGTTACCGGCTTTGGCGTGGGAGTTATCATTACGGGTGATATATCCCACGCCGGCGTCCGCTGAGAACACCGCAAATTCGTCGCGCTTACCGTCATCCAGCACGTAAATTTTGATTTTATCTTTCGGATAATCGATGCACTGCGCCGCCAGAACGGTATCGCGAACCACGTCGAGACTTTCGTTATACGAAGGAATATACACGTCGACGGTTGGCCATAAACTGATGTCATCCGGCAAAGGTTCGATGGTGCGTTTTAATGGCCAGGTGGTTTGCAGATAACCCAGCAATAAAATCAGCCAGACATACAGTTCTGCAAGGAATAAACCGATCCCTAAAATAGCTTCAATTGTGGAATTAAAATGCAGTGTTTCTGTGGCGCGCCAGTAAATATAACGCGTCGACATGATGATAGACATGATCACCATGACCACACTAATGCGGCGGCTTTTACTGATGCCGAGCAGGAATAATAGCCCGATGCTGATCAGGCCAAAAATGTACTGCTTCTGGCTGTCCATCGGCGTGATGATGATGACTGCTGCCACCGGCAGCAGCAGAAGAACAAGCAGGGAAAACAGGAATTTATTCATCGCTTTGGGGTCGCTGTTATCGGTGATAGTTAATAACTGCCAGATTTAGGCGCGGCGTGTAATTCACCATCACCGACTTTAATCCCTAAGATGGCGGCGACTTTTTTGCTGATCAGTTCAATATCAAATGCCGAAGCGGATACCGGACTAAAATCAATAATAGAGCGCTGCGAGGCATTCGCCTCTGGCACGCATTCATCCCTGTGGATTGTGCCCAATAATCTTTCATTTAAACGCTGTTCGAAAAATTGTGTGACATCGCGACTTAATGTACGACGGGTGTCACTTTGATTGACGACGTAATATTCACCCTTCTTATTATTAAGCGGGGTGCCAATTAATTTATTCTTTTCCATTAACGGCAATAAAGATAATGACGCGGTATCGGCAAGCATGACCACAATATGTAAATCCGCAATAGCCTGAACCGCTTTTAATGCCGGACTTGGACCCGGAGGGAAATCAGCAATAATAATTAAACCCGGATAATTCAGGACGGTATTTAATCCGCGCTGTAAAAAATGCGGATCGGTGGCCAGCTGGTGCTCAAATTCAAGACGCTGGTCTTCGTTGACTTCGCCATAAGGTAATACAAACGTATTTGAACCCGCCTTGAGAATAAACTGGCTCCAGTCGGATTCGTTACCCGAACCTGCCACAAAGCCGCGGGTATCGGAAATAGGCACACCGAAATGAAGGCGAAGGGCGTTCTGCACATCAAAATCAATAACCAGCACTTTGCTGCCACTGCGGGCGAGCGAATAGGCCAGGTTGGAGGCCACCGTGGTTTTTCCTACCCCACCTTTCGGTGAACAAACGCAAACTAACGGCATGAGGCAATCATCTCTAACAAGGGTTGAAGCGGGGTGTCGCGATGTAAATAAGCGCTGGCAGGTTGCGGAGCCCGCTGTTTAAACATCTGTTTAAAGCGCTGGTTAGCATCAGCTGACGCCGGGGACGCGGAGACCACTGGCGCTGTGCTGCGCACAGGCGCAGGGCTGTAAGCGGGCGCTGAAGGTTGTACCGGCGGCTGGTGATACACCGTCGCGGCGGGTTGTTGTACTGGCTGAAGCCCCTGCGCGGGTTGAACCGGATTCGGTGCGGGTTGTTTTGGCGCTTCAGGCATGGCTTTACGCAGTGAATCGAGTAAACCCGACCCGCTGTCAGGAATAACAGACTGTGCGTGCAATGTTGGTGCCGGATGAACAGGCTGATGCTGTGCGGGCTGAACCGCTGCTTGCGCAGGTGTTGCAGCAGCAGGAGGCAGCGTTTCACGCAGCGCATCCATCAAGCCAAATCCGGCAGCCGGAGGAGCCACTTCAGAAGACATTGGCGCGTGTGCCACGGAGGGTTGCGTTATCTGGCGGTTATCCTGGTGTTCATTCACAGGCCGGGCAGCAGATAGGGAAAATTCATCCGCAGAAATAGACTGAGGGGTGGGTTGCGTCGAACGGCCATTATCGAGAGGACCGGCAGGATCTTCACTGGCGGAAACTTGTTTAATTAACGTCCACTGATTCATTGAACCGGTAATGGATTCACCCGTTGATTTTTCATTAAGCTCTTTATAATCAAGCTTTTCCAACTTCGTCTTATCCATAAAACGTTTAATATCGTCATATTTATTCATAAATCCCGCCCGGTAGGATTATATATATCGGTGTTTTCTGGACGTCAAAACGACCGTGAATGGCCGTTAACAAAGAGTGTGAAAAGTTTAATTTTTTTAAAGTTTTTAGTGGGAATGAGACTCGTCTTAATATATCAGTTCTTTTACAGCATAGAGCAGTTTTTACAAAAAATAGGAATTTCCCGCATAAAAACGAGGGTGACATAACTGGCTGTCTCGAAAAGGTTTTTGGTGTTATTTTACTGCTTGTTTGTCTTAAGTTAGTTGAAAAGCTTGTCTTTATTGTGATGTATAGCGCATAAACTTCATCAGTGGTGCTGAACCTGGTATGTTCTGGCTGTGGTGATATCCGGTTATGCTTCGTAATGTATGTTTTTCGTAAGTTAATTATCTTAACGGATAATTAGTTTAGAAATTTTTTGGCAAACATGTTGTTTTTTATAGCCAAAATATTGACTCAGACCTCGTAAAAACGCGTTATAAGGTATACTGCGCAGAAGTACCGTTCCTGTTAAGGTGAGCGGGTCAAAACGTGTCTGCGGTTAATGGAGAATAAAGTTGCGGGTCAGGCGTTCATTAACGATCAAACAGATGGCAGCGGTTTCAGGCATCGCTGCGTTCACTATCTGTATCTTTATCGTCATCCAGCTGTTTCACTTTGTACAGCAGCGGAGGGATGATTACGCCCAGCAACTTGAAAATATTGCACATTCTGTCCGTGAGCCCCTGTCGCAGGCCGTACTGGATGTCGATCTGTCAGAAACGCAGGATATCCTTAACACGCTGCAACCGGTGGGCATTCTGAGCCGTGCCGATGTGGTGATGCCGAACCAAATCGCGGCGCTGCATACGCATTTCCCACCTGGCCGCCCGGTGCCGCAATGGGTTACCCGCGGTTTTAATTTACCGGTGACCATTTCAGTTCCTCTCTATTCTGCTGCTGCCAGCCCAAAATCGCCCAAGCCGCTGGCATTTCTGGTGCTCCAGGCTGATTCCTACCGTATGTATCAGTTCATTATCAGCGCGCTGTCGACCATGCTGACCACTTATCTGCTGCTGGCGCTGATCCTGACAATTTCCGTGAGCTGGATTGTCAACCGCCTGATCGTTAAACCGCTGCGTACGATTGCCCGCGAGCTGGAATCCCTGCCGGAAAGCGAAGTGCCTTCTCACCAGCTGACGCTGCCGCAGCGCCATGAAGACGACGAAATCGGCATGCTGGTGCGCAGCTACAACCGCAATCAGCAACAACGGGAAAAGTTACCGCAAAAGAGTGATGACGTGTCGCTGTGTTCCGGAAGCAGCCTGAATAATGAAGAACAATTCATTCAGCGCCTGCAACAGCGGCTCAGTTCGGCGGAGCCTGAGAAAGGTTTCCACCTGCTGCTGATCGGCATCGAAAGCCTGCGTGATGACGGCCATGTCGATTGCCCGCTGATATCTTCCATTATGGATGTGCTGCCGGAAAACTGTCTGATGGCGCGTCTGAGTTACAACGAATTTGCCCTGCTGGCGGGAGACATTGCGCGTCCCTTTATGGCGATGCGTCTGGCACGACAAATCATGGAGCGCATCAATGCGCCACAGGAAAGTGATGCCGGCAATATGTCGCTGCATCCGACGGGCAGTATCGGTATCGTCCAGCACACAGGCGAATTCCCGGTGACGGCGCAGCAGATGATGTCTAACGCGCGTGCCGCCAGATTGTCCGCTTATCAGCAGGGTAAGAATCAGATCCTGTTCTTCGAGCCTGAGCTGACCGAAAAGATTCAGAAACGCTTATTGCAGGAAAACGATATTCTGCACGCCATGGAGCAAAGCGATTTCACGCTGTTTATCCAGCCGCAGATGAATATGAAAACCGGCGCAGTGGTCGGCGCGGAAGCCTTGCTGCGGCGTAAAATGCCCGACGGCAGTTACGGGCTGGAAAGTGATTTCATCGTGCTGGCCGAAGAAATTGGTGTGATGAGCCTGCTGGGTTACAAGATTCTCGAACTCGGTTGCCAGATCCTGGCGGACTGGCAGCAGCGCGGCATTACATTGCCCTTGTCGGTCAACCTTTCCGGCGTGCAGGTGCAGCAGCGTAATTTCCTGCCGGAACTGCGCAGCCTCCTGAGCCGTTACAAAATCAATCCGGGGCAACTGGTTCTGGAAATTACGGAAACGGCGCGGATTGAAGATTTAGATCGCGCACTGGTGCTGCTGAGTGAATTACGCGCAGCAGGCGTATCGATTGAACTGGATGATTTTGGCCTGGGCTATTCAGGTCTTGAATATCTCAACCGCCTGCGTTCGCTGCCGATTGATGTCATCAAAATCGACCGCAGCTTTGTCAGCGTGTTGCCTGAGGACGAAGTGATGGTGAACATTGTGGCGTCCATTGGACGTGCAATGAATATCCAGCTGGTCGCCGAAGGGGTTGAAACCGAGGAGCAGCGTTTGTGGCTGCTGAACGAAAATATTCACCTCGGACAGGGGTATTTATTCTCCCCGCCGCTTTCCAAAAAAGAATTTGAACGCAAATTCTGCCAGCCTTCCTGAACGCTCTGGAGGGCAGGAAACCCCTTCCTGCCGGCACTTTTTCTGACTCTCTTTGATTTCTTTACTTACTTAAATCTGAGCTGAATGGTTTCCGCTCTGGTTTTTCATGAGTCGTCATTGCGCAGAGAAACGAAATATTTCCATCATGTTGTGTTGATGTTACTTCAATGCACTCGCCTCATTATCTTTGACCTTAAAAAACCAAGGGCGATGCACTCACTTCAGGATGGGTATTCATGAAAAAATCACTCTTCAAGAGTCTGTATTTTCAGGTTCTTTTAGCAATTACTGTGGGCGTGCTGCTGGGGCATTTCTATCCGGACATCGGCGCGCAAATGAAACCGTTAGGTGATGGTTTTGTTAAGTTAATCAAGATGATCATTGCGCCTGTTATCTTCTGTACCGTCGTCACCGGCATCGCAGGCATGGAAAGCATGAAAGCGGTGGGGCGCACCGGCGCCATCGCGCTGCTCTATTTTGAAATTGTGAGTACTCTGGCACTGATTATCGGGCTGGTGATCGTCAACATCGTGCAACCGGGTGCCGGGATGAACGTCGATCCGGCAGCGCTGGACGCCAAAGCCGTCGCGGTTTACGCCGAGCAGGCACAAAGTCAGGGCATCATTCCTTTCCTGCTCGATGTGATCCCATCAAGCGTGATTGGTGCGTTCGCCAGCGGTAACATTCTGCAGGTGCTGCTGTTTGCGGTGCTGTTTGGATTTGCGCTGCATCGCATGGGTCACAAAGGTCAGCTGATTTTCAATGTGATTGAAAGCTTCTCAGGGGTCATTTTCGGCATCATCAACATGATCATGCGCCTGGCACCTTTGGGTGCTTTCGGGGCGATGGCGTTCACTATCGGTAAATACGGTGTCGGTTCTCTGGTCCAGCTCGGTCAGCTGATCCTGTGCTTCTACCTGACCTGTATTCTGTTCGTGGTGGTGGTGCTCGGGCTTATCGCACGCTTCACCGGTTTCAGCATCTTCAAATTTGTGAATTACATTAAAGAAGAATTGCTGATCGTTCTCGGCACCTCGTCTTCTGAATCCGCACTTCCGCGTATGCTGGATAAAATGGAGCGTCTGGGCTGTAAAAAATCCGTGGTCGGCCTGGTTATCCCGACGGGTTATTCCTTCAATCTGGACGGCACCTCGATTTATCTGACCATGGCGGCGGTCTTTATCGCTCAGGCCACCAATACCCATATGGATATCTGGCATCAGATCACCCTGATTGTGGTACTGCTGTTGTCTTCAAAAGGCGCGGCGGGCGTGACCGGCAGTGGCTTCATCGTACTGGCGGCAACATTGTCGGCGGTAGGGCACTTACCGGTGGCAGGGCTGGCGCTGATTCTGGGCATTGACCGCTTTATGTCTGAAGCGCGTGCGCTCACCAATCTGGTGGGTAACGGCGTAGCGACTATCGTGGTGGCAAAATGGTGTGATCAGCTCGATGAAGGGCAATTGAAAGCGACATTGAATGGCCAGAAAGGTCTGACAGAGGCTGAGAAGTCTGCTTCAGGTTTTTGAATGATGGCCTGATGATGGAAGAAAATAGTGTTAAACGTTTATAAAAACGTATTTATTTAGCCTCAAATTCCCCTAATATCCACCGGTTGCTTGATGTAACCGGTGGATTATCTTCATAATATGTCTCCAGAACGCCACCTCCGGCTATTATTCCCAGAATATTTTTGGCGGCTGCGCGACTTTGCAGGAAAAGCGCGGTCTAACGAAGGACTGTATTTTTCGTCCTTAAACTTACGCATTCAGTTCCTGTGGGCGAGTCAACTGACACCGGCAGGACAGCAAATTTAAAATTAGATTGTCATTACGTAGGGGTTCACATGCAGGGCACCAAAATCCGTTTACTCATTGGTGGATTGTTGCTGGCAGCAGCCGCAAGTCATGTGCAAGCTGAAGCATTACAACCTGATCCTGCCTGGCAGCAGGGGAAGCTGGACAATGGATTTACCTGGCAGTTGCTGACGACGCCGCAACGCCCGAGTGATCGTATCGAATTACGCCTGGTGGTTCGCACCGGCTCGCTGGCAGAATCTGCCCAGCAATCGGGCTATGCCCATTTCCTTCCGCGTCTGGCACTGATGCACAGCGAAGGATTCAGCACGTCTCAGTTACAGTCTTTATGGCAGCAAGGTATCAATCCGCAGCGCCCGCTGCCGCCGGCTGTCAGTTCTTATGACTTCACTGTGTATAATCTGAGTCTGCCAAATAACCGTCCTGATCTGATGAAGGATGCGCTGAACTGGCTGGCGAATACCGCCGGTAAAATCTCTGTGACGCCTGAGCTGGTGAGTGCCGCGCGTCAGGAATCTCAGGATCCGGTGGGCTCTTTACCACAAAATACGCAGGACGCCTGGTGGCGCGCGCGTATGGCCGGTTCGACCCTGGTCGGGCACAGTCCTGATCAGTTGCCGACAAAACCCATCAATATCGAAGCCTTAACCCGATTTTATCATCAGTGGTATACCCCTGATGCGATGACGTTGTTTGTGGTTGGGAATGTGGATAGTCGTGGTCTTAGCGAACAAATCAACCGGACTTTCTCTGTTCTGAAAGGCAGCCGTCAGACACCACAAACCTTGCCGACACTCTCTGAAGTCACGACCAAATCGATGAGCGTGATGGATGAAAATCTGACTCAGGATCGTCTCTCATTAATGTGGGATAACGCCTGGCAGCCGATTCAGGATTCACAGGCGCTTTCCGCGTACTGGCGCAGTGATTTAGCCCGTGAGGCGCTGTTCTGGCATTTGCAGGAAGCCCTGAAAACTGCTTTCGAAAATAAGAAAGATGCCACCACACCGGGCCCGTCCCTGGGCTTTGACTGCAACGTGCAGTATCAGCGCGCCCAATGTGCTATCCGTATCGACGCCCCACAGGCGAAGCTTGCCGAGCTGTTTAAGCGTTTGTCCGAGGAGTTGCTGGTGGTGCGTGATAAAGGCATTTCGCAGTCTGAATTTGATGCGCTGATTGCGCAAAAGAACGATCAGCTGAGCAAGCTTTTCGCCACCTACGCCCGTACCGACACCGATGTGCTGATGAGCCAGCGTTTGCGTTCGCAGCAGAACGGCGTCGTGGATATCGCACCGGAACAGTACCAGCAATTGCGTCAGCAGTTCCTTACCACGCTGACGTTGCCGGTGCTGAATCAGGAGCTGAAACAGCAGCTTTCCCGCGAACCCGCCATGCTGATAGCACAACCGAAAGGCGAGTCTGAACTGAATGCAGCTGAACTGCGGGCGGTGTATGACAAAGTGATGGCACCGGTGGAGAGCGCTCCGGCAGCGGGTGATGTGCCGGCGGCATCGGCGGCGACGCATTAAAGATCTCGATCGGCTCCCTCCCCTGCGAAGGGGAGGGTTGGGGTGGGGTATTAAGGTCTACATCAAAAAATTTAAGTGTGCTTTAGCAAAGAGTTAGTCATTAAAACCCCCTCCCAGCCTCCCCCTTCGCAGGGGGAGGAGTAAAAACCAAAGCCCAATTCGGCCCGCCCGGAGTAAAGAAAACCGTTATACCCGCCCCGGCATAAACTCCATCGGGATGATCGCCCCGCGATGCTGAATCACGGTGCTCGCTGTCTCATGCCCGCGCACTGCCGCTTCCACCGCGCTTCCACCGGTGAGCCTCACTGCTAAATACCCGGCGCTGAAGGAATCCCCTGCGGCGGTCGTATCGATCACTTTCTCTTTCGGCAATTTCACTGCAGGCACATCGTGCTGCTCGCCTTCGGCGCTGGACACGATGCAGCTGTCGGCTCCGCGTTTTACCACCACTTCGCTGACACCCAGCGCGTGAGTGCGTGCGATCACTTCATCATACGGCTTCTGACCCCACAACATGTCTTCATCGTCGAGCGTCAGGAAAGCGATATCCGTGCAGGAAAGCATTGCGTTATACGCGGCCTGCGTCTGTTCTTTGCTGGCCCACAGGCGCGGACGATAGTTGTTGTCGAAAATGACTTTGCCACCGCGTGAACGGCAGGCTTTCAGCAGGGTCATCAGACGGTCACGGCTTTCATCGTTAAGGATCGCCAGACTGATGCCGCTCAGGTACAGGTAATCGAATTCTGCCAGCTTCTGACAAATCTCTTCGGATTGCGGGCTGTCGAGCCAGTAGCGCGCGGCGGCATCATTGCGCCAGTAATAGAACGTGCGCTCGCCGGTGTCGTCGGTTTCAATCACATACAAGCCAGGCAGTTTGTTTTCCAGACGCTGAGTCAGATCTGTGTTCACGCCTTCCAGCTGCCACGCCTGCAACATCTCATTGCTGAAACTGTCGGTGCCGAGCGCGGTCACGTAATGCACGTTCAGCGCATCAGGGGAAACCTGACGGGAAATATAAACAGACGTATTCAGCGTGTCGCCACCAAAACCGCGGTGGAGGGCATCGCCTTTCTGAGATAATTCGATCATGCATTCGCCGATTACGGCAATGTTTTTGCGGGTCATTGTACCTGGCCTATGTCTGAAGCATTAAAACGAAAGGAAAGAAAAGATCGTCATTATTGCGCTCTAGTCTCTTCATAAGAATGCGGTCAGTCAAATAAATTAAAACGAGGTTTTATTTTTTTCTGCAGGAGGTAAAAAAACGCAGGAAAATCTGAGAAAAAGTGGAAGCAGCGGCACTTCCACCTGCGGGCGTTACTGACTTTCCTTGCGCAATTCAGTCACCGGACGGCCACCCAGACCCCAGTTATCTGTGTCGACCTCATCAATAATGACGAAAGTGCTGGCCGGGTTTTTACCCAGCGTATCCACCAGCAACTGCGTCACACCGGCAATCAGGGCTTTCTTCTGTTCTGCCGTCGCGCCCTCACGGGTGATTTTGATATTGACGTAAGGCATTGCTCTCTCCGGATTGTGAATAAGACGTTAGTGAAATGTTTCATCCATCCCAATGTAGAGCCTGCTGAAAGGAACTTCCAGCCCGGTTTTCGGGTTTTTTATGCGCAAATCATGCAGAGAAATGCGGAGTGATTAAAGTTTCCCCGCGCTACGCCGATAGATAACTCTACTAATGAAAGCCAGGAAACCGGGCTACTTTGCCGCCATGAAACGACGTGCTTCGCTGAAGTCCGGTCTGTTCACATGGACGCCATTGTCGTCACGCAACACATGTTGCCGCATGTCCCCTGATGATCTGATTCTTATTCATGACGGCAGAAAAATATGATAACTAAGATGATGTTAGGGCTGATTACGCCTTCTTTTACCGCAATTGAACGCGTAAAAGCACAGTCTTACTGGCGTCAGTGTCAGAGAGTGTACCGTTTTCAGCCTATTTATCGCACGACAGGAAAGCTGTTGGGGATTGAATTACTGACCGGGGTTTTCCACCCGGCGGATCCGCACAAATTCATTTCACCTGAAGAATATTTTGTTGCGATAGCCGTGGGCAAACGTCTGCAAATCGTGCAGGAGCAGCTCGACCTGTTACAGCGCTGGCAAAGTCTGTTCATCGACCATGAATTACTGGCTTCTATCAACGTCGATGGTCAGGTGCTGGAAATGCTGCAATCTGACACCGCGCTGCGCGCGCAAATCAGCGCGATGCCTTACGTACGTTTTGAACTGGTCGAAAGCGCTGAACATGCACTGAGTATTCCGTTGTCGCAAATCGAGCAATCTGACCGTTTATGGCTCGACGATTTTGGTCAGGGGATCGCAAACTTTTCTTCTTTCACCACCTGGCATTACGAATACATCAAAATCGCCCGCGATTTGTTTATTCTTTTGGGACAGAGCGAAGAAGGCTCGCGCCTTTTTTATACGCTGGTGACGCTGATGAACCGCTACAGCAAAGGCGTGATCATTGAAGGGGTCGAAACAGCCTCGGAATGGGCGATGGTGTGTAATTCGGATGCGCTCGCCGCTCAGGGCTATTATCTGGCGCGTCCTGCGACGTTCGACAATCTTGATAACCTGCCAATACATTTCAAAGGATAATGGATCACACCTTACCCGCTGAGGCGAAGTCTCAAATTGCCCGGTGCGTAGAGGTGGTGTGATTCATTGTTATTCTGTTGATTTAAATGCTTTTAAAGTTACATCTCCTGCCTCGTTTTTCTTCTTTTTCACACGCCGGTTCCGGCAAATTGCGACAAATTCAACTATGGTTAAACACTGGGATTCGTTAACTGTCTGAAAGGAACAGCTTTATGACGCGCACAGGTAAAGTGATCTCCTGGGTTGTGGGCATCATTGTGATTCTGTTGATCGCTGTCGTGATTTTCATCGCGACCTTCGACTGGAACCGCCTCAAACCTACCATTAATCAAAAGGTCAGCGCTGAACTGAACCGTACTTTTGCCATTCGCGGCAATTTAGGGGTGGACTGGTCGCGGCAGAAAGATGAGGCGGGCTGGCGTGCTTGGGTGCCGTGGCCGCACATTCATGCTGAAGATATCGTGCTCGGTAACCCTTCTGATGTGCAAACTGGCGAAAAAGACGCGCAGATGGTGAAACTCGCCCGCGTGGACGCCAGTATTGCGCCACTCGCGCTGCTGCATAAAGAAGTCCTTATTCCGCGCATCTGGCTGAAACAGCCGGATGCGTCGCTGGTACGTCTCGATAATGGCAAAAATAACTGGACGTTTAATCTTGCCAACAGCGACACCAAAGACCCGGCTCAGCCGCCTTCCGCCTGGTCATTTACCCTCAATGACATCGTGTTTGACCGCGGGCAAATCGATTATAAAGACGCGAAAATGAAAGCCGATTTCCGCGCCATTATTGATCCGCTGGGCAAACCGCTGCCGTTTACCGAAGTGGTCGGCGATAAAAAAGACGCGTCGAAATCTAAAACTCCGCCGTACGTTTTCGGCTGGAAAGTTGACGGTAAATACAACGGCGAATCGCTCTCTGGTAGCGGTAAAATCGGCGGCATGCTGGCGCTGAAAGACCCCGATGCGCTGTTCCCGTTACAGGCCGATGTACGTTCAGGCAACACGCGGGTAGCGGTGGCCGGGACCTTGCAGGATGCGATGAACCTCGGCGGTCTGGATTTACGCCTGAAATTCTCCGGCCAGACGCTGTCTGATTTGTACGGTCTGACCGGCGTGTTGTTGCCGCAAACGCCACCTTATTCCACTGACGGGCATTTATCGGCGACGTTGCATGGAAAAAACGGCGCGATTTACCGTTATCAGAACTTTAATGGTGAAATTGGCGACAGCGACATTCACGGTTCCCTGACCTATCAGGCCAGCAAACCACGGCCAAAACTGACCGGCGATGTGGTGTCTAAACAACTGCGCTTTGCCGATCTCGCGCCACTGATTGGTGCGGATTCCAACAAAGATAAGGCCAAACGTGGGGAAACTACCCGCCAGCCTGCCGATAAAGTGCTGCCGGTGGAGAAATTTGATACCAAGAGCTGGCGCGTAATGGATGCTGATGTGAAGTTCAGCGCCAAACGCATCGAGCACGGCAAATCTCTGCCGCTGAGTGATTTGAGCACACATCTGAAACTGACGGACGGTGAAATCTTGCTGGATCCGCTGCGCTTCGGCGTCGCGGGCGGGAACCTGAATTCCACTATCCGTCTGGAAGGGGATAAATCGCCAATGCAGGCACGTGCGGACATTCATGCGCGTAAGCTGAAACTGAAACAGCTGCTGCCAAGCGTGCAGTCGATGGAGCGCAGCCTGGGCGACCTGAACGGTGACGCCACGCTGACCGGTACCGGCAATTCGGTTGCGGCGCTTCTGGGCACCAGCAACGGCGACATGAAAATCCTCATCAACGACGGCGTGATCAGCCGTGGTCTGATGGAACTGGCTGGGCTAAATGTCGGTAACTACGTGGTCAGCAAACTGTTTGGCGATGATGAAGTGGCCATCAACTGTGCGGCCGCCAACGTCAACGTGAAGAGCGGGCTGGTAACGCCACGGCTGTTTGTGTTTGATACCGAGAACGCGGTCATCAACATCACCGGTAACACCAATATGGCGACCGAGCGTCTGGACTTGTCGATCAACCCTGAAAGTAAGGGCGTGCGTATCCTGACCTTACGTTCACCGTTGTACGTTCGCGGTACTTACAAAAATCCGGATGCCGGCGTGAAACCGGGTCCGCTGATTGCCCGTGGTGCCGCCGCCGTCGCGCTCGGTGCAGTGGTGGCTCCCGCCGCGGCATTACTCGCCCTGATTTCTCCAAGCGATAATGAAGAAAATCAGTGCGGCCCGATATTGCAGCAGATGAAAGAGAAGTAATCGTTAATCAAGTTGCCATATTGGCAACCTGGCGGCGGAGTGTTACGCTGTTGCCAGGTTGTCAACTTATGGAAGAATAATGCATCTGATTACAATGCGTGCCTTAGCCGAAGCCGCTGTGCGATTTCCGCAATATAAAACGGAATTGCTCAGTCTCGGAAAGGTGATTGAGAAAGGGAATTTCCCCACACCGGCAGCGCTGAGAAAGGTTTACCCATCGCTGGATAACTTTAAATATCTTGATAAACATTATGTTATCAACATCGCAAGAAACGAGGTCAGGGTGATTGCGCTGATCTTCTTTGAAAGCCAAAAGTTTTATGTCAAAGGGATTTATACCCACGCCGAATACGATCGGTTTACCGATCAGCACCGGGGGAAAAAGAAATGATTAAGGACGCCATTAAAGCGACTGAGGCGTTGGTCAGCGCCGTACCTTTGCTGGGAGAAAATCCCAACGAGCAGGACTATCAGGAAGCGCTGGAACTGGTTGAGTACTTACTGATGAATAACCCGACCAGTCCTTTACTGGATATTGTCAGCAACAGAATTACCGCCTACGAAAACACGCTGCCAGAAATCATTAATTTTCGGGCAGACATGGAAGCATTATCGGACGGCATCGCCGTTCTCATGACCTTGATGGATCAATATGGTTTGAAGCAAAGTGATTTAGCTGACGAAATCGGCAGTAAATCTCTGGTTTCCCGCATTCTGCGCGGGGAACGCAAGCTGACCGTTGAGCACATCGGAAAGCTTGCCGACCGCTTCGGGATTTCTCCCGCATTGTTTATCTAATTCGCTGAATCTGCATCACTGAGGCACCGGATCCAGTACCGCACATTTGTGGTCCTGGATCTCCTCGGTCGAGGCGTTATTGAGTTTCAGTAAGTCACGCTCACTGGCGAGGAGCAGGAAATCGCCGCCCGGCAGACTGACCATTGCCATGCCGAAATGCCCCATCTTTTTATCCGCTTCCGGCACGCCTTCGGCCAGAAGCCGGAAAGCGCCTTTTTCATTCAGTTCAGCCTGTGTCACTTTGCGCGCCAGATAGGTATGTCCGAGCAGCTTATCCGGCAGCTCTTGCCAGTTATATCCCATCTGCGCGCCATCTTTGCTCAGCGTGGTTTTCACCTGCGGCAGAAGGCAGGAAATGTGGATATGCAGCTGATTCTGCGATCGGCCATACTGCGAGTTAATCGCCAGCGAGACATTGCTGTCATCGATCGGTTTACCGTATTTATCCGCCATAAAATGCCGCGCATTCCATGCCTGACTGAAAAAGTTCGGCGTTGCTGGTTCAAGTAAAGCCGGGCTTTCCATACCGGTGATCCGCGCGGTGGGCATCAGCAGATATTGCAGCGGGCCGTTCAGATCTTTCAGCACCACAAAACCTTGTGGTTCATCGACCTGTGCGCAGGGCTCAGGTTTGCCTGTACTTTGCTGATTCGGCACGCATTTCTTACTGATGATGTTCCACAGGGCGTTGGGATTGGAGGTATGAGGCCAGAAATACCAGAAGGCCGCAGCAATAACGATAAGCAAGATCAGAACAGGCAGGATAAAACGTCGTAAGCGCATAAGGAACCTTCGCTGAAGGCACCGTGCCGGGCGCATACCGGGCACGGTGTCGGGTCAGTTACAGTGACTGATGGGCGGTTTCTTTGGACAACAGCAGCGCGATCAGTGTCAGCGTTGCCATCGAGGCCAGATACACGCCCACGTAGAACAACCCGTAATGAGTTGCCAGCCAGGTGGCGATATACGGCGCGACGGACGCACCCAGTATCGAAGACACATTATAGGAGAAGGATGCGCCGGTATAACGAACTTCTGTCGGGAAAAGTTCCGGCAGCAGTGCGCCCATCGGACCGAAGGTCAGTCCCATCACCATAAATCCGCACAGCAGGAATACCATCACCAGCGCCTGTGAACCGGCACCCAGAATGGTCGGGAAGCACAGGGCGAAGACGATCATCAGCAGCGTAATGCAAATCATGGTTTTGCGACGGCCAAACTTATCCGCCAGCTGACCGGCAACCGGCACCATCACGCCGAAGCCGATCACGCCAATCATTAGCATCAGCAGAAATTCATTGCGCGGAATGCCCAGTCCGACCGGCTTTGCCGCCGTGCCGTAACCCAGTGAATACACGGTCATGATGTAGAACAGCGTGTAAGTCGCGACCATGATGAACGTGCCGAGCAGCGTCGCTTTTTTGTATTTGGTGAACAGCGTACCGATGGGCACTTTCACCTGTTTACCGGCTTTGGCGATTTTGGCGAACACCGGCGTTTCGTGCAGGGAAACACGCACATACAGGCCGACAATCACCAGCACCGCAGACAGCAGGAACGGCACACGCCAGCCCCAGGAAATGAACTGTTCATCGGTCAGCAGCCACGACAGCAGCAGGAACATGCCGTTGGCGAAGAAGAAGCCGATCGGCGCGCCGAGCTGCGGGAAAGAACCGTACAGGGCACGTTTCTTCGCGGGCGCATTCTCGGTGGCCAGCAGCGCTGCGCCGCCCCATTCACCGCCCAGTCCCAGACCCTGACCAAAGCGCGCCAGCGCCAGCAGCAACGGTGCGAAGACGCCAATCGTCGCGTAGGTCGGCAGCAGGCCGATCACCACGGTGGACACGCCCATGGTCAGCAAAGATGCCACAAGGGTGACTTTACGCCCGACGCGGTCGCCGAAGTGACCGAACAGTGCCGAGCCAATCGGACGTGCAATAAAGGCGATAGCGAAGGTGGCGAGCGACTGAAGTGTGGCCGCTGTCGGATCACCCTGCGGGAAGAAAATGTGCGGGAATACAATTACCGCGGCAGTGGCGTAGATATAAAAGTCGAAGAATTCAATGGCCGTACCGATTAGCGATGCCACGATAACTTTGCCGCGGGAGTTCTGACTCACCAGGTTGGCGTCAGCTTCTAATTCTAGAGTGATAGTGGCTTGCATAAGTGTTTCTTATTTGTAATGAGTGGGAGGGATCTAATGTAAATAAATGTATATCGAAAAGGCATCTTATGCAGAGCAGGGCGGTATTTCAACGCAGCGGAGGCGCTGAAAAAAGGCGTTTAAAGCCGGATCGGGGGAATGTTTTATCAGGGCGAGATTTCACCATTCATAAGTTTGGCGAATGGTTAAAAGGCAGAGTAACTGACTGCAAAACCGCGAAATAAAAGTACGGCTCTCAGTCAGTTATTCTGGTTTTCAGCGCAGTGCAATGCCTTATTTGGCATTATTCACTGCTTTTTAATCTCATTATCAGAATTAATTGCTGATATATGCATTTCATCTGGCACGATGAGATTGTCCGGCGTGTATTCACTGTCGTTTTCCGTGGCGTTTTTCTCATTTTTGCCTGCATTCTGACGGTGATCCGGCATTTTCGGATCATCTTTGTATTTTGCAGTCGCTATCCACGCCGCCACAAATAACGTCAGACGGGCGAAGAAATAGAAGAAAGCCATCAGCCCGATCACCGAACCGAACGCCGCGCCAGAAGGCGACGTCGCCAGTTTCGGCAGCGTCATGGTCATCACGAATTTGATCACCTCAAAGCCCACCGCCGCCAGCAACGTCCCGCGCAGCAGCGCTTTTTTACGTGGCTTATGGCGCGGCAGCATCCAGAAAATCCACAGGAACAGCAGATAGTTGGCGGCAATAGAAATCACCAGCGTGATGCTGGTCATCACCGGACGCAGCCAGTCAATGCCGCCAAGACCCAGCGCATCGACGATGGTTTTTTGCGCGGCACCGGCAATCGACGTCAGCGACAGCGTGATAATCAGCGCCAGCACCAGCCCGGTCAGTGAAATAAAGTCGCGGATGTAGCGGCGGTAAATCTTTTCCTGATCCTGCGGATTACGTTCCCAGACATCGCGCGATTGTGCGCGGATCGCCTCGCGCAAATTCCCCATCCAGCTGATACCGGAATAGAGCGCAATCAGCAAACCGGATAACCCCACGGCGGTACGCTGCTGGATGGCGGTATTCACCGTGCTTTTCAGCGTGTTCGCCAGATTCGGGTCGCTGATGCTGTTGACGATTTTATTGATCAGTTCCGCCAGCAAATCGGGATTTGAGGCCAGCACAAAACCGACGGCGGCGAAGGACACCATCAGGATCGGGATCAGCGACAGAAACGAAAAATAGGTAATAGCCGCGCCAAACTGGCTGCCAAGACGGTCATTAAAGCGCTCGGTAGCGCGCAGCAGGTGGGCGACCCAGCCCCATGACTGAACGTGTTCTACCAGTCGAGAAAATCTGCCGATGTTTTTATCCACCGTAGAATTACCGGTTTTGATATTAATCAGCGGCTCGGGTTTTTCCTGTGTATCAGGTTCTTGTTTAGAAATGATGGGCATTGATCCATGTTGTCCTTAAAAGTGCATCCGGCTTTAAGTATAGACGCCTGAGCCGCCGGGACTAAGTCGCGGCGGTTTAAGCGGTCAGGCAATGAACGTTTGAGTAATGTCGGTCAGCCAGTCCATAAACACTTTCACGCGGCGGGAAAGGTTCAGGCGGTGCGGATAAACCAGCGTCACCGGCATTGGCGGGGCACGGAACTGCGGCAAAATACTCACCAGCTGACCGCTTGCCAGCGCGTCACGCACGCCCAGCAACGGCGCCTGAATAATGCCTAATCCGGCCAGACAGGCAGAGACGTAAGTTTCAGTGCTGTTGACCGTCACTGCGCCGCCGCTTTTAACGGTTTTCACCTGCTTACCGTCGAGATATTCAAAGGCGGACGTATGGCTGCCGAGAATTTGTTCGTAATGTACCATCGCGTGCTGCGCCAGCTGGTCAGGATGATCCGGCGTACCGTAGCGGCGCAGGTAGCCGGGGCTGGCGCAGTTCACCACGCTGAGCTGACCGAGCGGGCGGGCAATCAGGCCGGAATCCTTCAGCGTGCCGGTGCGGATCACGCAATCGAACCCTTCTCGCACCACGTCCACGCGATGATCGGTACAGCTCAGCTCAATTTCCAGCGCAGGATAACGGTTGAGGAATTCTGCCAGGCGCGGCAGCACCAGATTGGTCGCCATGCCGGTGGTCATATCAACCCGTAAACGCCCGCTGACGCTGGCCGGATTCGACTGAAACATCGACTCCAGTTCCTCCATGTTGGCCAGCAGCTCTTTACAGCGCTGATAAAACACCTGCCCGTCCTGCGTCAGCTGCACGCGGCGCGTGGAACGGTGCAGCAGGCGTGCCGACATCCGCGTTTCAAGTTGCTGGACGAGGCGCGAGACACTGCCTTTTGGCAAACCGAGACTTTCTGCTGCACGGGTAAAATTACTCAGCTCCGCCACGCGAACGAAGACCTGCATTGATTGAATTTTATCCACATTTTGCCCGATTGTTGTTGGTATTGAGACAGTGAAACTCATTATGAACCATTTATCGCACTCAGGTAATCCAATAGGCTATGTTTCAACCGATGTATCAGTGACAAAAATCCAAAGAGGCCCAAAATGAACCGTAAAATCGCTATTGTGACCGGCGGAAGCCGTGGATTAGGCAAGAATGCCATTGAAAAGCTGGCAAAAAACAACGTTGATATCATTCTGACTTACCACAGCCAGGCGGATGCGGCGCAGGCGGTGGTGCAATCAGTTGAAGCACAGGGCGGAAAAGCGGTGGCGTTAAAGCTGGATACCGGCGCGTCCGGCAGCTTTGACACTTTTGTGGCGCAGGTAAAAACTCAGCTGCAACAGGTCTGGCAGCGCGACACTTTTGATTTTCTGGTGAACAATGCCGGTGTGGGTTTGCATGAGTCTTTTGCTGATACCACTGAAGAACAGTTTGACCTGATGATGAACGTCCACCTGAAAGGGCCATTTTTCCTGACGCAGAAACTGCTGCCGCTGATGGCAGACGGTGGCCGCATTCTGAATGTTTCCAGCGGACTGGCGCGTTTCGCACTGCCGGGCTCTTCGGCTTACGCCATCATGAAAGGTGCGATTGAAGTGCTGACCCGCTATCAGGCTAAAGAACTGGGTGCCCGTGGCATTACCGCGAACGTGCTGGCACCTGGCGCGATCGAAACGGATTTCAGCGGCGGTATGGTGCGCGATAATCCGGAAGTGAACAAAATTGTCTCCGGCAATACCGCACTGGGACGCGCCGGTTTGCCGGATGATATTGGCGGGATGGTGGCGATGATGCTGAGCGATGAAGCTGGCTGGATGACCGCCCAGCGCGTCGAGGCTTCAGGCGGTATGTTTATCTAAACCTTAATCGTGCTGGAAACGTTTTGCTTTCATATGTTGCTGTTTTTCCAGTTCGAAAATTGCCCGTTGCAGGTCGCGTTCCTGCGCGGGCGATAAATTCGGAAACTTAAAACTCAGCCGCTGTTTGCTGACAGTTTCACCTTTATTGCTCACCGATTTACGCGCCATCGCGCCGATGTACTGCAAATCCACTTTGAATTTCCCAAGCTCAGCCAGTTCGATCAGGGAATCTTTCAGCACTGCGCCTGAACTGATTTCCGGCGGCGTCATGCCGTCAATCTCCAGCCCCAGCCCGCCAAGAGAAATATCCCTCACGCGATAGGCAAAGTCTGAGGTATCCGGCAGTTTTCCGCTGCAACGGTAATCCGGCAGCCACGGCACATTCACGCGGAAATACTCACGACGCTGAATGGAATACAACACGGGCGGGATATCACAGGTGAAAGTGGGTAAACCTTCGTATGCCACCTGACGAACTTTACTGCACGAAAATTCGACCTTTGCGCCTGCCGGTTCTGCCACAAAATTCAGCGTATCGGCGTCCATTGCCAGACTATTTTCATAATCTGAGCTGCCGAGATCGAATAAAAACTGGTGGTGGTCAGCGTCGACGTCCAGAATTTTGCTGATAAATTGCCCGCGGGAATGGCTGACCATAACCAGCGTCTGGTTCTTCTTTAAGTCACGCAAAACGGACAAGATTGCCAGCGTGTTCCGCTTCGCAAACGACTCTTTAGATACTTCGCTCACCTGCCGCACCTCATAAGAAATAAATGCAAAATTATGGCGCAGCCGTTGACGTGTAAGGCGCCCAATACGGATTATCGGCCACTCAGAACAAAACTTTATCGCGTAATAACGTGGTTTTTGACCGGCCCAAAGGGAAATTGTGCGCCGCAGGGCGCTGTTTGCGCGTCCCTGAGTTATATATAGGCTATCTTTGGGCGTTCTGACGTATCTTTTCTCCTGCGTTTTTTATCATTTAAAACATATCGGACGAGAATTATTTTCTCTCATACCGAATAGAAACCGGTCCTCAGGTGTTTACCTTTATATCGAACACTGACGGGCACTGTTTCTATGCAACGATTAACCTCAACTTCAACGCCATCTCCGGTTCTTCGCAGCCGCTATGACGGGCTGACTATTTTACTGCACTGGCTGACGGCGCTGGCCGTCATCTTCCTGTTTGCCAGCGCGCATATCTGGGAAGTCCTCGAGCGCGGCACGCCGCTGCGAAAAGGGCTGCAATCGGTGCATATCTCGGTCGGGATATTGCTGGCGGCGATTATCACCGGGCGTCTTTTGTGGCGCCTGTTTACCGTCAGCACCGGTCGCAGCAAACAGCAACCGGTCGCCATGCCGACGCTGATGAAAGCCGCCGCGCACCTGACGCATCTGGCGCTCTATTTATTGCTGGTCGCGCAAATCATTTTGGGATTTTTATTCCGCTGGTCGCAGGCTGAGCCGTTCTATTTCTTCGGTTTATTCCCCATTCCTGACGTATTCAATTTCGACAGCGTGATGACGAAAACTTTTGGCTCGCTGCACAACAACGTTGCCTGGGCGCTGATCATCATTGCTGGCGTGCATGCGCTGGCGGCACTGTTCCACCATTACGTTCTCCGCGACGGCATTCTGCGCCGCATGTTACCGGGCAGCGCAGGCCGCCCGTAAGTCATCCGTTACTCCCTTACAGGACATCATTATGAAGACAAAAACGGTAATACAGGCGCTGTCGGTTGCTTGTCTGGCTGGCAATCTGCTGTTTTTCAGCGCGGCAGCGAATGCGATGGGCGACGATTCCGACGCGAAGAAAACGCCGGACTGCCCGAAAGGACAAATCTATGACAGCAAAACTAAAAGCTGCATGGTGGATAAAGGCAGCATGATTTCCGATCAGGATAAAACGCAGTACGCCTATCATCTGGCGAAAACCGGGCGTTATCAGGAAGCGCTGACCGTGCTGAATACGCTCAAAGATCAGAACACCAAAGAAGCCTGGAATTATCGCGGCTACGCCACCCGTAAACTGGGTCGCACCGACGAAGGCATCAGCTATTATCAGAAGTCGATTGCCATTGACGCGAATTACGCCAAAGTCCGGGAATATCTCGGCGAGGCTTATATGATTAAAGGGCGTCCTGATCTCGCTAAAGCCCAGCTGGCGACCATCAAAGGCTTATGCGGTACCGGCTGCGAAGAATACCGCGACCTGAGCGCCGCCATCGACGGCCACCCGGAATCCTGATCACGGAGAAACGATAAATCTCACCGGCAGACTTACGTTCTGAACTGAGCCAGTGCCTGTCACGTTTGTGGCGCTACGCGATGGTGTTATCGCGCAAGCACGACGTGGCAGACGATCTGGTGCAATCCACCTGCGTGCGGGCGCTGGAACGCTGCGCGCAGGTCGCCGACAGCACCGGCGTGGATCGCTGGCTCTTTTCTATTCTGCACTCTATATGGGTTAACGAACTCAGGGCGCAGCACGTTCGTCAGGGGCAGGGATTTGCGGATGTGGATGAAACGGAGGCGCCCGCCGACACGCTGTCTTTTGAAGAACGTCACTGGCATACGCAGGTGATGCAGCGGGTGAACCGGCTGCCGGAAGCCCAGCGCAACGCGGTGTTTCTGGTGTACGTCGAAGGTTTTACCTATCAGGAGGCGGCAATGACACTGAGTGTGCCCGCCGGCACCATCATGAGCCGTCTGGCGGCCGCACGGCTGACGCTGGCAAAAGATGCCGGTGCCGCCACACAACCGCAGCAGGGAGAGAAAAAATGACCCGTGAAGTCCCGTCTGCGCCTTATTCCGATGAAACCCTGGTCGCTTATCTCGATAACCAGTTAAGCGAACCGCAGCGCGCAAAATTTGAAGCACAACTGGCGCAGGATAACGTGCTGGCGCAGCGGCTGGCACAGATGTCGCGCAGCAATTTACCCTTCCACGACGCGTTCGGTGCGATGTTACAGCAAGCGCCGGTCGGCAAATTACAGGCCGCGCTGGATGCCATTCCCGATGTTCCGGCTGCCGGTTCGCGCCGCTTTAGTCGTCGCGCACTGCTCGCCGCGTCGGTAAGCTTTCTGGCCGTCGGGCTGCTGGCAGGGCGTTATTCGACGCTTTTTGAATCGGAGGATAACTGGCGCGTGCGCGTGGCGGATTACATGTCGCTGTACACCGCGCAGACGCTGGCGGATGTGTATGATTCTGCGGGGCAACAAAAAATCCAGCTGGCGCGGGTGCAAAATACCTTAGGTATCGCGCTGAGCCCGGCGGCGCTGGCAGTGCAGGGGGCAGATCTGAAAGATGCCCGCATGTTGCATTATGACGACTATGACATCGCGCAAATCACCTATCTGGATGTGCGCTACGGCCCGATGGCGCTGTGTATTACGCGCAGCGAACACCGTGACACGACGGCGCAGCAGAGTGAAATCCGTCGCGGAATGAACGTGGTTTACTGGCGCAACGCCGGTTACAATTTCATGCTGATTGGCCACAGTCCGGCACCGGCTCTGGCTGCGCATGCAGCGGCTTTGCAGGCGAATCTGGCCTGAGTAATTTCGTCACGTCACTAACTTATGTAATTATTTAAAGTATTAAACTATTTTTAATGCACGTAACGTCAATGTTAAATTGTTTACGAAATCTCGATAATATGAGTATTCGGTAACATTTGTGTGGTTGATTTGTCGTTCTTCGCCGCGGTTTTCGTTACTCCCCATTATTGTCCTTTCATACTCTGTGGAAATAATCGCTTATTTCCCACCGCACCGGGTTGTTGATTTCGTTTATCCAGGGGAAATCTGGATAGCTTTCACCTGCAAAACTAAAACTAAACATTCAGAGAAACAGACGTCATGAGAAAGATACTCGCCATGATCCTCTGCCTTAACGTGGTTGCTTTCAGCCAGTCAGCGTTGGCAGAAGATGAAAAACCCGTTGATGTGTTACTGATCGGCGGCGGCATTATGAGCGCGACGCTGGGGACATACCTTCAGGAATTAGAACCAGACTGGTCAATCGACATGGTTGAGCGTCTCGACGGCGTGGCGCTGGAAAGCTCCAACGGCTGGAACAACGCCGGTACCGGCCACTCTGCGCTGGCGGAAATGAACTACACGCCGGAAAAAGCCGACGGCAGTATCGATATCTCCAAAGCGGTCGAAATCAACGAATCCTTCCAGATTTCCCGTCAGTTCTGGACCTATCAGGTTGAGAACGGCGTACTGCACAATCCGCGTTCCTTCATCAACAGCACGCCGCACATGAGTTTTGTGTGGGGTGACGACAACATCAATTTCCTGCGTAAACGTTTTGCGGCGCTGCAGCAAAGCACGCTGTTCCGCGGCATGGAATATTCAGAAGACCCGGCGCAAATCAAACAGTGGATCCCGCTGGTGATGGAAGGGCGCGACCCGGCGCAGAAAGTGGCCGCGACCCGTATTCCGATCGGTACCGACGTGAACTTCGGTGAAATCACCCGTCAGCTGGTGGCCTCATTGCAGAAGAAACCTAACTTCTCGCTGAGCCTCGGTCATGAAGTGCGCGACATCAAACGTAACCCGGATAACACCTGGAACGTGACCGTTGCCGACCTGAAAAACGGCGACAAAGAAAGCGTCATCAAAGCGAAATTCGTGTTTATCGGCGCAGGCGGCGCGTCCCTGACGTTGCTGCAAAAATCCGGCATTCCGGAAGCAGATAACTACGGCGGCTTCCCGGTCGGCGGCGAATTCCTGGTGACCGAGAACCCGGACGTGGTGAAACGCCATCTGGCAAAAGTGTACGGTAAAGCGTCTGTCGGCTCACCGCCGATGTCCGTACCGCACCTCGACACCCGTATTCTGGATGGCAAACAGGTTCTGCTGTTCGGGCCGTTCGCGACCTTCTCCAGCAAATTCCTGAAAAATGGTTCCCTGTGGGATCTGTTCGGCAGCGTGAATTTCTCCAATATCATGCCGATGACCCACGTAGGTATCGACAACTTCGATCTGGTGAAATATCTGGTCAGCCAGGTGATGTTGTCCGACGACGATCGTTTCGATGCGTTACGTGAATACTTCCCGGATGCGAAGAAAGAAGACTGGCGTCTGTGGGAAGCGGGCCAGCGTGTGCAGATCATCAAAAAAGATGAGAAAGAAGGCGGCGTTCTGCGTCTCGGCACCGAAGTGGTCAGCTCTAAAGATGGCAGCATTACCGCGCTGCTGGGCGCTTCTCCGGGCGCATCCACTGCGGCACCGATCATGCTGCACCTGATGGAAAAAGTGTTTAAAGACAAAGTCGCGACGCCAGAATGGCAGGCCAAACTGAAGGACATCATCCCTTCTTACGGCACTGAACTGAACGGCAACGTGGCCGCGACCGAGAAAGAATTGGGCGACACCAGCCGCGTTCTGATGCTCGACAACCCGCAGCCAAAAGCGGCGGAACCGGCACCGGCAGCGGACAATTCTTCAGCCCCTAAAAAGGGTGAAGAGCAGAAGCAGGTTGCAGACGTCGCGTTGTAATCTGATTCCGTAAAAAGTGATCGTAAAGGCGCGGGCAACTGCGCCTTTTTTCTTCATATCCCTTCATATATCTCTTTGTGAATACGTAAATTCCATTAAACTGTGCCCACAATTTCACCATGTGAATACAGTTTCCTCACACTCCGAAAAGCAGGATGCTTTTCACATGCCAACCAGGGACCGGAATGGATACACTTTCCCGCTACTCGCTTGATATCTGGAACAGCCCTTACAGTCTGGACGTGCTGAACTTTCGCGGCGAGGAACAGCTCAGCGAGGCTTTTTCCTACACCGTTGACGTCACCAGCCCCGAACCGGATATCGACGCCGCGCAGATGCTGCGCCAGTTCGCCAGCTTCACTATGGGCACGCCTTTCCAGCCGGAACGCGTCGTGTACGGCGTTATCCGTGACTTTCAGCGCCTGTCCACCTCCGCCGATGAAACCCTGTACCGCCTCGAGCTGGTGCCGCGCCTGCGGCTGCTGGAAAACAGCACCAACAGCTTTATTTTTCAGAACCAGTCGGTGCCCGAGGTGGCGGAGTTTATCCTGCGCAAACACGGGCTCGAGGGGCAGGATTTTGAGTTTCGCCTCAGCCAGACCTACCCCGACCGCGAACTCATCACCCAGTGGGGCGAAACCGACCTGCAGTTTATAAAACGCATTCTGGCCGAGGTCGGTATCTGGTTCCGCTTTGAGGCGGACACCCGCCTGGCGTGTGAAAAGGTGCTGTTCGGCGACGGGCCGGAGCAGTACCAGTTTGGCATGACCCTGCCGTACTGCGAGCCGTCGGGGATGAGCGACGGCCACGCCGAAAGCGTCTGGGGGCTGAAAATCCACTGGAACGCCGTGACCGGCAAAATCTTTAAACGCGATTACAACTACCGCGAGGCGACCACGCCGCTGGACGCCAGCGCGCAGGTGCGCAGCGCCGCGCCGGTGACCGGCGAAAGCTACCTTTATGCCCGACCCTACCGCGAGGCCGGTGAGGACGTGGACGCCGCCGCCGAAACCGGCGCGTTTTATGCCCGCATCCGCCATGAACGTAAAC
Organism: Rahnella sp. ATs2; assembly: GCF_051851855.1. Taxonomy (NCBI): domain Bacteria; kingdom Pseudomonadati; phylum Pseudomonadota; class Gammaproteobacteria; order Enterobacterales; family Yersiniaceae; genus Rahnella; species Rahnella sp. ATs2. Next base: position 3,166 of record NZ_JBLYPL010000033.1, on the reverse strand, counting down.
TCAATCATCAGTGCCGCATCTTTGCCCGCACCACCGGCAGCGGGCTGGCGCCGGGTCAGGTGCTGGAGCCGCAGGCCTACCCGTTCAGCGACCTGCCGGACGGCATCCTCATTACCCGCATCGTCGCCAAAGGCTCGCGCACCGACCACTTCCGCCTCAATATCTGGGGCATGGCCTACCGCGAAACGATTTGCTTTCGCCCCGAACCACCGGCGCGGCCCGTGCTCAGCGGCACGATACCGGCGCGGGTGGAAAGCCCGAACAAAGGCGACACCTACGCGTGGCTGGATAATCAGGGGCGTTACCGCGTACGGATTGACGGCGACCGCGCCACGGCCGATGCCGGTTATGCGTACCTGTGGGTGCGCCTCGCCAAACCCTACGGCGGCGACGGCTACGGCTGGCATATGCCGCTGACCGACGGCACCGAAGTGGCGATTGCCTTTGACGGCGGCGACCCCGACCGGCCGTATATCGCCGCCGCGCTGCACGACTCCGAACATCCCGACCATGTGACCGAAAGGAACCACACCCGCAACGTCCTGCGCACTCCGTCAAATAACAAGCTGCGGATGGAGGACCGGCGCAGTGAGGAGCACATCAAGCTCGCCACCGAATACGGCAAAACCCAGCTGAATAGCGGGCATATCGTCGATGCGCAAAACGCGCCGCGCGGGCAAGGTTTTGAGCTGCGCACAGATGAACACGGCGTCCTGCGTGGTGGTAAGGGCGTCTTTCTGAGCGCGGACGCCCAGCCGCAGGGTCAGGGTCAGGTGCTGGATAACAGCGCGGCGATGGCTGAAATCGACTACCTGCAGCGTCAGGTAAAGGCCCTCAGCCAGGCCGCCGCCGAGGCCAGCGCGCTGGAGGCCGACATCGCGGCGCAAATCGCCATGTTCAGCGAACGTCTGAAGCCGATAAATCAGGTGGTGCTGGCCAGCGCCCCGGAAGGCATGGCGCTGACCAGCGGCGAACATATGCAGCTGGCCGCTGCCAAAAACATGATTCTGAACGCCGGTAAAAACGCGGATATCGGGGTGATTAAGAACCTGACCGTCAACACCGGTGAGGAAATGGGCATTTTTGCGCTGAAGGGCGAAATGAGCCTGAAGGCCAGCGAAGGCAGGGTCGACGTTCAGGCGCAGAACAACCGGCTGGCGCTTGCGGCGGGCAAAAAAGTGAGCCTCACGGCGGTGGACGGCGACATCGTGTTCAGCGCGAAAAAGCGCATCACGCTGATTGGTGGCGGCAGCTACCTCATCCTGCAGGACGGCAAAATTGAGTACGGCACGGCCGGTGAGTATTTCAGGAAAACGCCGCACACGGTGCTGACGGTGGCGAATCCTGTACGGCTGAAAATGCCCATGCTGCCGGGACAGTATCCTGAGCTTAAAAACAAGATTTGTATCGAATGCTTACTTAACGCCATCAAAGCCAACGATGCCATCGTACAGGGAGCGTAAATGATCGAGTCAACAGCATTAGCAGAGTTCGCAGCTGAAACAGAGAACGGTTATTTTTATTTATTGTTAGAAGGTGGAGCGCAGGAAACCCAAGCATTTGAGGCCTTTTACACGCTCAATGCTTCGGAAATGTATTCTTTATACCTCCATCCGCAACTCGCCGAGTTTAAAAATTACGGGCCGTGGTTGCTGGCGGTGAAAAATAACAATGAACTCACACAAAAGATAAAGGACACACCCGGCGTTGTGGGTGTGATTGCGACAAAATCCTGCCTTTCAGGGGCGCTTGCGGCGCAACTTTCTTATGCCTGCACAGTGATTGGCCCGGATGACACCACTGCACTGATTCGCTTTTATACACGACAGGTGATCAGTCTGCTCGCGCAATGCGGTGAACAGGAATGGCACACCTTTCTGTTCAGGAATATCACCCGGTGGTGGGCACCTTTAGAAGGGAGCTGGCAGCCTGTTCCTCTGCTGGCATCTACTGCAGAAAATCCACGGGATCATGCCGTCAGGCTAAATGAAGAAATCTGGCAACAGATTATGGATGAACCCGAAGTCGGTGCGATTTTAACCCAGTGGCAGAAAATGCCTGCCAGTCAGCATTTCCCTCCCTGTTCGCAGCGCGACATGGTGATTAAAGCACTGCAAAAAGCACGGCTGGCCGGAATGCCCGCAGGCGTCGACAGCAAACTGTATGCACTTTATTACCTTAATGGCGGTAAGAAAATACTGGAATCCGAAGGAATGCTGACGATGTTGCAAAAAGTGAGCGAGGGGGAAGCATCGTTGGTGAAAATTTTAACTGAATACTCTGTAGATTAAATAAGGAAATTACATGCAAGGACGGGCTGATTATTCTCTAATCCAGAATGCAAATGGGGAAAAGTTTATTTGCACGTTCACTTCCTCCCCGGAGATAAAGTTTTATTAGGGTGGAGTGACAATGCCTGGTCACATTATGAAAAACATCCCGGCAAGGATAATAAATTACCAGCGGCAGGTATTTGATTCCGTCAGTCAAAATAAATAACGTGAGAAATAAAATGGATTTTTTTAAAAGGCTGGAAAAAATAGACGGAGCCGTTAATCGCGGCTATGCGCGCTGGGGTAAATGGCTGGGCGCGGGATTATTATTGTTCATACTGGGATGGGGAGGCTGGGTAGTCTGGGCATCCATCTGGGGACCACCGACCGGACCGGTAACATTAATTATTCACAGCGAAATAGATCGGCCTATACGGGGATTTAGTGTGAATGGTGTAGCGGGTGCTAATTCTTCAGCACATGATAAAGAAAATCCTTACGCTTCAGGTTCTGGTAAATCCACATGTTGCGGAAGTATCAGTGGTAAAACGGCGGAAGTTGTCTGGACTGTTGATTACACCCTTGCGCAATATCAAGCAGGAATACGTACTGAAATCCATAAAGTAAGGATTCCTCTCCCTGAACGAAAATGGGAAGAAAATTACCTGCATGTTTATTTTCTGCCCGGAGATAAAGTGCGCTTGTGGTGGGGGACAGGGTTTATTAGTCCGAAGGTTGAAGATCTGCCAGATACAGTAAACCGTAAATAAAACTCATAGCGAGAAATAAAATGGATTTTTTTAAAAGGCTGGAAAAAATAGACGGGGCCGTTAATCGCGGCTATGCGCGCTGGGGTAAATGGCTGGGCGCGGGATTATTATTGTTCATACTGG